>NZ_JBYOJU010000019.1:0-149521 GCF_057798855.1 Cupriavidus sp. 96C5-1 | reverse complement strand
AAATCTGGGGCCACCGCGCCCACGACGAAACCAGTGCCGTTCGTGTTCGAGTGGCCATATAAACTGGTAACGGCAGATGCCTGAATGGGCAAGCGAGATCGTCATTCAGGGGTCATACAATGAAACCACTGTCATTCGCAGCGGCAATGCCGTTCGTGCCGGTAGCGCCAGCAGTTTATTAGAACCGCCGCGACCACCACGAATCCGCAAAGCCACCAAGCCCGATAAGCCAGCCTCCTGCAAGGATCGCTTTCTTTTGGTTACTTTTCTTTACGAGTAAAGAAAAGTGACACCTCCATGTGCCCAAGAGCCCGACGCCACTCCGCCTTTAGGCCCTGCAGACCTGTCCCAACCCACCCAAGCCAAGCCAAAGCCCCTGACACCACTTCGCCTTTAGCCCCCGCAACCCTAAATCAGATCACCAGAAAATCCAGAAATAGCAACGGCAACCACATCCCTTCATTTTGAAACAACCACCATGAAGCGAAGAGGATAGGCAAGAGGGGTGGCTCAGCCAGGCACCACTGGAAACGAAGCCAACGGTTTTTGCCACCCCCCCCATCAGAACCCATGCCAGTCCCCGGCTTCCTCAAAGGCATGCGCCGCCCGGTAGATGGTCGCTTCGTCCCAGTGCTTGCCCACCAGCATCAGGCCGATCGGCAGGCCGTCGCCCAGTCCGCAGGGCAGGCTCATGGCCGGATGGCCGGTAGCGTCGAACGGCGCCGTGTTGGCGATCATCTCGAAGGCGCGCTGGATCACTTCGGCCAGCGGCGCGCCGGGTGCCGGGATCGGCTGCGCCTTCAGCGGCAGCGTCGGCATCAGCAGCAAGTCGTAGCGCTGCAGTTGCTCGTCGTAGGCGTTGCGCAACCGGCGCGCCAGGTTCTGCGCTTTGGCGTAGAAACGGCCACCATATTGCCGCATGAAGAATTCGCCCACAAACATCGATAGCTTGAGCGAGGGCGAGAGTTGGTCCGCCTGCTCGCGCCAGCCGGCATGGCGCTCAAGCAGGCTGGTCGTGTACAGGCCTTTCCAGTTGAACCCCATGCCGTTGCCGTGCATCATCTGCGCCTGCAAGCCTTCCAGTGCGATGGGTGTCCAGATGGCGGCCCCGTCCAGGTGCATGGGGATGCTGACCTCGTCCACGATCGCGCCAAGCTGTGCCAGCCGCTGCGCGCCGGCACGTACCTTGGCGTCGACATCCGCCTCGCTGTTGCCATGACCGAAACCCTCGCGCACCACGCCGATGCGCAAGCCCGCCACGCCCTTGCCAAGCGCCTCGGTATAGCGCGCCACGCGGGGGGCGTATTGACGCGGGTCCAGTCCGTCGGGCCCGGCGATCACTTCGAGCAGCAAGGCATTGTCCGCCACCGTGCGGGTCATCGGTCCGGTATGGTCGATGGTGGATTCGATGGGCATGATGCCGGTGTAGGGCACCAGCCCGTGCGTGGGCTTCATGCCATAGCAGCCGGAGAACGCGGCGGGGATGCGGATCGAGCCGCCCTGGTCGCCACCGATCGCCATGTCGACTTCGCCGGCGCCGACCAGCGCCCCGCAACCGGATGACGACCCGCCTGCGATATAGCCCATGCGGTAGGGATTGTGCACGGGGCCGCTGGCGTTGGTATGGCTGCCGCCCGAGAGGCAGAAGCACTCGCAATGCGCCTTGCCCACAATGGTGCCGCCGGCATCGAGGATGCGGGTCACCACGGTAGCGTCGATATCGGGAACATAGCCTTCCAGGGTGGAGGAGCCATTCATCATGGGCACCCCGGCCAGGCAGATATTGTCCTTGAGCACTACCGAGCGCCCCGCCAGCGCGCCGCCAGCCGCGCCCTTCACTTCGGTCTTGACGTACCAGGCATTGAGACGGTTTTCCTGCGGCGGCGGACGGTAGCCCGCGCTGCGCGGATAGCCCGGCTCGGGCAGGAAATCCGGCAATTCGTCGACACGGTCGTAGGCCTGGATGCTGCCCTCCATCAGGGCGAGGTACTCGGCGCATTCGTCCTCGCTCATGGTCATGTGCAAGCTCGAAATCAGTTCGCGCATCTGAGCCTGGGTGGGGCGCTTCACGGTCATGGCGTACTCCTGTGCGAGGTAGGGGGCAATGGCAATCGGGAGAGAAAGAGGCCGGCCTGGTTGCGCCGGGGCAGCCGTCATATTATTTTCCATAGAAATATTTTCCAAGGAAAATATTAGGCGGCTAGGGAAAACCATGAAACCGCGCCTGGGGTCCTGGGCGCCTGTCTGCCTTTCCGAGGTCTTGCGCCTGCGGCTCAGAGTTGCCTGACGACCTGGAAGAAATGGCCGTTGGCTTCGGCGAGAAACACCGGTTGCTGTACGCGGGCATTGCCGCGCCAGGACAATCCGCGCACGCTGCGAAACGCCAGGGGCGCGCAGCGCAGCGCCTGTTCCGGCGCGGCGGCCAAAGCCGCCAGGAAGTACATGCCATCGTAGACTGACTGCGCCAGCGCATTGAGCACCGGCGCCCGTTCGCCGAAGCGGCCGTGGTAGCGCTCCTTGAACGCCATGTTGACATCGTTGGCGAGCGCGGCGAAATAGCCGGAGGCCACGAACAGGCCGTCGGTATTGCCGGCGCCGATGGCCAGCAAGCCATTTTCCTCGATGGCGCACGACAGGCGCCTTACCCGCCGCTGCAGGCCGGATGCGCCGAATTCGCGATTGAAGCGCACCGCATCCTGCCCGATCAGTGAAAGCAGGACCGCATCGGGACGCAACGTTTGGATCTCCTCGAGCACCTTGCGATAGGACCCGCAACCGTGCGGCACATAGCGGTCCGCCAGCATTTCCCCGCCAAGGGCGCGCAGCGCGCCGGCCGCCTGGAAATGCGAGGCACGCGGCCAGACGCAGTCGTTGCCGACGAACACCCAGCGACGCGCCCGGTACTGCCGGACCATCGCCTCCAGCGCTGGCAGGAGCTGCAATTCCGGCGTTTCTCCGATCGCATAGACGCCGGGCGTCTTCTCGCCACCTTCGTAGAGCGGCGTATAGACAAAGGGGATACGCCCTGCGGTGGCGGCGCGCACGCGCGAACGTACCGCGCTGGTATGCATGCCGACCACGGCATCGAGCTCGCCCTCGCGCACCAGGGCACCCAGCAGGTCGGGAATATCGCGGCACTCGTCCACGGCATTGAACACCCGCAGGCAGATTTCGCGGCCGCCGATGCCGCCCTGCCGGTTGATCTCTTCGGCCGCGAGCTGCGCGCAGGCGCGCGCCGAAGGGCCCCAGATACCCGCGGCGCCGCGTACCGGCACCAGCAGGCCGACCGTCAGCCGGCCGGCACCGCAGCCACTGGCCTCGCCCTCGACCAGGCAGGTCGCAGACGGATCGTCCGGCGCCTGGGCGCGACTGGACCGCAGTGGCTTCCATTGCATGGCATCGTCTCCTGGCCGGGTTGGGCGGCAAATCCGCATCTTGGCAGCGCGCCTTTCCCATCGGAGGAACCAGGCCGGGGCACGGAACATTTTCCTGGGAAAGTTTTCTCGTATACTAACGCAGTGTTCCACGCAGGACTGCTCATGAGCGATATCGACGGCTACCTGGCCCAACTCTTGTCACGTGCCCACCACGCCGTCCATGGCCGGCTGGAGCAAGCCCTGGCCGGCGAAGGCGTGCAGGTCGAGCACTGGAAAGTGCTGCGCGTGCTGGCGGACGAGCAAGGGCATGCCATGGGCGAAGTGGCCCAGGCGCTGACCATGCATCCGCCCACCCTCACCAAGCTGGTCGACCGCATGATCAGCCAGGGCCTGGCCATGCGCAGCCCCGATCTTCATGACAACCGCCGTGTCCTGCTTTACGCCACGGACCAGGGATTGGCGCTATCGAAGCGGCTGAATCGCCTGGTGCAGCAGCATGAGGACGGCATCGTGCGCAGCATCGGCGCGGCCAGGGCGAAGCAGCTCAAGGCCCTGTTGGCCGAGCTGGGCAACTGATCGCCGGGGCGGTCACCGGGCTCAGAACTCGGCGTGCAGGCGCACGCCGTAGAACATCGCCGGGCCGCGGTCGCGGTTGTAGCCGGGATTGCGGATGTACTGGAAATCCGGGCTGATGCTCAGGTATTTGACCGGCTGGAAGCTGTAGAACACCTCCACGATCTGTTCCGGGCCGTACCTGAGCGCACCGTCGCCAAGGAAGGCGCCCTGCCCGCCGGCCGCCAGGTAGGCCTGGTGGCGCGAGCCCAGCATATTGACCGACATGGCCAGCCCCACCACGTCGCGTGGCCGTCCCCAGGCGTTGCCGTTGAGCACGCCGCCGGCGGCCACCTGGCGGCCGATCTCGGTAAAGGCGTAGGTCTCCGTCTTGTCGTCGGACATATTGGCGCGCGCGAACACGCCCAGGGAATCGTTGACCTTTTGCATCACGGACAGGCCGGCCCCAATCTTGGCGTGCTCCTCGCGCACATTGGCGACGTCCGGCGTGGTGCCGGTGGCGGCGCCGAATTGCAGCGCATCGCTGAACGCGCCCATGCGCGCCTTGTTGCGCCAGAACATCAGGCGCGCCACGCCGGGCTTGCCGGCCAGGCTGTAGCGCTTCTCGAACTCGAGCACGTCGCCATAGTGCGCGAACATGCGCGTATCGAGTTCCAGCCCGTTGGATTCCAGTGGCTGCAGGAAGCGGCCGAGCCGCACCGACCAGGTATCGCCGATGTATTCGAGCGCCACGCCCCAGTCGTAGCCGCGCGCATCGGCCGGATAGTCGAAGGAGCCGTGCGTCAGGAACGACCAGTTCATGAACTGCGTGCGCGGGTCGGAGCCATACTCGTTCTGGTCGAAGACGTCGAGCACGCCGAAATTGCCGGCGGTCAGCACGATGCGCCGCTTGTCGACGCTGCCGGCCAGCTGGTTGAAGTCGGCATCCTGCTGCTCGGTGCCGCCGCCCAGGCCCCAGGTCTGCCGGATAAAGGCACGCGCGCGGTAGAACACCGGGTTGGTGCTCGACACCTTGGCCAGTTCCCCGTTGGTGGGGCCCCCCACCCCGTGCAGTTCGGAGAACGGCACGCCCTGCGTCACTTCCGGGTTGAAGTGGAATTCCGCGCCGCGCCACAGGCGCAGCCCAAGATCGAGCGTGGCGCTGAACGAATAGCTCTTGGCGCGATCCGCCGTAAGGCTGTTGGGGCCCGAGTAGGCTGCCCCGAAAGACGGCTTGCGCTGCCAGATATAGGTGGTCTGCCCGTGGACGGCGAAGTCCTCCGGCGCATCGGCCGGCGCGGCCGCATCGCCATTGCCCGCGGCTTGCGCCTGCGCCATCGCCGGGAGCGCAGCCATGGCCGCCAGCGCGCCGGCCAGCGACAGGGCAGCCGCAGCCTTGCGAGAGGCGGAGGACAAGCGTGGCCGCGCCGGAGCGGCGGTGGAGCAACGAAGCAGCATGAAAGATCCGGGAAACGACGAAAGGCCGGGCAAGATGGATCCCGGCTGATTGGCGGACGAAGCATAGCCAAGCGTTTATGACATGTCTACCTTGTATTGTTGCGACGCAACATTCCAGTGGCTGCTGCCTGACTTTCCGAATCTGTCATCGCCCTTGAATTAATTAATTCATAAATTAATATTGTCTGCATAGCCTGGAGCCGCCATGCCACGTGCAGCAGACAATACGCCCGCAAGCCGCCGACCCGGCCGGCCGGCCGCCGGCAATGCCGGCGGCGCGGGCCAGCGCGAGCAGTTGCTCGACGCCGCCACCGCGCTGTTCGCGCAACACGGCGTGGCCGCCACCCCGATCAAGACCATTGCCGCGCATGCGGGCGTCACGCCGGCTCTGGTGCACTACTACTTCCGCGACCGCGACCAGTTGCTGGACGCGGTCGTCGACGAGCGCCTGCAGCCCCTGGTCGAACAGGTGTTCGTGCCGGCCGCCGCCGACAGCGCGGACCCGGCCGCCATGCTGATTGGCATTGCCGGCCGGCTGATCCGCACCGCGGCCGCCACGCCATGGTTCCCCGGACTATGGATCCGGGAGATCGTCGGCGCCGATGGGCAACTGCACCAGCGCGTGCTGCAGCGGATCGCGCTGCAACGCGCCGGCACCGTGATCGCCCCGCTGGCGGCAGCGCGCGCGCGCGGCGAAATCAACCCCGGGCTGGAGCCGCCGCTGTTGATGGTGTCGCTGATCGGCCTCGCGCTGCTGCCACTGGCAACTACCCATATCTGGCGCCGGCTGCCCGGCGCCGAGGCGATTGACAGCGAAGCGCTGGTGCGGCACGTCAGCGCGCTGCTGGCGCATGGCCTGGTGGCATCAAGGCCGGCGGCGCCAGCCGCGCCGCCTTCCGCCTGAATCCAGCCCGCCAGCCACGGAGCCCGCATGCCACGCCAACCCTCGCTTGACCTCCTCCCATCCGACCCTCGCCGGGCCGTGCGCCCGCGGCCGCTCGCCATGCCGGCTGCCGCCATCGGCGCGGCGCTATTGTGCGCCTGCGGCGAGCCGGCGCCGCCGTCCTGGCAAGGTTATGTGGAAGGCGAATTTGTCAGCGTGGCGTCGCCCTTCGCCGGCCGGCTGGACCAGCTCTCGGTCCAGCGCGGCCAGCAGGTGGCGGACGGCGCGCCGCTGTTCGCGCTGGAGGCCGAGGACGAGCGCGCCGCACGCCAGCAGGCCCAGGAGCAGATGCGCGCGGCCGAGTCGCAGCTGGCCGACCTGCAGACGGGCAAACGCCCGCCCGAAGTGGATGTCAGCCGCGCACAGCTGCTGCAGGCGCAGGCGGCCGCCCTGCGCAGCGCCGAGCAACGCAAGCGCGACGAGAGCCAGTACGCCATCGGCGGGATCGCACTGGCGCAACTGGAAGAAAGCCGTGCCACGGCCGCTTCCGATGCCGCCCGCGTGCGCGAACTGCAGCACGGCATCGAGGTGGCCCGGCTGCCAGGCCGCAGCGCCCAGCAGGCTGCCCAACAGGCCCAGGTCGCCGCAGCGCGGGCGGCACTGGCGCAGGCCGAGTGGAAGCTGTCGCGCAAGACCGTGAGCGCGACCCAGGCCGGCCTGGTCTACGATACGCCCTTCCGGCCGGGCGACTGGGTGCCCGCCGGCAGCCCGGTGGTGCGGCTGCTGCCGCCCGGCAACGTCAAGGTACGCTTCTACGTGCCGGAGACCGTGGTTGGCGCGCTCAGGAATGGCGAGACGGTGCGCGTGCGCTGCGATGGCTGCGCGGCGCCCATCGCGGCCACCGTCAGCTACATCTCCAGCCAGGCCGAGTACACGCCGCCGGTGATCTACAGCAACGAAACGCGCAGCAAGCTGGTGTTCCTGGTGGAAGCGCGGCCCGCGCCGGCCGATGCGCCAAAGCTGCACCCGGGCCAGCCGGTCGAGGTGGCCAGGCCATGAGCGCGACCGTTGCCGCCGACGGACCGCAAGCGCCACGCCGCGCAGCCGGACAGCCCGGCGAGCCGGGGAAACCGGGCGCGCTGGCCATCGATGTACATGACATCAACAAGCGCTACGGCGACAAGCACGTTGTCGTCGATCTCACCCTGCAGGTCGCGCGCGGGGAAATCTTCGGTTTCCTCGGCCCCAACGGCAGCGGCAAGACCACCTCGATCCGCATGATGTGCGGCCTGCTGACGCCGGACTCCGGCTCCGGCTCCTGCCTGGGCTACGACATCCTGCGCGAGACCGCCGAGATCAAGCGGCGCGTGGGCTATATGACGCAGAAGTTCTCCTACTGGGACGATCTCTCGATCCGCGAAAACCTGGATTTCGTCGCGCGCGTGTATGGCATGCCGCGGCGCCGCGAGGCCGTGGACAAGGCGCTGGAAGACCTCGGCCTGGCCAGCCGCGCCCAGCAACTGGCCGGCGCGCTGTCCGGCGGCTGGAAGCAGCGCCTGGCGCTGGCCGCCTGCCTGCTGCACGAGCCGGAGCTGCTGCTGCTCGACGAGCCCACCGCCGGGGTCGACCCGAAGGCGCGCCGCGATTTCTGGACGCAATTGCATCAGCTCGCCGCGCGCGGCATCTCGGTGCTGGTCAGCACGCATTACATGGACGAAGCCGAGCGCTGCCATAAGCTTGCCTATGTCGCCTACGGCAAGCTGCTGGCACAGGGCACGGCGAGCGAGGTGGT
Source organism: Cupriavidus sp. 96C5-1 (assembly GCF_057798855.1). Lineage (NCBI taxonomy): Bacteria > Pseudomonadati > Pseudomonadota > Betaproteobacteria > Burkholderiales > Burkholderiaceae > Cupriavidus > Cupriavidus sp. 96C5-1. The sequence goes on along the minus strand of NZ_JBYOJU010000019.1, from coordinate 141,459 downwards.
GGCCAGCCAGAAGCTGGTCACCTGGAGCGTCGAGGGCGAGCAGCTCTCCGCGCTGTCGGAACAACTGCAGGGCGAGCCCGGCGTGGAGCAGACCGTGGTGTTCGGCGGCGCGCTGCACGTCACCGGGCACGACGGCCCCGTCCTCGAAACCACGCTGCGCCGCATCGCCGGGCCCGGGCACCGGCTCGCGCCCATCGACACCAGCCTCGAGGATGTCTTCATCCACATGATGAGCCGGGCCGACGACAATATGCGCGCCGGCCAGCCCGGCAAGGGCAAGGACAGGGACAGGGAGACCAGGGCATGAACGGCTCCCGCTTCGCCTTCTCCCTGCAGCGCTGGTGGAGCATCGTGCTCAAGGAATTCCTGCAGCTGCGCCGCGACCGCGTCACCTTCGGCATGATCGTGGGCCTGCCCATCATGCAACTGCTGCTGTTCGGCTTCGCCATCAACACCGACCCGCGCCACCTCCCCACCGCGGTGATCGCCGCGGACCAGAGCGAGTTCACGCGCTCCTTCGTCGCGGGCATGCAGGCGTCCACGTACTTCCGCGTGGTGGGCACCCTGCCCGACGAAACGGCCGGCCGCGAGGCGTTGATGAAAGGCGACGTGCAGTTCGTGCTCAGCATCCCCCCCGATTTCACGCAGCGCCTGTTGCGCGGGGAGCGCCCGGCGCTGCTGGTGGAAGCCGACGCCACCGACCCGTCGGCCACCGGCGCGGCCGTGGCCGCGCTGGCGCAGCTGCCATACTCGGTGGCGGACAAGGACCTGCAGGGCGCGCTCGCGCACCTGGCGGGCGGCAAGCCGCCATTCGATGTCACGGTGCAGCACCTCTACAACCCCGAGGGCCTCACGCAGTACAACATCATCCCCGGCCTGATGGGCGTGATCCTGGCCATGACGATGGTGATGATGACGGGCCTGGCCATGACCCGCGAGCGCGAGCGCGGCACCATGGAAAACCTGCTGGCCACGCCGGTCAGGCCGCTCGAGGTGATCACCGGCAAGATCATTCCCTACATCTTCATCGGGCTGATCCAGTCCACCATCATCCTGCTGGCGGCGCGCCTGATCTTCCATGTGCCCTTCGTCGGCTCGGTGGTGGCGGTCTACCTGGCGGCGCTGTTGTTCATCGCCGCCAACCTCACGGTGGGCATCACGCTGTCCTCGCTGGCGCAGAACCAGTTGCAGGCCGTGCAGCTGACCTTCTTCTATTTCCTGCCCAACATCCTGCTGTCCGGCTTCATGTTCCCATTCCAGGGCATGCCGGGCTGGGCCCAGGCCATCGGCAACGTGCTGCCCATGACCTACTTCCACCGCATGATCCGCGGCATCCTGCTCAAGGGCAACGGCTGGACCGAGCTATGGCCCAATGTGTGGCCGATGCTGCTGTTCACCGTGGTGGTCATGACCATCGCGGTACGCTTCTACCGCCGCACACTGGATTGAGGGAGCCCGCCATGCAACCCTGGCCGCCTGTCCGGTCCACACCGCGCCGCGGCGCGCTCGCCATGCTGGCCGCGGCCACGCTGTCGGCCTGTGCCGTTGGCCCCGATTTCACAGCCCCGGCGGCGCCCGCCGCTTCCAGCTACACCGCCGGCGCGCAGCCGGTGCGCACCGGCGCCGCCGACGCGCCGCACGGCCAGGCGCAAACGCTGGAAGGTGGCACGGACGTGCCCGCGCAATGGTGGACCCTGTTCCGCAGCCCGGCGCTGGACCGCACCATCCGCGCGGCGCTCGACGCCAGCCCCACGCTGGCACAAGCCCAGGCCCGGCTCGAACAGGCACGCCAGGACCTGATGGCCAGCACCGGCGCGCTGCTGCTGCCCCGCGTGGACGCAAAACTCAACGGCACCCGGCAGCAGGTCGATCTCGCCTCGGTGGGCATCACCGCCTTTCCCAACCCGGGTCCCTTCACGCTGTATGGCGCCAGCGTCCAGGTCTCCTACACGCTCGACCTGTCCGGCGGCCAGCGGCGCGAGCTGGAGGGCCTGCGCGCCGCGGTGGACTACCAGCGCTACGAGCTTGAAGCGGCGCGCCTGGCGCTGGCCGGCAACGTGGCCACAGCCGCTATCCGCGAGGCCGGCCTGCGCGCGCAGCTCGCCGATACGGAGGCCATCGTGCAGGCCCAGCAGCAGCAACTTGCCATCACGGAGCAGCGGCTGCGGGCCGGCGGCGTGGCACGGGTGGAGGTGCAGCGCCAGCGCAACGAGCTGGCGCAGAGCCAGGCCTTGCTGCCGGGACTGGCACAACAGATTGCCGCCGCGCGCCATCAACTGGCGGTCTACCTGGGGCAGCCGCCGGCCAGCGCCGAGCTGCCCGAATTCCGGCTGGACGACCTCACGCTGCCCGCCACCCTGCCGCTCAGCCTGCCCTCCGCCATGGCACAACGGCGCCCGGACATCCGCGCGGCCGAAGCGCTGCTGCACCAGGCATCGGCCAATATCGGCGTGGCCACGGCACAGCTCTACCCGCAGCTCACCCTGTCCGGCAGCGCCGGCTCGCAGAGCTTGTCCGCGCGCGACCTGTTCGGCAGTTTCAACGTGTGGTCGCTGGCCGCCGGGCTGGTGCAGCCGGTGTTCCGCGGCGGCGAGCTGCTGGCCCGCAAGCGCTCGGCCGAGGCCGCCTACGAGCAAGCGCTGGCGGCCTACCGGCAGGCGGTGCTGCAAGGCCTGCGCGAAGTGGCCGATGCGCTGCGCGCGCTCGAAGCCGATGCCGGCACCTTGCAGGCCCGCGCCGACAGCGCCAGGCAGGCGCGGGACACGCTTGCCATCGTGGCCGGCCAGTACCGCCTCGGCGGCGTCAGCCAGCTTGCGGTGCTCGATGCCGAACGGCAATACCGGCAGGCGGCGCTCGCGCAGGCGCAGGCCACCGCCAGCCGCTTTACCGATTCCGCCGCGCTGCTGCAGGCGCTGGGCGGTGGCTGGTGGCAGGATCCGGCGTCCTCCCCGCGATAGGCCTGAAGGGCTGGCGAATCAGACCGGTCTGGCACGTGCTCGCACCGCCGGCATGCGAATGCTGCCGGCGGTCCTCGACGCCATCGCGAAGACCGCTCAGCCGTGGGAAAGCAGAATGGCTCAGCGTCCCAGAAACCCGCGCAGCCGCTTCACCCCGTCATCCAGCCTGGCCGCGTCGCAGGCATAGCACCACCGCACAAAGCCCTCCCCCTCATCCCCAAACGCGCTGCCCGGCGCCAGCCCGAGCCGCGCCTCGCGCACCAGTTGCTTGCACAGGGCGAGACTGTCGCTGGCTCCCGCCAGCCGGAAGAACACATACATGGCGCCGTCCGGCGCGTGCACGTCCACGCCCGGCACCGCGGCCAGCGCGCCCACCAGGTGATCGCGCGCCGCGCGCAGCCGCCCGACCAGGCCGCGCGTAAAGGCCTCGCCCTCGCGCACCGCCACGATGCCGGCCTCCTGCACGAAGGACGGCGCGCACGAGGTGTTGTACTCCACCAGCTTGCCGAGATCGTCGGTCAGCGCGGCGGGCAGCACCATCCAGCCCAGCCGCCAGCCAGTCATCAGCCAGGCCTTGGAAAACGAGTTGACGCAGATCACGCGCTCGTCGCGGCTGGCGATATCCAGGAAGGATGGCGCGATGGCGCCTTCGCCCGCATCGCCGCCGTAATACAGCCGCTCATAGACTTCATCGGCAATGATCCAGATGCCGTGGCGGCGGCAATGCGCCAGCACCGCCTGCTGGTCCGCGCGCGACATCACCCAGCCGGTGGGATTGTTGGGCGAGTTGATCATCAGCAGCCGCGTATCGGGCGTCAGCGCGGCCAGCAGCCTGTCGAGATCCAGGGTCCATCCATGCGCGCCGTAATCGAGCGAGACGGTCTCCACTTCCGCACCCAGTATCTTGGGTATCTCCACCAGGTTGGGCCACAGCGGCGTGACGGCAACCGCGCGGTCGCCGGGTCCGGCGACCAGTTGCGCGGCCAGCATCAGCGCATTGACGCCGGCGCTGGTGACCACCACGTTGTCCAGCGCCGTAGCGCCATGCAGCGCGCCGACGTAGTCGGCCAACGCGCTGCGCAGCGGCGCGATGCCGAGATTGTGCGTGTAGAAGGTGGCGCCGCCGGCCAGCGCACGGCTGGCGGCGTCGCGGATAAAGGCGGGCGTGACCTGGTCGGACTCGCCGAACCAGAACGGCAGCACGTCCGGCAGGCCGATGCCGGCGTTGGCCACCTCGCGAATGCGCGATGCGCGCAGGTGATGGACGGTGGCGCGGGCTGCGACCGGGGCGGGCGCGAAGCCGGACGGGCTGACGGACATCGGGACTCCTTGTGGCGTGAGGGTCATGCCGGCCCGGATGCCGAGGCGGTCGGCCCGTGTGGCGGCGGTTCAGCAAGCGTACCGCAAAGGCAGCCATTCGGGCCAATCGCGACAGTTCGCCGGCCTGCTCCCACCGACGGCGGCGGCCACCCGGCGCGCTCGGGGAATGCCCTAGGTCACTTCCAATCCTGTTGACAGTGCTGCGTCCATATCCTAGAACAACGTCTACAATTTCAATAGTTTTTGTAGACAATTTTGTATTCAAAAAAGGAAATCGCAACAGACATCGGGCACGCCATACCGTGCTTCCCCCTGGCCAGCATCCGCCACTAGGAGAGATCCATGATGCAAGCAACCGCCACTCCAGCCCCCGCAACCGACGCCGCCGGCGCAGCCGACGAGCCCAGCCTCCATGGCAACGCGCTGATCAAGCCCGGCTACCATGAGCGCCTCACCAACGAAGACCTGGCGCCGTTGCAGCGGCAGACCTGGGGCACCTACAACATCTTTGCGTTCTGGATGTCGGATGTGCACAGCGTCGGGGGCTACATCACGGCTGGCAGCCTGTTCGCGCTGGGGCTATCGAGCTGGCAGGTGCTGGTATCGCTGCTGGTGGGCATCCTGATCGTGCAGTTCTTCTGCAACCTCGTGGCCAAGCCGAGCCAGGTCACCGGCACGCCCTATCCGGTGATCTGCCGCGCCTCTTTCGGCGTGCTGGGGGCGAATATTCCCGCCGTCATCCGCGGCCTGATCGCAGTGGCCTGGTACGGCATCCAGACCTACCTGGCATCCAGCGCCTTCCTGGTGCTGGCACTGCATTTCTTCCCTGCGCTGGCGCCCTACGCCGACGCGAAGCTGCACGGCTTCGCCGGGCTCTCGGCATTGGGCTGGTGCGCCTTCATGACCCTGTGGGTGCTGCAGGCGCTGGTGTTCTGGAACGGCATGGAAACGATCCGCAGGTTCATCGACTGGGCGGGACCGGCCGTCTACGTGGTGATGATCGCGCTGGCCATCTGGCTGGTGCAGAAGGCCGGCTGGCAGAACGTCAACCTGACCCTGAGCTTTCTCAAGTACAGCGGCTGGGACGCGGTGCCGGTCATGCTGACGGCCATCGCGCTAGTGGTGTCCTACTTCTCGGGACCCATGCTGAACTTCGGCGATTTTTCCCGCTACGCCAAGCATTTCCACTCGGTCAAGCGGGGTAATTTCTGGGGCTTGCCGGTCAATTTCCTCGGCTTTTCCCTGCTCACGGTGATCACGACCTCGGCCACGCTGCCGGTATTCGGCAAGCTGATCACGGACCCCGTCGAGACCGTCAGCCACATCGACAGCACCTTCGCCATGCTGCTCGGCGCGTTCACTTTCATGACCGCCACCATCGGCATCAACATCGTCGCCAATTTCGTGTCTCCGGCGTTCGACTTCTCCAACGTCTCGCCGAAGCACATCAGCTGGCGCACCGGCGGCATGATCGCGGCGGTAGCCTCGATCTTCATCACGCCCTGGAATCTCTATCACAACCCGCAGGTCATCCACTACACGCTGGACGTGCTCGGCGCCTTCATCGGCCCGCTGTTCGGCATCCTGATCGCGGACTACTACCTGGTGCGGCGGCAGCGCGTCGTGGTGGACGACCTGTACACCATGAGCCCGCATGGCCGCTACTGGTACCGCAAGGGCTACAACCCGGCGGCGATCGCCACCATGATCCCGGCCGCCGCCATTCCCATCCTGTGCGTGGTGCTACCGGCATGGCAGCAGCTTGCCAACTACAGCTGGTTCATCGGCATGGGCATCGCCCTGGTGCTGTACCGGCTGCTGGCGCCGCGCCTGATGCCCGCGCACTTCGACAAGACCACCTGAGATCGCCATGAAGCTGAAGATCATCAACCCCAACACCACGCAGAGCATGACCGACAAGATCGGGCAATGCGCGCGCGCCGTCGCCGCGCCGGCCACGCGCATCAGCGCGGTGAGCCCGCGCATGGGGCCGGCCTCGATCGAAAGCCACTATGACGAGGCGCTCTCGGTGCCCGGCGTGCTGGAGGAGATCCTGGCGGGGGAGCGCGACGGCGTTGACGCCTATGTCATTGCCTGCTTCGGCGACCCCGGCCTGCACGCGGCGCGCGAGCTTGCGCGCGGCCCGGTGCTTGGCATTGCCGAGGCGGCCATGCATGCGGCCAGCCTGATAGGCAGCAGCTTCAGCGTGGTGACCACGCTTGCGCGCACCTGCAATATGGCCTGGCACCTGGCCGAGCGCTATGGCATGAAGCGCTTCTGCCGCAATGTGCACGCCTGCGACCTGTCCGTGCTGGAACTGGAACGCCCGGGATCCGACGCACGCCGCATCATCGCGGAGCGCTGCCGGCTGGCGCTGGCCCAGGACCGCAGCGAGTGCATCGTGCTGGGCTGCGCCGGCATGGCCGACCTGTGCGAGGAAATTACCGACATCATCGGCGCGCCGGTCATCGACGGCGTGACCGCCGCCGTGAAAATGACCGAGGCGCTGGTGTCGATCCGGCTTGGCACCAGCAAGCGCGGAGACTGGGCACGGCCACTGCCCAAGCCCTATGCCGGCATGCTGGCGCCGTTCTCGCTCGGTTGACGCGCGTGGCAGGACCGGCAGGAAGGACCTTGTCGCCGCAGTTGTGTACGATATGTCGGAATTTCGTCGCCAGTTTCGGCGACAGGCTGACTTACGCGTACCCAGATGGCAACAACCCGAAAGAAGGCGGCAACGGCGCCCGCGGCAACCGCAGCGGCGGACGGCGCAGCCGAACTGCCCGCTGCCGAGGCCTCGGCCAACGAAGCGATTTACCTCAACCTGCTCACCGCCATCATGGAGCACCGCCTGCTGGCGGGCACCAAGCTGGTGGAAGAGCGCCTGTGCGAAGTCACCGGCGCTAGCCGCGCGCGCATACGGCAAGTGTTTGCGCGCCTTGCGCACGAGAAGCTGGTGACGCTGGTGCCCAATCGCGGCGCCTTCATCGCCAGCCCCACGGTGGAAGAGGCGCGCCAGGTGTTCCAGGCGCGGCGCGTGGTGGAGCCGGAACTCGCCGCCGTGCTGGCCCGGCAGGCCACGGCGGCCAAGATCCGCAGCATGCGCCGCCATGTGCAGGAAGAAGACCATGCGCGCACCCGCGGCGACCGGGCCGCGGTCATCCGCCTGTCGGGCGAATTCCATATCCTGCTGGCGGAAATCGCTGGCAATGTGATCCTGGAGAAACTGATCCGGGAAATGGTCTCGCTGACCTGCCTGATCATTACGCTGTATGACCGGCCAGGCGCGCCTGCCTGCCCCGAACATGAGCACCGCAACCTGATCGATGCCATCGAGCGGCGCGATGCCGCCAGCGCCGCCGCGCTGATGACCGAGCACCTGCAGCATATCGAAGGCTCGCTCGACCTGACCGTGCGCGACAGTGGCGTGCCGGATTTCCACAGCATCTTTGCCAGGAGTTGAGCATCGCGCCTGCCTCGGCCAGTGCTTGCGCGCCGCCGGCACACGCTGATTCCGCCGATGGCCGCGGGCAGGCGGGAAATCGCCACGAGGACAAGGAAAGGCAATAAAAGTGCGAGGCGGAGCACCGCAAGGGGCGCGCCTCCGGCTGGCCGGCGGCTAGCGTCCGGGACCGTCCGGATCGCCCTGCTGGTCCCATCCCGGTTTCATCCGCAGGCCGAAGCTGCTGCGCGGCTGGGTATCGCGTTCCGGACGCAGTGCGTACTGGTCGTGGTTGATCTGCGTGCCTGCGGCGGATTGCCGGGCGGCACGCTGGCCGGCCTGTCCGGCCGCCTGCGGGGACGGCCGGGCGCCGGAGCGCGAGCCGGCCTTCGCAGGCGCACCCGCGTCGCTGGCGCCGGCTGCATTGGCCGGTGCCACAAGGACGGCCGCGCCGGCCAGGCCGACACAAAGCGCCGCCAGGGTAGGGAGTATGGATTTCACAGTTGCACAGTCACGCTGTCACAAGGCAGCGGCGCATCGCCACCCGGCCGCGCCTCCGTGGGAGGGCGGCTGGAGCGGCAGGCGGCCGCCAGTTGCCGAAGCCGACATTGTGTCAGTTACCGGGCCTGCCGGGTAAAAACCGCCTGCAGCCTCGCTTGCAAGCGGGGCCGCAGGGTTGCCGCACCGCGCTTTACCGCGGCGCGGCCAGCCGCCGCCTGCCGTCGCCGCCCCCGGGCACCGCCTTGCCAGCCGTCTTGCCGCGCGCCAGCACCGGTGCCAGCGCCGCGCCGGTATGGCTGGCCCTGACCTGCACCAGCCCTTCCGGATCGGCGGCGGCCACGATGCCGCCGCCCGCCACGCCGCCCTCCGGCCCCAGGTCGATGATCCAGTCGGCCTCGGCGATCACGTCGAGGTCGTGCTCGATCACCACCACGCTATGGCCGCCATCGGCCAGCCGGTGCAGCACGCGGATCAGCTTGGCCACGTCGGCCATATGCAGGCCCACGGTAGGCTCATCCAGCACGTACAGCGTGTGCGGCGCCTGCTGCCCGCGCCGGGTGATGTCGTCGCGCACCTTTGACAGCTCGGTCACCAGCTTGATGCGCTGCGCTTCGCCGCCGGACAGCGTGGGCGACGGCTGCCCCAGCGTCAGGTAGCCCAGGCCCACATCCTTCATCAGTTGCAGCGGGTGCGCGATATTGGACATGGCGGAGAAGAACTCCACCGCCTCGTCGATCTCCATGGTCAGCACGTCGCCGATATTCTTGCCGCGCCAGGTCACCGCCAGCGTTTCCGGATTGAAGCGCTGGCCGTGGCAGACGTCGCAAGGCACCTTGACGTCGGGCAGGAAGCTCATGCCAATGGTGCGCACGCCCTGCCCTTCGCAGGTCGGGCAGCGCCCATCGCCGGTGTTGAAGGAAAAGCGCGAGGCGGAATAGCCGCGCGCCTTGGCCTCCAGCGTCTGCGCGAACAGCTTGCGGATGGTGTCCCACACGCCGATATAGGTGGCCGGGCAGGAGCGCGGCGTCTTGCCGATCGGGGTCTGGTCGACCTCCAGCACGCGGTCGATGCTTTCATAGCCGGTGACGCTTTCGCAGCCCTGCCAGTCATGCGTGACTTCCAGCTTGCGGCGCGGCTGGGCGCGTGCCGCCGCCTGCGAACGCGCAGGCGCCTCGCTGCCCGCAGCCTTGCGCGCGCGCCGGGTCGCCGGCGAGGACATCACCGAGCGTCCCACCGCATCGAGCAGGTTGGTCATCAGCACATCGCGCGCCAGCGTGGACTTGCCCGACCCGCTGACGCCCGTGATGGCCACCAGCCTCGCCAGCGGGATGCCGACGGTGACGTTGCGCAGGTTGTGCAGCGTGGCGCCATGCACGGTCAGCCAGCGCTCGGGCACGGCCTCGCCGTGCTTGCCTTGCGGCATGACATGGCGCCGCGGCTGCAGCGGGTGCAGGATCGGATGGGCCAGGAACTGGCCGGTCAGCGAATCGGCGCTGGCCGACAGCGCCGCCACGCCGCCCTGCGCCACCAGCGTGCCGCCGCGCTTGCCTGCGCCGGGACCGATATCGATGATGTGGTCGGCGCGGCGGATGGTGTCTTCGTCATGCTCGACAACCACCAGCGTGTTGCCCTTCTCGCCCAGCTTGCGCAGTGCGTCGAGCAGGATCTGGTTGTCGCGCGGATGCAGGCCGATGGTGGGCTCGTCGAGTACGTAGCACACGCCTTGCAGGTTGCTGCCAAGCTGCGCCGCCAGCCGGATACGCTGCGCCTCGCCACCGGACAGGCTGGGCGCGGCGCGGTCGAGGCTGAGGTAGCCCAGGCCGACTTCTTCCAGGAACTGCAGGCGGCTGCGGATCTCGCTCACGACGTCGCGCGCGATCTCGCCCTCGCGGCCGGCCAGGCGCAGCTGTTGTACCCAGCGGTGCGTATCCGACACCGTCCACTGCGCCACTTCCACGATGGGGTGCGCGTCGAACGTCACCGCGCGCGCCACCGGATTCAGCCGCGTACCGCCGCAATCCGCGCAGGGCGTATCGGCCACGTCGTCGGGCTCCTGCTGCTCGGACGGCAGCGTCTGTTCGCGCCCGCGGTTGTCGTCGGCCATCACGGTATCGTCATAGGCCGCGCGCTGCTCGCGCGTGAGCGTCAGGCCGGTGCCGACGCAGCTGGCGCACCAGCCATGCTTGCTGTTGTAGGAGAACAGGCGCGGGTCCAGCTCCGGATAGCTGGTGCTGCACACCGGGCAGGCACGCTTGGTCGAAAACACGGTGGTGGCGCCGACGCGGGCGCTGCCGCCGTTGCCCATCGCGTGCTGCAGGCCATCGAGCGGGGCCAGCAGGTGCATCACGCCCTTGCCGGCTTCCAGCGCCTGCCCGAGCATCGCGCGCAGCGCGGCTTCGTTGTCCGCCGACACCACGATATCTCCGACCGGCAGCTCGATGGTGTGCTCGCGGAAACGGTCCAGACGCGGCCACGGATCTACCGGCAGGAACTCGCCGTCCACGCGCAGGTGCGTATTGCCGCGCGCCTTGGCCCATTTGGCCAGGTCGGTATAGACGCCCTTGCGGTTGACCACCAGCGGCGCCAGCAGGCCCACGTGCTGGCCCTTGTAGTCGCGCAGCAGCTGCGCGGCGATCGACTCCGGGCTTTGCGAGGTCACGGGCGTGCCGTCGTGGATGCAATGCTGGATGCCGAGCTTCACATACATCAGCCGCAGGAAGTGCCAGACCTCGGAGGTGGTCGCCACCGTGCTCTTGCGCCCGCCGCGCGACAGGCGCTGCTCGATGGCCACGGTCGGCGGAATGCCGTACACGGCATCCACCTCCGGCCGCCCGGCCGGCTGCACGATGGAACGTGCATAGGCGTTGAGCGATTCGAGGTAACGGCGCTGCCCTTCATGAAACAGGATGTCGAAGGCGAGCGTGGACTTGCCCGAGCCCGACACGCCGGTGACGACGTTGAACTTGCCGTGCGGGATATCGACGTTGAGCGACTTCAGGTTGTGCTCGTGCGCGTTGACGATGCGCACCACGTCCTCGCCCTCGATGGCGCGGCGCGCGCGTGCCGCGCGCAAGGCCGCCTGCAGCGGCACGCCCGCATCCTCCGCGACGAAGGCATGGCCCACGGCGCGGTCGTACTGCAGCAGCGCCTGGCCGGTGTGTGACTGCTCGCAGCGCTTGACGTCTTCCGGCGTGCCCACGCACAGCACTTCGCCACCCGCGTCGCCGCCCTCGGGGCCAAGGTCGATGATCCAGTCGGCGGCGCGCACCACATCCAGGTTGTGCTCGATCACGATCAGCGAATGGCCGCCGTCCAGCAGCTTGCCGAAGGCGCGCATCAGCTTGGCGATATCGTCGAAATGCAGCCCGGTGGTGGGCTCGTCGAACATGAACAGCTTGCACTCGTACGGCATCGGCTTGACGCGCGCATTGCCTGCCTGCGCGGTCTCCGCCAGGTAGCCGGCCAGCTTGAGCCGCTGCGCCTCGCCGCCCGACAGCGTCGGCACCGGCTGGCCCAGCTTCACGTATTCCAGCCCCACGTCGACGATCGGCTGCAGCACGCGCAGCACCGCCGCATCGCCGGCGAAGTACGCCACCGCCTCGCTCACCGTCAGCTCCAGCACGTCGGCCACGCTGAGCGCACGCGGCGGCTGGCCCGGCAGCGCGCGCTCGATCTTGACTTCGAGGATTTCCGCGCGATAACGGCGGCCGTCGCAATCCGGGCAGCGCAGGTAGACATCGGACAGGAACTGCATCTCGACGTGCTCGAAACCCGAACCGCCGCAGGTGGGGCAGCGCCCGTCGCCCGAGTTGAAGCTGAACATGCCGGCGGTGTAGCTGCGCTGCAAGGCCATCGGCGCCTTGGCGAACAGCTTGCGGATCTCGTCGAAGGCGCCGACGTAGCTGGCCGGGTTGGAACGCGCGGTCTTGCCGATGGGCGACTGGTCGACGAAGACCACGTCGGCCACCTGCTCGGCGCCGGCCAGGCGGCGGAAGGCGCCGGGCGCATCCGTGGACTTGCCGAAGTGCCGTGCCATGGCGGGATGCAGCACATCCTGCAGCAGCGTGGACTTGCCCGAGCCGGAGACGCCGGTCACGCACACCAGGCGCTGCAGCGGGATCTCGACGGTGACATCGCGCAGGTTGTGCTCGCTCGCGCCTTCCAGCACGATGCGCGGCGTGGCCTGGTCCACGGCACGCGGCTTCCAGCGGGACAGGTCGGTCACCTGGCGGTGGCCGGCAAGGTACTCGCCGGTGAGCGTGCCGGCGCCGCGGATATCCGCCGGCGTGCCGTCGAAGATGATGTTGCCGCCACGCTCACCCGGGCCGGGGCCCATGTCGATCAGGCGGTCGGCGGCCAGCATCACGGAGGGATCGTGCTCCACCACCACCAGCGTGTTGCCGGCATCGCGCAGGCGCTGCATGGCTTCGACGATGCGGTTCAGGTCGCGCGGGTGCAAGCCGATGCTGGGCTCGTCGAGCACGAACAGCGTCTTCACCAGCGAGGTGCCCAGCGCCGTGGTCAGGTTGATGCGCTGCACCTCGCCGCCGGACAGCGTGCGGCTCTGGCGATCCAGCGTCAGGTAGCCCAGGCCCACGTCGCACAGGTACTTCAGGCGCGTGCGCACCTCGGCCAGCAGCAGCTTGAGCGCGTCGTCCAGCATCAGGCTCGGCAGCGTCAGTTCATCGAAGAAGCGGCGGATGCGCTCGATCGGCATCAGCATCAGGTCGTGCACGGTGAGGCCGGGCAGCGCTTCCAGCTGCGTGCGGTCCCAGTCCACGCCGCGCGGCAGGAAGCGCTGCGCGGGAGCGCACACGGCGTCGGCGCCAGCCTGGCTGCCCAGGCGCCACAGCAATGCTTCGGTCTTCAGGCGTGCGCCGCCGCAGGTCTCGCACGGTGTATAGCTGCGGTACTTCGACAGCAGCACGCGAATATGCATCTTGTACGCTTTCGACTCCAGGTAGTCGAAGAAGCGCTTGACGCCGTACCAATGCGTATTCCACTTGCCGTTCCAATCGGGCGAGCCGTCGATGACCCAGGCGCGCTCGGCCGGGGTCAGGCTGGACCATGCCACGTCGCGCGGGATGCCGGCCTTGGCCGCGTAGCGCATCAGGTCGTCCTGGCACTCCTTCCACGCCGGCGTCTGCATCGGCTTGATGGCGCCGCCGCGCAGGGTCTTGCGCTCGTCCGGGATCACCAGGCCGAGATCGACGCCGATGACGCGCCCGAAGCCGCGGCAGGCTTCGCAGGCGCCGTAGGCGGAGTTGAAGGAAAACAGCGCGGGCTGCGGATCGGCGTAGCGGATATCGCTTTCCGGGCTGTGCAGCCCGGTGGAGAAGCGCCACACCTGCGGCTCGGCTGCGTCATCGCCGGCATTGGGCACATAGACGTTGACCCGGCCGGCGCCGCGCTTGAGCGAGGCCTCGATGGCCTCCAGTACCCGCACCTTCTCGGTATTGCCCAGGCGGAAGCGGTCGGCCACGACGTCGAGCACCTTGCGCGGGCCGGTGGGCGACGCCACCACGCGCTGCGCCTGCACGCGCGTGTAGCCGCTGACGGACAGCCACTGCTCGATCTCGGCGTCGGTGGTGGTTTCGGGCAGCTCTACCGGGAAGGTCACCACCAGGCGCGGATCGCCGTCCGGGGCCTGCGCGGCGCGCGCCTGCAACTCGGCGTAGATGGTCTCCGGCGAATCGTGCCGCACCGGCTGCGCGGTCTTGCGGTCGAACAACCCGGCCGCGCGCGCGTAGAGCAGCTTCAGGTGATCGTTGAGCTCCGTCATGGTGCCGACCGTGGAACGCGAGCTGCGCACCGGGTTGGTCTGGTCGATGGCGATGGCCGGCGGCACGCCGTCGACCCGGTCCACCTGCGGCCGGTCCATGCGGTCGAGGAACTGGCGCGCATAGGCGCTGAAGGTCTCGACATAGCGCCGCTGCCCCTCGGCATACAACGTATCGAACACCAGGCTCGACTTGCCCGAGCCCGAGGGCCCGGTCACCACGGTCATTTCGCCGGTGTGCAGGTCCAGGTCGAGGTTCTTGAGATTGTGCTGACGGGCTCCGCGGATGCGGATGACGCCGGATGACATGGGATGTGTGTCCTTTTGGCTTGCGAGTTGCGTGCGGGGCTTGCGGGTTGCCGGCGGCGGGTGCGGCAGGCAACGGCTTGCCGGGCGAAGCCCGGCGCCGGCCCGCTGCCTTGGCCGGCACCGGATCCGCCCGGGTAGCGCCACGGTCACCCACCGCAAGTCGCGGTATTGGTACGGTCAGGCCGCTATCCTATCCCGAAGGACGGCAGCGTGCCGCGCGATGAAGTGTGGCGCTGACATCTCCTGACAGGACGCTGTCAGGAGGAAATGGGGACGGATCAGAAAAAAGGAAGTCCGATGGCGAAGGCATCGGCAGCGCACGGCCACGATCGTCGGCCAGGCATGCAGTGCCCGATGGACGGCGAGCCGGGCGCGCTCAGCGCGCCGCCGGAATCCGGTAGCCGTCGTTGAGCGTCTTCAGGAAGGCGATGACATCGCGGATCTCCGCTGCCGAGAGCGCCGGCTTGCTGCCGGGCGCTCCGCCGAAAGGCGGCTCCATATTGACGTTCTCGCGATAGCGGGCCGGGAGGTCGTCGAACTTGTCGATGCTGCCATCGGCCCTGCGCGGATACCACTTGCCGGGCTGGCTGTCCCGTTCCACATAGAAGCGCAGCACGTCTTCGAGCGAATGGAAGGCGCCGTTGTGGAAGAAGACCTTGCGCAGCGCCACGTTGCGCAGGGAAGGCGTGCGGAACAGGCCGCAGTACTCGGCGCGGTCCTTCAGGTCGGTACGATCCGGCCCGCACAGGCCCATGTCGAAGAAGGCGGGGTCGGCATTGGCCGCCAGCTTGCGGTTGCGCGGCACGCCCAGCGCGATGAAGCCAAAGTCGCTGAAGGCGGGAAAGGCGCCCTCGGCGCTGACCGCGCTCGGATGGCAGGCCGCGCAATTGCCCTTGGCGGGATCGTTGAACAGGCGCAGGCCGCGCGTTTCCTGCTCGCTCAGCTTGACCTGCCGGCGCAGGAAGGCATCGTACTTGCTGGTGTAGGGATAGAACTCGGCCGGGGTTTCCTGGAAGACTTCGAGCGCCATCAGCGCTGCCTGGAAGGCGGTTTCGTCGCGCGCCAGGATATCGTCGCCGAACACCTCCCGGAACGTTTGCACATGCTTGCCGCCGCGCAGCCTGGCGGCCACCGCCGCCGCGTCCGCGTTCGCCATTTCATTGGGCGACAGCAATGGCGCGCGCGCCTGCTCGTGCGTGGAGGAGGCCCGCCCATCCCAGTCGTGGCCGCCGGTGGGGCCCTGGTCTTCGCTGTCGTTGCCGTCGTTCTCGTGGAAGTGCTCGGAGAACGGCGGCACGTTCTGCACGTAGCGCAACGACGGCGCGGCGCGCGCGCCGGTCCGCCGCATGTCCGCTCCGCCCAGTTGCACGGAGAGGTCGTTGCCCGGCCCGTAGGCGTGGTCCGGGCTGTGGCAGCTCGCGCACGAGAGCCGGCCCGACGCCGACAGCGACGGGTCGAAGAACAAGGCCTTGCCGAGCGCGGCCATGGCCGGCACCGAGGGGCGGCGCGTCGCCATCAGGTTATAGAACGCGTCCGCGTAGGCCGGCCGGGCAGGCGCGGCTGGCTGGCTGGCCGGCGCTGCCGCGGCAACGCTGACCGCGCCCGGGGCGGATACGGCAGTGTCCCGCCCGGCTTTGCCGCAGGCCGTCAGCGCGACGGCGCAGGCCAGCAGCAAGACGGCGGCGGCGGCACGCGGGATCTGGTGAAGGGCTGGCGGCGAAACGGGGCGCGATGGCATTGCTGCGGCGGGGATGGCGGATGGAATGTTGGCCGGACCGGCGGTTCTGCCGGCACTGGCACCTGGCTTTCGGCAAAGGCGCGCCAACTTAGCACGCACGCATGACAACGGCGTGTCATGGCAAGCCGAAACCCCTTCCCCCTGGTTCCGGCGAACATCATCAATCTGACATGGAGTGGCGGGAAAATCGCGCGGCTGTTCAAAAAAGAACCGCCTCACACATAAAGAAAAAGGAAAATCCATGCGCCGAGCCCTGAAACTCTATCCCCTGGCGGCGGTAGCCGCCGCCGCAATGACCGCCTGCGGAGGCAGCGCCTCCGGTAGCGGGAGCACGCCCACGGCCGCCACCACGTCGGGCGTGGTGACCGGCAGCTACTTCGAGTACGCCAAGGTCTGCATCGATGCCAACAACAACGGCAAGTGCGACGGTGACGAGACCAGCACCCGCTCCGACAAGAACGGCGCCTTTACGCTGACCGGCCAGGGCGCGGTGGTGGCGGAAATCGACACCGATGCGTTCCGCAACGACGGCGCCGGCGGCCACGCCGCGGTGCCCCGTCGGCTGGTGTTCCGCGCACCGGCCGGCGCCAACGGCGTGCTCAGCGCCATCTCGACCGAGCTGGTCGCGCTGATGGAATCGAACGGCGGCGACATCGATGCGGCAAAGACCCGCCTCGCCGCCCGCATCGGCGTTACCGCGGACAAGCTGCTGGCCGACCACAACAAGGAAACCGACAAGAACATCAAGGCGACCCTGCAGGCGGAAATCGACCAGGCCATCGACCTGATCGCCGACTCGGTGAAGGGCGGCGGCGATATCGACCAGGCCCTGCGCGACGGCGTCGCCAAGCGGGTTGCACTGGACAAGATCAAGACGGTGGTGGTGATCTACGCCGAGAACCGTGGCTTCGACAATCTCTACGGCCTGTTCCCGGGCGCCAACGGCATTCCCGGTGTGAACCCCACGTCCACCGGCACCGCCGAGGGGCAGAGGGACTTCGACGGCTCGGTGCTGCCGGTGCTGCCGCCGACCTGGAACGGACTCACGGCGCAAGGGCAAGTCACACAGCTGACACAGGCCAGCACCGCCAACTGGCCAAACAAGCCGTTCCAGATCGACAACCCTGACGGCGTCAACGGCACTGGCACGGTGATCTCGCAAAAAGTCGTCACGCGCGACCTGGTGCACCGCTTCTACAACAACCAGATGCAGATCAACGGCGGCAAGAACGACAAGTACGCCGCGTTCTCGGATGCCGGCGGCCTGTCGATGGGCTACTACGACGGCAGCAGCATGACGATGTGGCAGCTCGCCAGGCAATACGTGCTGGCCGACAATTTCTACATGGGCGCGTTCGGCGGCTCCTTCCTCAACCACCAGTACCTGATCTGCGCCTGCGCGCCGCAGTACCCGAACGCCGACGCCGCCACCTCGCCGGCCAAGGGCTCGATCTCCGCGATCGACGTCGACGCCAACGGCAACTTCCTGCGCCTGACCCCGGGCACCGGCAACCCCACCTCGGTCCTCTCCGGCAAGGCGGTGTACCAGAACGACAGCACGCTGACGCCCAAGGACGCCAGCGGCATGTTCTACGCCGTCAACACCATGCAGCCGGACTACCAGCCGAGCGGCAACAAGCCTGCCACCACCGATACCACCGGGCTCTACGCCGACCCGGCCAAGGCCACCACGCTGCCGCCCCAGACCCAGACCACCATCGGCGACCTGCTGAACGCGCGCGGCATCAGCTGGGCCTGGTATGCCGGCGCCTGGGCCAAGGTGACGCAGGACCCGACCGGCATCTACAACAACACGACCCCCAACTTCCAGCCGCACCACCAGCCCTTCAACTACTACGCCAACTTCGACCCGGTCACCCAGGCCGCCAACCGCAGCGCGCACCTGAAGGACTTCGACAGCCAGTTCCTGCAGGACGCCGCCGCCGGCAACCTGCCCGCAGTCGCGTTCTACAAGCCGCAGGGCAACCTGAACCAGCACCCCGGCTATGCTAGCGTGACGGACGGCGACGCCCATATCGCCAGCGTGATCGCGCAGTTGCAGAAGAGCCCGCAGTGGAAGAACATGCTGATCCTCGTCACCTACGACGAGAACGGCGGCTTCTACGACCACGCCCAGGTACCCGCGGGCGACCGCTGGGGCCCGGGCACGCGTATCCCGGCCATCCTGATCTCGCCGTACGCGAAGAAGGGCTTTGTCGACCACACCCAGTACGACACGGCATCGGCCCTGCGCTTCATCACCCACCGCTTCGTGCTGCCGACCCTGCCGGGCCTGCAACTGCGCGACACCGCCCTGGTGGCCAAGAAGGGCAAGGCGATGGGCGACCTGACCAGCGCGCTGGATTTCGCGGCCCTGCAGAACTAGCAACAACCAGGCCGTGACGGACGAAGGGCAACCTGCAAGGGCTGCCCTTTTTTCTTGACAGGACGCTCAGGCAGGCGCGGAACAGCCTGAGCCGGCGCCGCGCCATGCCCAACCGCCTCGACCGGGCACGGGCCTGAAAACAAAAAACCCCGGGATCCATGATCTCCGGGGTTTTTGCTTGCCAGTGCCGGCCATTTCGGCCCGGCCTGGCGGGTTCGGGCTGACAGATCGGCAGATCCGTCTCAGAACGGAATATCGTCGTCCATGTCCTCAAAGCCATTCGACGGCGCCTGCTGCTGACGGCGCGCACCGCCACCCTGCTGGCCGCCGGCCGGCTGGCCGCCACCGCTGCGCGCACCGCCGCCGCCATAGCCGCCGCCCGAGGATTCGCGGCCGCCGCCGTAGCCGCCACCGCCGCCCATGTCGTCGCCGGCGCCAGCGCCGCCGCCCATGCCCTGGCGCGAGCCCAGCATCTGCATCTGCTCGGCCACGATCTCGGTGCTGTACTTTTCCGCGCCCGCCTGGTCAGTCCACTTGCGGGTGCGGATGCGGCCTTCGATATAGACCTGCGAGCCCTTGCGCAGGTACTGGCCGGCGATCTCGGCCAGCTTGCCGAAGAAGGCGATGCGGTGCCACTCGGTGGCTTCCTTCATCTCGCCGCTGGTCTTGTCCTTGTAGCGATCGGTGGTCGCCAGGCGGATGTTGGTCACGGCGTCGCCGCTGGGCATGTAGCGGGTTTCCGGGTCCGCGCCCAGGTTGCCGACGAGGATGACTTTGTTGATCGATGCCATGTGAATGTTCTCCCAGGGCCACGCCCTCTGCTGCAAGCGGCGTGGCGATGCCTTGACTGATGCGTAAACAAATAACGCGCCCCCGGCCAAGTAGTCGGGCGCGCGGTCATGCTAGTGCCTATTTGAGGCAAAAAGCTTTACGAAGTGATGCGACGAGCCTTTTCAGGCTTTTCAGGCTTTTCCCACCCCGAATCGGCGCCATTTGGCGTCGCCACTTACGCGGCGACGGCCGGCGAACTGCTTTTCCGGGCCGGGGGCGACTTCATGTTCCAGGCGATTATAAGCCAGAGCAGCAGCACGACCGCACAGCCGAGGAAGACCGCGCTGCGGCCTTCGTGCTTGAGCAGCCAGCCGCCCACCGCCCCGCCCAGGAACAATCCCATCGCCTGCGTGGTGTTGTAGACGCCCAGCGCGGCCCCGCGCGCGGCAGCGGCATAGCGCGACACCAGCGAGGGCTGCATGGCCTCCAGCACGTTGAAGGCCACGAAAAACAGCAGCAGCACGCCCACGATGCCCCACAGGCCATGCACCGCGGCAAACAGCAGCTGCACCGCGGTCATCAGGCCAACCGCGCCGAGCAGCACGGGCCGAACCTTGCCATAGCGCTCGGCGGCCATCATCGGCCCGAGCATCAGCACGAAGGACACCAGCACTACCGGCAGGTAAACCTTCCAGTGCTGGTCCAGCGGCATGCCGGCGTCGCTGAGCATGGCCGGCACCACCATGAACATGGCGACCTGGGAGGCGTGCAGCGCCAGCACGCCCACGTTCAGCCGCACCAGGTCCGGATTGAACAGCACCTCGCGGAACGGCAGCCGCACGGGATGCGGCGGCGGCGGCGTGGGCACCAGGAACAACGTCACCAGGATGGCGATCACGCCCAGCACCGACATCAGCGTGAAAATGCCCGGCATGCCGATGCTGTGCAGCAACGGCGAAGCGATCACCAGCGACAGCGCGAAGGTCAGGCCGATGCTGCCGCCCACCATGGCCATCGCCTTGGTGCGATGCTGCTCGCGGGTCAGGTCGGCGATGCAGGCGGTGATGGCCGCGGAAATCGCGCCCATGCCCTGCAGCGACCGGCCAAGGATGATGCCGGCAAGCGTGTCCGAACCGGCCGCCACCAGCCCGCCGGCGACGAACAGGAGCAGGCCGGCCACCATCACCGGCTTGCGGCCGACGCGGTCGGACAGCCAGCCCAGCGGAATGTGCAGGAAAGCTTGCATCAGGCCATAGATGCCCATGGCCAGGCCCACGCGCTGGGCGTCGTGCCCGTCGGGCAGGCCGTGCGCGTATTCGGCGAACACGGGGAGGATCAGGAACAACCCGAGCATGCGCAGCGCGAAGATGCTGGCCAGCGAGATGCTGGCTCGCAATTCCATGCGGGTCATGCGGTCGCGCCCGGTGCCGGACTGAGCCTTGGAATTGTCGGCCTTGGCCGCATCTTGGGAGGAGCTATGGATCGACGACATTGCGATCGTGGGGAATTTCTGTGACGGATTGCCGGGTCGTGCAACGCGCACGCACCGCATTGACCCGGCGCTGACGGGGCGGCGACAACTTCGATCCATGACCGGAGCGGAAGTTGCAGCGCATCCGCCACTGTCCCGCCATCATCCGCCGGACACCCGTCGAGGCGGAAGCAACGCTTCCGGACAACGCGATACAGTCCTTCAGCATGCCGATGTGGGCATCGCGAAACGCCGCCTGTTGGCGCAAGCAACCCCCGGAAACCGAAGTTCGGTATATTAACAGGTTTGCTCCGCTGCGCTTTCGGGGGCCCGACCGGACACCGCAAGGAGGTCACGAGGGCGCGCGAGGGCACCGCGAGCCCCAGCGCGGGGCGCCAAAGCCCTGCCCGATGCTGGCCTGGCGCTGGCCCGAGGCCGGCCGCAGCCCTGCTGGCATGCTTTTTTCTTGAAATTCCGTGAGACCGGCCTGTCGACCCGACCGACGGCCCCGCCTGGCGAAGACAATCGGTATATGGAAGAAATTAGAATCCGTGGTGCCCGTACCCACAACCTGAAGAACATCAATCTCGATCTGCCTCGCAACAAGCTGATCGTGATCACCGGGCTTTCCGGATCGGGCAAGTCGTCGCTCGCCTTCGATACCTTGTACGCGGAGGGCCAGCGCCGCTATGTGGAGTCGCTGTCGGCCTACGCGCGCCAGTTCCTGCAACTGATGGAAAAGCCCGACGTCGACCTGATCGAAGGCCTTTCGCCGGCGATCTCCATCGAACAGAAGGCAACCAGCCACAACCCGCGCTCGACCGTAGGCACGGTCACCGAGATCCACGACTACCTGCGCCTGCTGTACGCCCGCGCCGGCACGCCCTACTGCCCCGACCACAACCTGGCCTTGCAGGCGCAGAGCGTCTCGCAGATGGTCGACGCCGCGCTGGCGCTGCCGGAAGACACCAAGCTGATGATCCTGGCGCCGGTGGTGGCCAACCGCAAGGGCGAACATTCCGACCTCTTCGACACCATGCAGGCGCAGGGTTTCGTGCGCTTTCGCATCCGCTCGGGCGGCGGCACCACGCACGAGGCGCCGGCGGTGGTCTATGAAGTGGACGCGCTGCCCAAGCTGAAGAAGACCGAGAAACACTCCATCGACGTGGTGGTGGACCGCGTCAAGGTGCGCGCCGACATCAAGCAGCGGCTGGCGGAATCCTTCGAGACCGCGCTGCGCCTGGCCGACGGCCGCGCCATCGCGCTCGAACTCGACACCGGCCACGAGCACGTGTTCAGCTCCAAGTTCGCCTGCCCGATCTGCTCGTATTCGTTGCAGGAGCTCGAGCCGCGCCTGTTCTCCTTCAACAATCCGATGGGCGCCTGCCCGAGCTGCGACGGCCTGGGCCAGATCACCTTCTTCGATCCCAAGCGGGTGGTGGCCTTCCCCAACCTGTCGCTGGCCTCGGGCGCCATCAAGGGCTGGGACCGCCGCAACCAGTTCTACTTCCAGATGCTGCAGAGCCTGGCGGCGTACTACGACTTCGAGCTGGACACCGCCTTCGAGGACCTGCCGGCCGAAGTGCAGGAGGTGGTGCTGCATGGCTCGGGCGAGGTGGAGATCCCTTTCACCTATATGAACGAGCGCGGCCGCACCACGGTGCGCGAGCATGCCTTCGAAGGCATCATCCCCAACCTGGAGCGGCGTTACCGCGAAACCGACTCCGTTGCGGTGCGCGAAGAACTGGCCAAGTACCAGAACAACCAGGCCTGCCCCGCCTGCCACGGCACCCGCCTGCGCACCGAGGCGCGGCACGTCAAGCTGGGCGAGAACGACCAGGCGCGCGCGATCTTCGAGATCAACGGCTGGCCGCTGCGCGATGCGCTGACGTATTTCCTCACGCTGGACATGCACGGCGCCAAGCGCGAGATCGCCGACAAGATCGTCAAGGAAATCACCGCGCGCCTCAACTTCCTCAACAACGTGGGGCTGGACTATCTCTCGCTCGAACGCAGCGCCGATACGCTCTCGGGCGGCGAGGCGCAGCGCATCCGGCTGGCCTCGCAGATCGGCTCGGGCCTGACCGGCGTGATGTACGTGCTCGACGAGCCGTCCATCGGACTGCACCAGCGCGACAACGACCGGCTGATCGGTACGCTCAAGCACCTGCGCGACATCGGCAACTCCGTGCTGGTGGTGGAGCATGACGAAGACATGATCCGCGCCTGCGACTACGTGGTCGACATCGGCCCGGGGGCTGGCGTGCACGGCGGCATGATCGTGGCCGAAGGCACGCCGCTGCAGATCGAGCAGTCGCCCGACTCGCTCACCGGGCAGTATATGTCCGGCGCGCGCCGCATCGAGGTGCCGGCCGAACGTGCCGCGCCCGACGAGGAAAAACTGCTGCGCATCGTCAACGCCACCGGCAACAACCTGCGCAACGTCAGCGCGGAGATCCCGGTGGGCCTGCTCACCTGCGTGACCGGCGTATCCGGCTCGGGCAAGTCCACGCTGATCAACGACACGCTCTACCACGCAGTGGCGCGCCACCTGTACGGCTCCACGGCGGAGCCCGCGGCGCACGACCGCATCGAGGGCCTGGAGCACTTCGACAAGGTCATCAACGTCGACCAGAGCCCGATCGGCCGCACCCCGCGCTCCAACCCCGCCACCTACACGGGCCTGTTCACGCCGATCCGCGAACTGTTCGCCGGCGTGCCCTCGGCCAAGGAACGCGGCTACGACCCGGGACGATTCTCCTTCAACGTCAAGGGCGGGCGCTGCGAAGCCTGCCAGGGCGATGGCGTGCTCAAGGTCGAGATGCATTTCCTGCCCGACGTCTACGTACCCTGCGACGTCTGCCACGGCAAGCGCTACAACCGCGAAACGCTGGAAGTGCTCTACAAGGGCAAGAACATCCACGAGGTACTCGACCTGACGGTGGAGCAGGCGCACGAGTTCTTCCACGCGGTGCCGGTGGTGCGGCGCAAGCTGAAGACGCTGCTCGATGTCGGCCTGGGCTATATCCGGCTGGGCCAGTCGGCCACCACGCTGTCGGGTGGCGAGGCGCAGCGCGTCAAGCTGTCGCTGGAACTGTCCAAGCGCGACACCGGCCGCACGCTCTACATCCTGGACGAGCCCACCACGGGCCTGCACTTCCACGATATCGAACTACTGCTCAAGGTCATCCACAAGCTGCGCGACCAGGGCAATACGGTGGTCATCATCGAGCACAACCTGGACGTGATCAAGACCGCCGACTGGCTGCTCGACATGGGCCCGGAAGGCGGTGCCGGGGGCGGCCAGGTGATCGCCAAGGGCACGCCGGAAACGGTGGCGAAGAGCCGCGCCAGCTTCACCGGCAAATACCTGGCGCCGCTGCTGGAGCGGCGCTGAGCGCACGGCATGCGGCAGCGTTCCAGCCTCATCCTCTGCGCCTGGCATTGCGCACTGCTGCTCGGCGGCACGGGTGCCGCCGGCCCCGCCGCGGCGCAGGCACAGGTCACGCCGATCGAGCTGGCCGCGCCGCAAGCGCGCGCGCTCGAAGAACCGGCCGCGCCCGCGGCCTCCGCCCCAGCCGCACGAGCCGATCAGCCTGCCAGCACGGCCCGGGCCGCAGGCAAGGCCAATGGCGAGGTCTCCGGCAGCCTGCCCCTGACGTTAGGCGGCGCGGTGCTGCTCGCGGCCATCGCCGCCTTGCTCCAGCGCCTGCGCAGCCGGCGCCGCAAGGGCGCCGCTCCGCCGCGCCGGTAGGCCCGCGCGGCGCCTTGCATTCGACCCGGGCCAGCCTACCATTGATTGAGTAGCCTCGATGCGGGCCACTGCAGGAGCATGGCCATGGAGATCATCGTAGTGCCGGTCACCAAGCCCGAGGCGACCAATTTCATCTTCGGACAGGCGCATTTCATCAAGACCGTGGACGACCTCCACGAGGCACTGGTGTGCGCAGTGCCGGGCATCCGCTTCGGGCTGGCATTCTGCGAGGCATCCGGCAAGCGCCTGGTGCGCTGGTCCGGCAACGACGACGCCATGATCGACCTGGCCTGCGAGAACGCGATGGCCATCGGCGCCGGCCACAGCTTCCTGCTGTTCCTCGGCGACGGCTTCTATCCGCTCAATGTGCTCTCCACCGTGCGCGCGGTGCCGGAGGTGTGCCGGATCTACTGCGCCACGGCCAATCCGACCGAAGTGGTGGTGGCGCAGACCGCGCAGGGCCGCGCGGTGCTGGGCGTGGTGGACGGCGCTTCGCCGCTCGGGCTGGAAACCGAGATCGACATCGCCTGGCGGCGCGACCTGCTGCGGGAGATCGGCTACAAGCTGTAGCCGCCGCGGGCTGCCCCGGCTCAATGTGCCTGTGCCGACGGCACCGCCTTCGCAGGCGGGTCGCCATCGTCTTCCTTCATGCGGCTGCGGTTGAGTGCGCCGGCGTCTTCCAGCACCGGATAGGCGGTGGCGCAGAACAGCGAATTCAAGCGTTTCAGGTCGCTGATGATATCGAGATGCAGGGAACTGGTCTCGATGCTCTCGGCGGTCTGCACTGCGACGCGCTGCAGGTGGCTGCGGGCGAACTCGCGCTCGAGATCGCGGAAGGTGGCTTTCTCGGCCATCAGCTGCTGCGCGCTCTTGAGGTCGCCGGAGAGGAACACCGACAGCCCCAGCCGCAGGTTGGCCACGACGCGCGCGTGCATCAGCGAGATCTCCTGCATGCCCGCTTCCGAGAAGGCCAGGTTGTGGGCGATCTTCTTTTCGCGCGTGTCCTGCAGGATGCGCTCGATGATGTCCCCGGCGTGCTCCAGATTGATGGTGAGCGAGATGATCTCGGTCCAGCGCCGGCCGTCGCGTTCGTCCAGCGCCTCCAGGCTGATCCGGGTCAGGTAGAGCTTGATGGCGGTGTAGAGATCGTCCACTTCGTCGTCGATGCGGCAGGTGGCGGCGGCCAGCTTGGCATCGTTGGTACGCAGCACGCGCAGCATATTGTCCAGCATCTGCTCGATGCGGTCGCCGATGCGCAGCACCTCGCGCGCGGCATTGGACAGCGCCAGCGCCGGCGTGGGCAGTGCAGCCGGATCGAGGTGGCGCGGGGTGACCTGGCTGTCGCCGGTGTTACGGCCTGGCAGCACCGCCTCGCACAGCCGCGCCAGCGGACCGGTGGCGCCCAGCAGCAGCAGCGCGAGCGCCACATTGAACAGCAGGTGGAAATTGACCACCAGCCGCTGCGGATCGGCATCGACCAGCGCCAGCAGGTGCTGCGCCTGCCCCAGCAAGGGCAGCGCGATCACGCAGCCGAGCAGGCGCGACAGCAGGTTGCCGAGCGTGACGCGCTTGCCGGGCTGGTTATTGCCCGAGGTGGTCAGCAGCGCGGAAATGCCCGACCCCAGGTTGGCGCCGAGCACCAGCGCCAGCGCCACATGCAGCGACACCACGCCGGCCGAGGCCAGCGCGCCGCAGAACAGCACCACCGCCAGGCTGGAGTAACACAGGATGGTGAGGAAGGCGCCGATCAGCATATCGAGCGCGGGATCGCCGGTCAGCGTGCCGAACAGCACCTTGACGCCGGCGGCCTGCACCACCGGTCGGGTGGCGATGGAAATCAACTCGAGCGCCAGCGTGATCAGGCCCAGCCCGATCAGCACGCGCCCGACATGGCCGGGCTTGCTGCCCTTCCATGACAGGTGCAGGATCACGCCGACGAAGATCAGCAGCGGCGACAGCCACGACAGGTCCAGCGAGAACACCTGCACCATGATGGCGGTGCCGACGTTGGCGCCCAGCATGATGGCCAGCGCCGGCGCCACGGCAATCAGGCCCTGGCCTACGAAAGAACTGACGATGACCGCCGTCGCATTGCTGCTCTGGACCAGGCCGGTCACGCCCAGCCCGGCCGCGAAAGCCGAGAACCGGTTGGAGATGCTCGAGGAGAGCACGTGGCGCAGGTTGGCCCCATACACGCGCAGGATGCCGACCTTGACGATATTGGTGCCCCACACCAGCAACGCCACGCCGGAAAGCAGATGAAGTAGTACGCCCATGGTGCGCCTTATGTGACCGGTGCCTCCATTGCCTATCGCAAGACTTCGCCCGGCCATCGTATTGTTGTCGATGGGGCATTATGCGCCCGCCGGCATGTGTGGGCAACGCCATGGCACGCGGCGGAAATGCCCTCAAACCCAATAGGCAAGCCGGTGCCGTGGTGGCGCGCCCACGGTCCTCCGGGGCGGGAACGCTCAGGCCGGCAGCGCCACCTTGATGCCGAGCGCCAGGAAGATGGCCCCCGCCACCCGGTCCAGCCAGCGGCCGGCGCCGGGCCGGTGCTTGAGCCAGTCGCCCAGCACGCCCGCGAACAGGCCGAACAGCGAGAACACCACCGCCGCCTGGAGCATGAACACCACGCCCAGCAACAGCATCTGCCAGCCTGCGTTGGCGGCATCGGCACGCACGAATTGCGGCAGGAAGACCAGGAAGAAAAGCGTCACCTTGGGGTTCATCAGGTTGGCGAGGACGCTCTGGCGGAACACCTTGGCGAGCGGCACCGCCGGCGCGTCGGCGCCCTTGCCCAGCGCGCCGCGCGAGCGCAGCGCCTGGATGCCAATCCAGACCAGGTAGGCGGCGCCGGCAAACTTGATGCACTGGAACGCCACCGGCGAGGAGCGCAGCACGGCGGCCAGGCCCACGGCCGCGACCACCGTATGGAAAAGGCAGCCCGAGGCAAAGCCCAGCGCCGCGACCACGCCGGCGCGCCGCCCCTGGGCCATGCCGCGCGCCAGCACCTGCAGGTTGTCGGGTCCGGGGGCGAGGGTGATTGCCACCGAGGTAGCGAGGAAGAGCAACAGGTCTGGCATGGCAAGCAACTCCGGGTCCGGGTGGCCGCGCCCGGGTGCAATGCCCGCGCGGCCGGCAGATCAATGGTCAGGCGTCAATGCCCTTCGAATCGGCAAACCGTGAACAGCGGCAGGCCGCTGTCGAGCAGGTGGCGAGAGCCGCCCAGCTCGGGCAGGTCGACGATGGCCGCGCCTTCCACCACCGTGGCGCCCAGGCGTTCGAGCAGCTTGCGGCCAGCCATCATGGTACCGCCGGTGGCGATCAGGTCGTCCACCAGCAGCACGCGGTCGCCCGGCTTGCAGGCGTCGGCGTGGATTTCCACCGTGGCGCTGCCGTACTCCAGTTCGTATTCCTCGGCCACGGTCTGGAAGGGCAGCTTGCCCTTCTTGCGGATCGGCACGAAGCCAAGGTTGAGCTCGTAGGCCAGGATGGCGCCCAGGATGAAGCCGCGCGCGTCGATGCCGGCCACCAGGTCGAGCCTGGCGTCCATGTAGCGGTGCACGAACACGTCAATCAGCACGCGCAGGGACTTGGGGTCCTGCAGCAGCGGCGTGATGTCGCGGAACATGACACCGGGTTGCGGCCAGTCGGGCACGGTACGGATGCGCTCGCGCAGGTAGTGGGTGACATCGCCAAGGGCGGACGACTGGATCGTGGTATTGGGCATGGGGAATCGGTTGGTCCCTGCCGGCGCGCCGGCAGGATGCGGTAATGGGTTACCACCCGGGCTGCCGCGAACGGCAACACAATGGGCCAGGCTCAGGCGGGCCGCACCGGCTCCGGCGCGGCGTCCCTGCCTGACAACCGTAACCATACAGGAGACCGCGATGGCCAAAAAGATCTTGATGCTGGTCGGCGACTATGCCGAAGACTACGAAACCATGGTGCCGTTCCAGGCCCTCCAGATGGTGGGCCACACGGTCCACGCGGTATGCCCGGACAAGGCCGCCGGCGCCAGCTGCGCCACCGCCATCCATGACTTCGAAGGCGACCAGACCTATACCGAGAAACGCGGGCATAACTTCACGCTCAACGCGAGCTTTGCCGATGTCGATCCGGCGGCCTACGACGGCCTGGTCATCCCGGGCGGGCGGGCTCCGGAATACCTGCGCCTGAACGAACGCGTGCTGGAGGTCGTGCGTCACTTCGCCAGCGCCAACAAGCCGATCGCCGCGGTCTGCCACGGCGCTCAGCTGCTGGCCGCAGCCGGCGTGCTGGAAGGCCGGACCTGCTCGGCCTACCCGGCCTGTGCGCCGGAAGTGCGCCTTGCCGGCGGCAAGTACGCCGACATCCCGGTCGACCAGGCCCACACCGACGGCAACCTGGTGACCGCGCCGGCCTGGCCGGCGCACCCCGCCTGGCTGGCGCAGTTCCTTGCCGTCCTGGGCACCAGGATCGTACATTAGAGGCTTCCGAACGCGGCTCGCGAGCTGGTCTCGCGGGCCGTCCCGAACGGGAGTTCCTCCATGTGTGAAATCT
Organism: Cupriavidus sp. 96C5-1; assembly: GCF_057798855.1. NCBI lineage: Bacteria > Pseudomonadati > Pseudomonadota > Betaproteobacteria > Burkholderiales > Burkholderiaceae > Cupriavidus > Cupriavidus sp. 96C5-1. The sequence goes on along the minus strand of NZ_JBYOJU010000019.1, from coordinate 112,486 downwards.
TCATCCGGGCCAATCCGCAGTCCTACGAGTGCCAGTCGCGCTCGCTGCGGCTGCATGGCGTGGCCACCAGCATCCGGCTCGAGAGCCTGTTCTGGGAAGTGCTGGAAGCGCTGGCGCAGCGGGATGGCATGAGCGTGGGCCAGCTCATCTCCCGGCTGCACGACGAACTGAGTGCCTACCGCGGCGAGGCGGCGAACTTCACGTCCTTCCTGCGGGTGTGCTGCCTGCGTTACCTGATGCTGCAGGGCGAAGGCCGCATTCCCGCCGACCAGCGGGTCCCGATCGGCTCGCTCGATGCGCGCGCCGTGCTGGACGGCCTGCCGCCGTCATGGGCGGAAGGCGCGCGCGCCACGAGCCGCGCCGCGGCCTGAACGCCAATCCCCGCGCGCCGGTTTCGCCGTCAGCCGGCGAGCATCCGCTGTTCGGCCACTTCCAGCGCCTCGGGCGGTCCGCGCAGCACGACGATGTCGCCCGGCTCCAGCACGGTTTCCGGTTCCGGGTCGAAGGCGCGGATGCCGCGCCGGCGCACCGCCGTCACCTCCACCCCGATCTGCTCCAGCCCGAGCGCGCCCAGGCGGCGTCCCACCGCGGTGGCTTCGGGACCGAGCGAGACGGAATGCAGGCGCACGGAATCCCGCTCGACCAGGTCCTCCTCGTCGTCGCGCCCGTGGAAATAGCCGCGCAGCAGGCTGTAGCGCGCATCGCGCGCCTCCTGCACCCCGCGCACCACGCGCCGCATCGGCACACCCAGCAGCACCAGGGCGTGCGATGCCAGCATCAGGCTGCCTTCGATGATTTCCGGCACCACCTCGGTGGCGCCAGCCTTTTGCAGCACATCCAGTTCCGAGTCGTCCACGGTGCGCACGATCACCGGCAATGCCGGCTCCAGTTCCTGCACGTGGTGCAGCACTTTGAGCGCCGAGGGCGTGTTGGCATAGGTGACGACGATGGCCGCCGCGCGGTGGATGCCCGCGGCAATCAGCGCCTCGCGCCGCCCGGCGTCACCGTACACCACGGTATCGCCGGCGCCGGCGGCCTCGCGCACGCGGTCGGGGTCGAGATCGAGCGCCACGTAGGTAATGCCCTCGCGCTCCAGCATATGCGCCAGGTTCTGGCCGCTGCGGCCAAAGCCGCAGATGATGGCGTGCTTCTCGGTCTGCAGGCTCTGCGCGGCAATGCGCGTCATATTGAGCGACTGCATCAGCCATTCGTTGGCGGCGAAGCGCAGCACGATGGCATCGCTGTACTGGATCAGGAACGGGGCCGCCAGCATCGACAGCAGCATGGATGCCAGGATCACCTGGATCAGCACCGGATCGACCAGGTTCAGCCCGTCGATCTGGTTGAGCAGCACGAAGCCGAACTCGCCGGCCTGCGCCAGCCCCAGCCCGGTGCGGATCGCCACCCCCTGGCGCGAGCCGAAGGCGCGTGCCAGGCCGGCGATCAGCACCAGCTTGAACACGATCGGCACGATCAGCAGCGCCAGCACCAGCCACAGGTGGTCGAGCACCACATGGATATTGAGCAGCATGCCGATGGTGACGAAGAACAGCCCGAGCAGCACATCGCGGAAGGGCTTGATGTCTTCCTCCACCTGGTGCCGGTAGGGCGTCTCGGAGATCAGCATGCCGGCCATGAAGGCGCCCAGCGCCATCGACAGGCCAAGCCGCTCGGTCAGGGCCGCCATGCCCAGCGTGACCAGCAGCAGGTTGAGCATGAACAGCTCCTGCGAGCGGCGCGCCGCCACCACGTGGAACCAGCGGCTCATCACCTTCTGCCCGACAAAGAAGATCAGGCTCAGCGCCACCACGATCTTGACCGTGGCCAGGCCCAGCGCCATCGCCATGTCGGAGGGATCGCGCGACAGGGCCGGGATCACGATCAGCAGCGGCACCACCGCCAGGTCCTGGAACAGCAGGATGCTGATGATGTTGCGCCCGTGCTCGCTTTCCAGTTCCAGCCGCTCGGAGAGCATCTTGGACACGATCGCCGTGGACGACATCGCCAGCGCGCCGCCGAGGGCTATCGAAGCCTGCCAGGACAGCGGGAACAGCCAGTTGAAGGCCCAGCTGGCCGGCACCACGGCCAGCATCGACAGCGCCACCTGCGAGCCGCCCATGCCGAACACCAGCCGTTTCATCGCCTTGAGCTTGCCCAGGCTGAATTCCAGTCCGATCGAGAACATCAGGAAGACCACCCCGAACTCGGCCAGGTACTTGGTCTGCGCGGTATCGCTGGCAAGGCCCAGCGCATGCGGCCCGATCAGGGTACCGACGGCCAGGTACCCCAGCATCGGCGGCAATTGCAGCATGCGGAAAGCGACCACGCCGAATACGGCGGCGGCCAGCAGGACGAGGGTCAGGTCCAGCGGAGAGTGCATCGGATGGGGTCAGGGTACGCCGGCCCGGGGCCGCGGCAGCCCGGCGCGGGCGGCCCTGCCGGCGGATAACGGCAAGCGCGGCAGCCACCTTGACCGCCCGATCGTCGGAACAGCCCAAGCGCCATCGCATTCGTTGGTATACTTCGTCGCCATGATAGCTAATTTCAATGCGGATCGAGCACTTCGGCTCGCTCGCGAAACCCTCCAGATCGAAGCCGACGCGGTCGCGGCCCTTGGCAGCCGCCTGGACGGCGCGTTCGCACAGGCCGTGCAACTGATTCTCCATTGCAGCGGACGCGTGGTGGTGTCGGGCATCGGCAAATCGGGGCACATAGGCCGCAAAGTGGCAGCCACCCTGGCGTCGACCGGCACGCCCGCCTTTTTCGTGCATCCCGCCGAGGCAAGCCATGGCGACCTGGGCATGGTGACGCGCGACGACGTGCTGATCGCCTTTTCCAATTCCGGGGAGACCTCCGAGCTGCTGTCGATCGTGCCGATCGTCAAGCGCATCGGCGCCAAACTGATCTCGGTGACCGGCAACGCCGCCTCCACCTTGGCCAAGCTGGCCGACGCCCACCTTGACGCGGGCGTGGAAAAAGAAGCCTGCCCGCTGAACCTGGCCCCCACCGCCAGCACCACCGCGGCGCTGGCACTGGGCGACGCGCTGGCGGTGGCGGTGCTGGACGCGCGCGGCTTCGGCGAGGAGGACTTTGCCCGCTCGCACCCGGGCGGGGCGCTCGGGCGCAAACTCCTGACCCACGTGCGCGACGTCATGCGCAGCGGCAACGCGGTGCCCAAGGTGCGCGAAAGCACGCCCCTGGCGCAGGCTTTGATGGAAATCACCCGCAAGGGCATGGCCATGACCGCCGTGGTGGACCCGGACGACCGCCTGATCGGCGTGTTCACCGACGGCGACCTGCGCCGCCTGCTGGAAACCCCGCGCGACTGGAAGACCGTGCCCATCAGCGAGGTGATGCACCGCTCGCCGCACACGGTGGGCCCGGACCAGCTCGCGGTCGAGGCCGTTCAGGTCATGGAGGCGAACCGTATCAACCAGATGCTGGTGGTCGATGCGGACCAGCGCCTGGTCGGCGCCCTGCACATCCACGACCTGACCCGCGCCAAGGTCATCTGATATCCGAGGCTAGCCACGACCTATGCGGGATTTCCTGTCCTCCCTGAGCCGGCTTGCGATGCGCATCCTGCCCCTGCTGCTGATGGCGCTGGTGGCCGGCAGCACTTTCTGGCTGGTGCAGGTCAATTCGCCGCGCGAAAGCACCGCGGGGCCGGTGGGCAAGAAGCACGAGCCCGATTACTACATGATCCGCTTCTCCGCCACCGAGCTTGCCGAGGACGGGAACACCAAGATGCGGTTCACCGGCGACAAGATGATCCACTTCGAGGACGACCAGACCTACGCGGTGACGCGCCCGGCCATGCGCGCCTACGAGATCGGCCGCCCGCCCGTCACCGGCCACTCCGACCGCGGCACGATGAACGCGGAAGGCTCGGTGATAGACCTGTTCGGCAACGCCTTCATCGTGCGCGCGCAGGGTCCCGAAGCCGCCAAGGATCCTCAGATGACCGCCGCCTCGGAATATTTCCAGGTGCTGATCAACGATGACATCGTCAAGACCGACAAGGCTGTCAGACTGACCCGCGGTCCGTCGGTGATGACCGCCAACGGCCTGATCTTCAACAATGTCACCCGGGAAGTACAATTGCTGGGTAATGTACGCGGCACCATCATTACGGTGCCACCGCCGGCGAGCCCAGCGAAGAACCCCTGACAAGACCAAGATCCGAGAGGCTGTTGCCAGATGAAGCAAAGCATGGCCAGGCGTGCGGGCGCAGACAATACCGATTCCGGTACCGTCTGCGCAGCCCCGCCGGCTTCATCAGGGAACGGTCGCCAGGAAACAAAGCCGCCCGCGGGCCAGAGCCGTCCGCGCAAACCGCCATCACGCCAACATGAATCCATTCCTGACGACATCGTCCTGTCGCCGCCGCAGCACTGCTGCATTGCTGACGCTGGCAGCCGTCCTCGGCCTCACGCTGGCCACACCCGCCAGCGCCGAAAAAGCCGACCGCGATAAGCCGCTGGTGCTGGAGGCCGACAACGCCAGCTACGACGACGTCAAGCAGGTCTATGTACTGACCGGCAACGTGGTGCTGACCAAGGGCACCATGGTGCTGAAATCCGACGCGGCCGAAGTCCGCACCGACCCCGAGGGCTACCAGTACGCGGTGGCGACCTCCAAGGGCGCCAAGCAGGCCTATATCCGCCAGAAACGCGACAATGTCGACGAATACATCGACGGCTGGGGCGACCGCATCGAATACGACGGCAAGCAGGAACTGTCCAAGCTGATCGGCCGCGCCCGCATGGCGCGCCTGGCCGGCGCCAAACTGGTGGATGAAATCCGCGGCGCGTTGATCACCTACGACAGCCGCAACGAGTTCTACACCGCCACCGGCGGCGCCGAGAATGCAACGGCGGGCAGCCCGTCCGGACGCGTGCGCGCGGTGTTGTCGCCACGCCAGGAACAGCCCGCCAGCGGCGCCGCCGGCAGCCCGGTGCAACTCAAGCCAGCACCCGCTCCCGTCAATCCCTGACCCCGACGCCGAAGCGTCGCCCCGATCCACGGATTCCGCCTTCATGACCGCTACCCAAACCGCACCGTCCCAGCCCGCCACCCTGAAGGACAGCAGCACGCTGGTCGTGCGCCACCTGAAGAAGCGCTACGGCTCGCGCACGGTGGTCAAGGACGTGTCCCTCGACGTGAAGAGCGGCGAGGTGGTGGGCCTGCTCGGCCCCAACGGCGCGGGCAAGACCACTTCGTTCTACATGATCGTTGGACTGGTGGCGCTGGACGAGGGCGACATCGTGCTCGACGACAAGCACATCAGCGGCCTCGCCATCCACGAGCGGGCACGCATGGGCCTGTCCTACCTGCCGCAGGAAGCGTCGGTGTTCCGCAAGCTCAACGTGCAGGAAAACATCCGCGCGGTGCTGGAACTGCAGCTCGACAACGGCAAGCCGCTTGGCAAGGCCGAGATCGAGCGCCGGCTGGACACCCTGCTGGACGACCTGCAGATTGCCCACCTGCGCGACAACCCGGCGCTGTCGCTGTCCGGCGGCGAGCGCCGCCGCGTGGAGATCGCCCGCGCCCTTGCCTCTGCCCCGCGTTTCATCCTGCTCGACGAACCCTTCGCCGGCGTCGACCCGATCGCGGTTGGCGAAATCCAGCGCATCGTCAGCTTCCTCAAGGCGCGCAATATCGGCGTGCTGATCACCGACCACAATGTGCGCGAAACGCTGGGCATCTGCGACCACGCCTACATCATCAGCGAAGGCGCGGTGCTGGCCGCTGGCCAGCCCGAGGACATCATTGCCAACGAATCGGTGCGCAAGGTCTACCTGGGCGAGAATTTCCGCATGTAGGGATGCCGCGCGGCACCGGCCGCGCACCTGTGCATGCGTGGCTCCACTGTCGCCTTTTAGCGTGCAATCGATCACGGCGACACCAGCGATAGCAATTTCCGTTCCACCAGTCCGGGAGTTGGGCATAAAATAGGCCGCATGAAACCGTCGCTACAGCTCCGCCTCTCGCAGCATCTCGCTCTCACGCCGCAACTCCAGCAGTCGATCCGGCTGCTGCAACTGTCCACGCTCGAGCTGCAGCAGGAAGTGGAACAGGCACTGACCGAGAATCCGCTGCTCGAACGCGAAAACGACTGGATCGAAAGCCCGTTGCGCGTGTCCTCGGATGGCTCCGTCAACCTGCAAAGCGCGCCGGCGCCGGCGCCGGCCGACGGCCAGGGCACCAGCGAGAACCGCCCCGACGGCGCCCCCGAAGCAGAAGACGGCTACAGCGACAGCGGCGAGGACTATGGCAACGACTGGAGCCTCGACGACTTCGCCCGCCGCCCGCAGGGCGACGACGATGAAAAAACGCCGATGCAGCTGCGCGACGCCGAGCCCACGCTGCGCGAACACCTGATGGAACAGCTCGCGCCGCTCAAGATTTCGCTGCGCGACAAGGGGCTGGCCATCTTCCTGATTGAATCGCTGGACGACGACGGCTACCTGAGCACCACGCTGGAAGAAATATGCAGCGAGCTGCCGGAAGAGCTCGAGTTCGAGGTCGATGAGATCCAGGCAATCCTGACCCTGCTGCAGAGCTTCGACCCGCCTGGCGTCGGCGCGCGCAACGCGGCCGAATGCCTGGCGCTGCAACTGCGCCGTCTGAAGCATCCGCAGCGCGACCTCGCGCTGACCATTGTCGGCAGCCACCTGGAACTGCTCGCGGTGCGCGACTACACGCGCCTGAAGAAAGCGTTGCAGGTGGACGAGCCCGAACTCAAGGCCGCGCATGAACTGATCCGCTCCCTGGCGCCCTATCCGGGCCACGCATACAGCCGGCCGGAGGCCGATTTCGTCGTGCCGGATGTTTTCGTAAGAAAAATCAGCGGCGGCTGGATCGCCCAGCTCAACCCGGATGTGATGCCGCGGCTACGTATCAACGACATGTACGCGCAGATTTTGCGCGGTGCAAAAGGCGACGCGGGCGCGGCCGGATTGCAGCAGAAGCTGCAGGAAGCGCGCTGGTTGATCAAGAACATCCAGCAAAGGTTCGATACGATATTGCGCGTCGCACAAGCTATTGTCGAACGTCAAAAGAACTTCTTCACCCATGGTGAAATTGCGATGCGCCCCTTGGTTTTGCGGGAGATTGCCGATACACTGGGTTTACACGAGTCCACCATCTCTCGGGTGACTACCAATAAATACATGGCAACGCCGATGGGGACTTTCGAGCTGAAGTATTTTTTCGGCAGTCACGTATCCACAGAAACCGGCGGCGCGGCCTCTTCAACGGCAATTCGTGCGTTGATCAAGCAATTAATAGGAGCCGAAGACCCCAGGAATCCCCTGTCCGACAGCCGGATTGCCGAATTGCTCGGCGAGCAAGGCTTCGTGGTGGCACGGCGTACCGTTGCCAAGTACCGCGAGGCGCTCAAGATTCCTGCCGTCAATCTCCGCAAGACTTTGTAGCCGAGCTGCGTCGCCTGCCTGATGCAGCTCTTTCAGAAGGAGAAACGCTATGAACTTCAAGATCAGTGGACACCACTTGGACATCACGCCTCCCCTGCGTGAGTACGTGGAAACGAAACTGGAGCGTATCGTCAGGCATTTCGATCAAGTCATTGGCGTAAGTGTGCTGCTCTCTGTCGACAATACAAAAGAAAAGGACCGGCGGCAGTACGCGGAAATCAATCTACATCTCAAGGGCAAGGACATCTTTGTCGAGGCGCATCACGAAGACCTGTATGCCGCTATCGACGCGCTAGTCGACAAGCTCGACCGGCAGGTGATTCGCCACAAGGATCGCGTGCAAAGCCATGACCGCGAAGCGGTCAAGTACCAGATGGCCGCATCGCAGATGCAGCAATGACCGTGCCTGGCGGCCCACGGACCGGGCCGCCGGTGTCAGTCCCTTGAAACCGGAATAAAGCCGCGCCGTTGCGCGGCTTTTTTGCGTCCGCCGCTTCCCTGCTTGCCAGCAGGCCCGCGGGGGATTCCGCAAGGCATCCCTCCCGGTGTATGCTGCGCAATACATAGATCCTTGGTCCGGTCATTTTTCCGCGCGCGCGGCACCGCTACCGCGCATCGGCTATTGCAATGCACAAGGCGGGGGCAGGCCTGCTCTATAATGGCCAGACGCCCGGCACCGGCATGGGGACCACCGGTGGCACCACGGGCCTTGGTGTCTATATTCATTTAGCCCGTCGGGACGCCGCCTGCCCCGGGGCCCGCTTACCAGAAAACCCTGCGCATTCCACATGAATCGTTTGGCTAAATTGCTGCCACCCGGCAACATCAACCTCGACGTCACCGTCACCAGCAAGAAGCGCGTGTTCGAACAGGCCGGGCTCCTCTTCGAGAACAACCATGGCGTAGCGCGCGCGACAGTGACCGACAACCTGTTCGCCCGCGAGTCGCTGGGATCCACCGGCCTGGGTGCCGGGGTTGCGATCCCGCACGGCCGTATCAAGGGGCTGAAGCAGCCGCTGGCCGCATTCATGCGCCTGGCCGAGCCCATCCCCTTTGAATCTCCCGACGGCAAGCCGGTGGCGCTGCTGATCTTCCTGCTGGTGCCTGAACAGGCTACCCAGCAGCATCTGGAGATCCTCTCCGAGATCGCCCAGCTGCTATCCGACCGCGAGATGCGCGACGGACTGGCCACCCTGCCCACGCCGGATGCCGTGCACCAGTTGCTGACGCAATGGCATCCTTGAACCGGCCTGACGGCTATTATCCAGGCGAGCCGGGCTCTGACCCGGCAACCTGAAAGCTCGCCCCTGAAAGCACCCGCATGGAACTCACTGGCGTCACCTCGCAGTCGATCTTCGACGACAACGCAGCCGATATCAAACTCTCCTGGGTAGCAGGACTGGAGGGCGCGGACCGGGCCTTCGACGTCGAGTTTGCGCGTGAAGCCACCTCCGCGGCCGATCTCGTCGGCCACTTGAACCTGATCCACCCGAACCGGATCCAGGTGCTGGGCAAGCCGGAAATCACGTATTACCAGCGTCTCGACGACGAGATGCGCAAGCGCCAGATGGGCGAGCTGATCCTGCTGGAACCGCCCTTCCTGGTGATCGCCGACGGCATGGAGCCGCCGCCCGACCTGGAACTGCGCTGCACGCGCTCGTCGACCCCGCTGTTCACCACGCCGGTCTCGTCGGCGGCGGTGATCGATCACCTGCGGCTCTACCTGTCCCGCATTTCCGCGCCGCGCGTCACCATGCACGGCGTGTTTCTCGACATTCTCGGCATGGGCGTGCTGATCATGGGCGAATCCGGCCTGGGCAAGAGCGAACTCGGCCTCGAACTGATCTCGCGCGGCCACGGGCTGGTGGCGGACGATGCCGTGGATTTCGTGCGGCTGGGGCCGGATTTCATCGAAGGCCGCTGCCCGCCGCTGCTGCAGAACCTGCTGGAGGTACGCGGCCTGGGGCTGCTGGACATCAAGACCATCTTCGGCGAAACCGCGGTACGCCGGAAAATGAAGATGAAACTGGTGGTCCAGCTGGTACGCCGCAACGACGGCGAATTCGAGCGCCTGCCTCTGGACTCGCAGTATCTCGACGTACTCGGCCTGCCTATCCATATGGTCAAGATCCAGGTGGCGGCCGGCCGAAATCTCGCCGTGCTGGTCGAAGCCGCCGTACGCAACACCATCCTGCGCCTGCGCGGCATCGACACCCTGCGTGACTTCATGGATCGCCAGCGCGCCGCCATGCAGGCCGACGTCGCGTCGCGAGGCCAGGGACGCCTGCTTTAGCCGGACCGGCCGCTCCGTTTTCAATTGCTTACATCCTGCCGCATACCGATCGTCAACGCGTTTGGGGCAAAGGCCGTTTTGTGCTGTAATGGGCATGAGCCCAGCCCCGGAGTTGCCGCGCCGACAGGCCAGCAGCCATGAAGTTTTCCACAGCCAGGAGAGCAAGCATGAAAAAATTGATCGCGATGTGCGCGCTGGTAGCCCCGCTTTTCGCCAGCGGCGCCTTCGCCCAGAATGCACCGGCCGCCGCGCCGGCTGCTCCGGCAGCGGCCGCAGCACCTGCGGCGGCAGGCACGCAGCAGGACAAGATGAAGGTCTGCAATACGCAGGCCGCCGGCAAGAAGGGCGACGAACGCAAGTCCTTCATGAAGGACTGCCTGTCCAACAAGCCCGCAGCCGCTCCCGTCAAGAACAGCCAGCAGGAGAAAATGAAGGCGTGCAACAAGGAAGCCACTGGCAAGAAGGGCGATGAACGCAAGGCCTTCATGAAAGACTGCCTGTCCAAATCGGCGTAAGCGCCCTGGCCTCGCCGATGGCGCGGCATGTGCAAGAAGGCGAACCTGGCGGTTCGCCTTTTTTACTGGGGACGCCGTCATGACGGCGTCATCCTCCTGATGCTATGCTTGCGTTGCTATGCGCATCATACTCATCACCGGAATCTCCGGCTCCGGCAAATCCGTTGCCCTGAACGTACTGGAAGACGCAGGCTATTATTGCGTGGACAACCTTCCAGCCCAGTTCATCCCGGAATTGGCCCGCTACCTTGCCGCCCAGGGCTATACGCATCTAGGTGTCGCTACCGATATCCGCAGCCGCGAATCGCTGGACCAGCTACCCGGCACCCTGCGCGACCTCGCCTCCGAACACGAGGTCCGGGTGGTCTTCCTGACCGCCAGTACCGATGCACTGGTGCAGCGCTACTCCGAGACCAGGCGGCGCCACCCGCTGTCGATGCGCACCGACCGGACGGGCGCGCCCGTCGGCACGCCGGGTGCGGAAAACGCGAGCATGGCAGACAGCACCGGCAGCACGCCCTTCAACGACACCTCGCTGATCGAGGCCATCGAGATGGAGCGCGAACTGCTGAGCCCCCTCGCCGAGGCGGCTCACCGCATCGATACCAGCAATGTGCGCACCAATACGCTGCGCGCCTGGATCAAGGAATTCGTACGCGGCGACGACCTGCGGCTCACCCTGCTGTTCGAGTCGTTCGGCTTCAAGCATGGGGTACCTAGCGACGCCGACATGGTGTTCGACGTACGCTCCCTGCCCAATCCCTATTACGATCTGGCCCTGCGCCCGCTGACCGGCCGCGACGCGCCGGTGATCGATTTCCTGCAAAGCCAGCCCATGGTGCTGGCCATGGCCGAGGACATCCGCGCCTACGTCGAAAAGTGGCTGCCGAGTTTCATCGCCGACAACCGCAGCTACCTGACAGTCGCCATTGGCTGCACCGGCGGCCAGCACCGCTCGGTATACATCGCCGAAAGACTTGCCAACTATTTCCGCGCCCATGGTAATGTGCTGGTGAGACACCGCGAGCTAGCGCCCGGAGGTTAAGCTGGCCGGGCCGGAATTCGCGGCCACGCTCGGCGAGGGTTGACTACTCCCCTCACCTGCCCGAAACCCTTGCTGGTCAAGCATGTCCTCACCCGCCACGACCGCCGCTCCCGGCCCATCGGCCTCGCCCGCCGCACCGCATGCCACAGCAGCGGCGCCCAGGCTGGATAGCCTGCCGCTGTTTCCGCTGCACACCGTGCTGTTTCCCGATGGCCTGCTGCCGCTGCGCGTGTTCGAAGCGCGCTACGTGGACATGGTGCGCGCCTGCATGCGCGACCGCACGCCTTTTGGCGTCTGCCTGATCGCCAGCGGCAACGAGGTCGCACACCCCGGGGAACCCACCGTACCGGAGACCATCGGCTGCCTGGCCGACATCGTCGACTGCAATATGGAGCAGCTCGGCGTCCTCCTGATCAGCGCACGCGGCCGCCAGCGCTTTCGCCTGCTGGGCCACAGCGTACGGCAGGACAGCCTGCTGGTGGGCCAGGCGGAATTGCTGCCGCCCGACATCATCGACTGCAAACTGGAACTGCTGGGCGAATGCCTGGCGGTGCTGCGGCGCATCGTCGCTTCGCTGCACGCCGAACATCCCGGCAAGCTCCCGTTCGCCGAGCCCTTCCTGTGGGACGACCCCAGCTGGGTGGCGAATCGCCTGTGCGAGCTGCTGCCGGTGCCGCTCAAGGCCAAGCAGATGCTGATGGCGCTGCCCGATGCAGGGATGCGGATCGAGATCGTGCACAAATACATGCACCAGCATCACATCCTGTAGGGACCTGAGGCGCCGGGCGAAGCAGACCGGATGCGCCAAGACCATCTGCAATGACGACGGGGTTTACACCCTCTCCCCTCATGGCCTCATGGGGAGAGGGGAGAAAACCTGTGTCAGCAAAATCGCCCGCCCTGAAATCCGGCGAACCTTTAAAACAGCCCCCGCCGGGCCTGCGCCTCCAGCAGTTTCCGCACCGGCGCCGGAGTGCCCACTGCATCCAGATCGTCCAGCGAGAGCCAGCGTAGCGCGGCGCCGCCATCTGCATCGCGCACAGTCAGGCCGGTGACGTCCACGCGAATGGCGCGGATCAGCAGGCGGAAGTGGGTAAAGACGTGGGTGAGTTCGCCGACCATGCTGGCGCTGCTCGGCGTGCCGAATTCACGGGCGCGTTCCAGCGCGGCGTCTTCGGCCAGCTCGGCGTCGAAGGGCACGGTGTCGACCGCCATCTCCGGCAGGCTCCACAGGCCGCCCCAGATGCCGCTGTCGGGACGCAGCGAGAGCAGCACTTCGCGGTCACGGCGCACCAGCAGCATCACGGTGCTGCGCTCGGGAATGGCAGCACGCGGCTTGGGCGTGGGCAGCACGGCCGTCAGGCCGTCGCGGCGCGCCACGCAGTCGGTCGCCAGGGGGCACGCCACGGCGTCGGCCAGACAGGCCGGCTTGCCGCGCGAGCAGACCGTTGCGCCGAGGTCCATCAGGCCCTGCGTGTAGGAGACCATGTCTTCGGCCTGCCGCGGCCCCATGGCAGGCAGGACCTCGCCGGCAAGCTGCCACATGCGGGTTTCGACCGCCTTGACGCCCGGGTGGCCATGGATGCCGAAGAACCTCGCGAACACACGCTTGACGTTGCCGTCCAGGATGGGCGAGCGCACGCCGGCGCTGAACGCGGCCACCGCTGCCGCGGTCGAGCGGCCGATGCCGGGCAGTGTCACCAGCACGTCAGGATCGGTCGGGAACACGCCGCCGTGTTCGCTCATGACCGTCTTCGCGCAGCGGTGCAGGTTGCGGGCGCGCGAGTAGTAGCCAAGCCCCGCCCAGAGCGCCATCACTTCGTCGGCACTGGCCTGCGCCAGCGCCGCCACGGTAGGCAGGCGGCTGACGAAGCGCTGGAAATATTCGATGACCGCGCTGACCTGGGTCTGCTGCAGCATGATCTCCGAGAGCCAGATGCGATAAGCGTCGCGGGTGTTCTGCCATGGCAGGTCATGACGCCCGTGCTGGCGCTGCCACGCCACCACGCGCATGGCGAAATCGGCGGGCACGGCACTGGGAGGGAGATTGGCAGGAGAGGCGGCAGGCTTGCGGGGCATTGAGAACGTGACGGGAAAGGCGACAGCGCCGGAGCGGCGGCGCGTCATGATACCGCCTCACCGCCTCCGGCACTGCCGTTCGGCCGCTTTCAGGCGGCGACGGCCTTGAGCTGCCCCGCGTCGCCGTGCGGCTGCATGACCTGCCTGGAGAAGGACTCGATACGCCCGCTGCGCTCGTCCAGCCCGTTCAGGACTTCCTCGAGCTGCGCGATGCGGCTCTCGAGCGTGTCGGTAGCCTCATGGATGCGCTCGATCGAATCGACCCGGCGGCGCAGCTGCTTCTGGTGCTCGCGCACCTGTGCCTCGAGCGGCGTCATCACGGACTTGAGCCAGATCTCGATATCGCGGTTGAGATCGCGGAAGGTCTCCAGCACGCGGCTGGCGATCGTAGCGAACGCGCTTTGTACCAGTTGGGGACGCGAGCGCGTCAGTATGTTCATGGTGCCGAAGTGCGCATGGGCAAGCGCCAGCGTCTGCTGCAGTTCGCTGAGGTAGCGCGCGGTGACGAACTGGATCGGCGCGGGCAGCGTAAAGCCGTGCTCGGCATTGAAGCGCCGGTACATGCTGTCGGTGAGCTGGTGGAGCTGGACGATTTTCTGATCGGCCTCGCTGACCAGCTGGCCCAGACGCGCGAACAGCTCGTCCATATCCTCGCGCATGCCGCGCGAGAAAAAACGCTCCTTCATCTGCTCGCGCCGCTCGCGCATGGCCTGGCGCACGTCGCGCAGCTGCAGGCTCTTGATGATGTCGGCGCTGTGGCGCCCGAACACCAGCCGCAGCGCCTGGAACTTGGCGATACTCTGCTCGAACTCTTCCTTCTCCGACTGTACGCGCATCAGCATGTGCTTGACCATGGCGTGGTTCTTGCCGCGCAGTCCGCGCAACTCGAACAGTTGCTCGACGATGCTGCGGCGGCGGCTCTGCAGCAGTTGCTGCGCACCACGCGCCATTTCCGCCACCGAGCGCTGCACCTGGTCGGCGACGATCTCGCGCCGCTGCGGGATCAGTTGGTCCGACAGCACGTGCTCGAACTGCGGCAGGCCACTGCGCACCAGCAGGTCGTCGTCGTGCGTGACCTTGGCAACCAGGCCCTTCTGCGCCGACACCGGATAGACGCGCGACTCGTCGATGCCCAGCACCTGGGCGCTGGTGGTGACCTGGTGCGTGATCTCGGCCGCGGTCTCCGCCGGCGACTTGAGCGGATCCCACAAGCCGTCGATCTTGTTCAGCACCGCCAGGCAGCCCTTGCGATGGCCGGCGCTGACATGGCTGCGCCAGAGCGCCAGGTCGCTCTTGGTGACGCCGGCGTCGGCCGCCAGCATGAACACCACCACGTGCGCATCCGGAATCAGGCGCAAGGTCAGCTCGGGCTCGGTGCCGATCGCGTTGAGCCCCGGCGTGTCCAGAATCACCAAGCCCTGCCGCAGCAGCGGATGCGGGAAGTTGATGACCGCATGGCGCCAGCGCGAAATCTCCACCATGCCGTCGGCATCGAGCGCGTAGGCGGCATCGGGATCGTTCTCGTTGTACAAGCCGAGCGACTCGGCCATCGTACGCGTCACGCGGCTGGTCTCGATCACATGCCTGAATGCATCGAGCATGCCGTCGGGCGAAGACGGATCGAGCGGCACGGTATGCCAATGCGAGTCGACATCGAGGAAATCGGCAGTGGATGCTTCCTGCAGGCGCGTCTCGATCGGCAGCAGGCGGATGGACGGCGCCTCGGCCTCGTCGTAGCGCAGCTCCGTGGGGCACATGGTGGTACGGCCGGCGGAGGACGGCAGGATACGCCGGCCGTAGTCCGCGAAGAAGATCGCGTTGATCAGCTCGCTCTTGCCCCGCGAGAACTCCGCGATAAAGGCCACCTTGAGCCGGTCGCTTTTGAGCACGGCCTGGATGCGCTGGACCCGTTCGTCGGCCTGGGCGTCGTAGAGATCGTGCTGCTGCAGCCAGGAGCGGAATTCGGCCAGGGAATGGAGCACCCCGGTTCTCCAGGCGCCATATTGTTCGAATTGAAGGGCGAGGGTTGTCATTGGCACTGGGGTCGGCTTGGCGATCAGCCCCCGCTGCGGCACCGCAGGCACGGCGTCTTGATGTCCGATGGCCTGCATCCGGGCGGTGACCGGGTGTTTCTGTAACACTTTTTTACCTTATTGAAGATACAGGTTTACGGAGGACTTTTGTGAAATTCAAGCCGCGCCGCCGGCGCCGCTGTTGCGCCGGCCCATCGGCCTGCCGCGCAGGCGCCGGAGGCTCGCCGGGCGCCCACGCCGCCCGCACCTGGAAGATAGCCGGAAATCACTTTGGCGCAGCATTCGCCAGCTTCGGACAAGGAAGGCGGCGCGCGCTATCGCTATTTCTGGCAGGTGGGGCAATAGAAAGTCGAGCGTTGGCCCTGGACGATCTGCCGGATGGTGGTACCGCAGACACGGCAGGGATGGCCGGCGCGATCGTAGACGGCGCAATCGAGCTGGAAGTAGCCACTGCTGCCGTCGCTGCCGACGAAGTCTCGCAGCGTGCTGCCGCCGCGCTCGATGGCGCGCGCCAGCGTGTCCCGCACCGCCGCCGCCAGGCGTTCGCAACGCGCCAGGGACAAGCGCCCGGCCGGCGTGGTGGGACGGATGCCGGCCGCGAACAGGCTCTCCGACGCGTAGATATTGCCCACGCCCACCACGATATCGCCGGCCAGCAGCACCGTCTTGATGGCTGCGCTGCGGCCGCGGCCGCGGCGGTATAGCCAGCTCCCGTCGAAGCGCGGGTCGAATGGCTCGATCCCGAGCCCGCGCAGCAGCGGATGCGTAGGCAGCTGCGACTCTTCGAGGCTGCTCCACAGCACCGCGCCGAAACGGCGCGGGTCGCGAAACCGCAGCACCAGGCTGGTGCCGGGGGGACCAGCGATATCAATATCATCCAGGACCAGGTCGAGGTGGTCGTGCGCCCCGGGTGGCGGCGCCTGCGGCAGCACCCGCAGGGTTCCGGTCATGCCGAGGTGGATCAGCAGCCAGCCATGGTCGCCGGCGCCGGGCAGCGTCGCATTGCCGTCGTGCCCTGGTCCGGCCGGGCGCACGCACTCCAGCAGCAGGTACTTGCCGCGCCGCTCGATGCGCGCGATCACCCGGCCGGCCAGTTGCGCCTCGAGATCCGGCGCGACGGGCCAGCGCAGCCCGCGATGACGCACCACCACGTCGGCAATGCGCCGCCCCACCACATGCGGCAGCAAGCCGCGCCGGGTCACTTCGACCTCCGGCAACTCAGGCATCGAACCTCTCCCTTTTGTGCCACTCAAACCGCCAGAGACCCCAGCCATACTGGCGCCATGCGGATAAGCAAGGCATTGTAGCGGCAGGCTACAATGCCTTTACCTTTCCCATCGCCTTGCGTGCTGGAGCACCCACCCACATGTCGGACCGCCTGGACCGTACCTCGATGACCACCGCTCAATTATTCTCTTTCCGGCGGCCTCTGCGTCACAGGCTTGCAGCAACGGCTGCAGCCGCGCTCGCGGCCTGCGCCCTGGCGCCGCTCGCCGGTCACGCCGCCCCCAGCGAGGGCAAGCCGGCGAGCAGGCCAGCGGCGGAAGCCACGCCAGGCCGCTCGAATCTGCTGCCGCCGAAAATGCCGCTGCCGTCGGTGCCGCTGACGGCAGACATCCTGTACCGGGTCATGGCGGCGGAGATCTCCGCCCAGCGCGGCCTGGCGGGCCCAGCCTACCAGACGTTCCTCGAGCTGGCCCGCGACACGCGCGATCCGCGCTTCGCGCAGCGCGCTACCGAGATCGCCTTCAATGCGCGCAGCGCGCTGCAAGCGCTCGACGCGGCGCGGTTGTGGAACGAACTCGCCCCCACCTCGGCCGGCGCGCGCCAGGTGCTTTCGACCTTGCTGGTCCTGAGCGGCCGCTGGGATGAGGCCGAGCCGCTGCTGGCGCTGCAGCTCAATGGCGTGCCGCCCAGCCACCGCCCGGAAGCCATCCTCCAGATGCAGCAGCAACTCTCGCGCACCAGTGATCCCGCCGGCGCGGCTGCCCTGCTGCAGCGCCTGGTGGCGAACGACATGGGCTCGGCCGAGACCCGCCTTGCACTGGCCCGCGCCAGGGAAACCGCGAGCGATATCCCCGGCGCCCTGACCGAGCTCGACCAGGCCCTGCGTATCCGCCCCGACTACGAAGCCGCCGCCCTGATGGCCGCCGAACTGCGCGCCGACGGTGCCCCGGACCAGGCCATCGCGGGGCTGAAGGCGTTCGTCAGCAGGGCCCCTGCCTCGGTCAACGGACACATCACGCTGGCGCGCCTCTACCTGCAGCAGAACGAACTCCCGGCCGCGCGCACCGAATTCGAAACCCTGCGCAAGATTGCCCCCAAGGACCCGCGCGTACCGCTCGCCCTCGGCCTCACCAGCCTGCAGTCCAAGCGCTATGACGAAGCCGAGCAGTACCTGAAGGAATACCTGCAGCTGGCCGAGCAGGTCCCGGCCGCCAGCCCGGATATCGCCTACCAATACCTGGCGCAGATCGCCGAGGAAAAGAAGGACTATCCGGCCGCCATCGCCTGGCTCGACCGTATCGACGATAGCCGCCTGGCGCCCGCCGCCGCCGTCAAGCGCGCGCAGCTGCTGGGCCGGCTGGGCAAGCTCGACGATGCCCAGTCCGTGTTCAACGACATGCTGGCGGATGCCGAGGATATTGCCGAGCCCGACCAGCGCGCGCAGCGCATGATCGCGATCCGCCAGGCCGAGGTTGGCATGCTGATCGACGCCAAGTCCTACGACCGTGCCCGCAAGGTCCTGGAAGAGCGCACCGCGGCCGAGCCCGACAACTCCGACTGGCTCTATGAGCTGGCCATGCTCGACGAACGCGAGAAGCGTTACGACAGCATGGAAAAACGCCTGCGCCGCGTGATCGCCATGCAGCCGGATCAAAAGCAGGGCTATAACGCGCTCGGCTACTCGCTGGCGGACCGCAACGTGCGCTTGCCGGAAGCCCTCCAGCTGCTGGAGAAGGCCTCCGCGCTGGGCCCGGACGATCCTTACATCATGGATAGCCTGGCCTGGGTCAAATTCCGCCTGGGTCAGCTGCAGCCCGCGGCCGACCTGCTCAGGAACGCCTACGCCAAGGCCCCCGAAGCGGAAATCGGCGCCCACCTGGGCGAGGTGCTCTGGCAGCTCGGCCAGCAGGACGAGGCGCGCAAGACCTGGACGGAAGCCGCCAAGATCGAGCCGGACAACGTCACCCTGATCGATACCCTGCGCCGCTATAACGTGCCGCTCTCCGCGCTCACCAAGTGAGCCGCCGCCCTTCCAGATAGCCCGCAATCCTCTGCCGGCCGGGCCTCGCCCGGACCGGCACACCGGCGCCGCCGTGCGCCGGTGCGCAAGCCGAACGCCATGCCCACATCCCGACGCCTAGCCCTGCTCTGCCTGACCGCCCCACTCTGGCTTGCCGCCTGTGCCTCCATTACACCCACGCGCCAGTTCGACGCGGGCGAGGCCGCCGCGGTGCGCGACCTTAGCGGCCGCTTCGCCGCAAACTATGTGCGCTACGGCCGCGAGGAAGGCGTGCAAGGCAGCTTTCGCTGGCATGAGCAGGGCCGCAATGTGCGCCTGGACCTGATCTCGCCGCTGGGCCAGACCCTGGCGGTGGTCACCTCGACGCCCTCGGGCGCGACGCTCGACCTGCCTAACCAGGCACCGCGCAACGCGCCCGAGGTCGATACCCTGCTGGAAGAGGCGCTTGGCTTCTCGCTACCCGTGGCCGGCATGCGCGACTGGCTGCATGCCCGGCCCGCGCCCGGCAGCCCGGCCCGCACCACGCGCGACGATAGCGGGCGCCTGGCCACGCTGGCGCAAAACGGCTGGACCGTGCGCTATATGGCATGGCAGGAACCGTCCGCTGCCGCGCCGGCAACATCGGCCGCTGCAAGTCCGCGCCGCATCGACCTGGCGCGCGACGGCGACGCCAGCCCGCTCTCGGTACGCCTTGTGATCGATCCGGAGCAAGCGCAATGAACACGGCCCGCCCCCTGCCCCCGCCGGATCTGCGCGACTGCCCGGCACCCGCCAAGCTCAACCTCTTCCTGCACGTCACCGGACGGCGCGCGGATGGCTATCACACGCTGCAGACGGTATTCCAGCTGGTCGACTGGTGCGATACGCTGGACTTCCACCGCCGTAAAGATGGCCGCATAGAACGGACTACCGAGGTGCCAGGTGTGCCGGCCGAAAGCGACCTGATCGTGCGCGCTGCGCGCGCCTTGCAGCAGGCCAGCGGCACCACGTTCGGCGCGGATATCGCCATCGCCAAGCGGCTGCCGATGGGCGGCGGTATCGGAGGGGGCTCTTCGGACGCCGCCACCACGCTGCTGGCCCTCAATCATCTGTGGGGCCTGGGGCTGGAACGGGAAGCGCTCAAGCGCATCGGCCTTGCCCTGGGTGCGGACGTGCCCTTTTTCCTGCACGGCGAAAACGCCTTTGCGGAGGGCATCGGCGAGGAACTGGCCACGGTGACATTGCCCGAAAGCTGGTTCGTGATCGTCCATCCGCGCCAGCATGTTCCGACCGCTGCAATTTTTTCAGACCAACGCTTGACAAGGGATACTCCGGTCAGCATAATAGCGGACTTCACTGGATGCAAAAACAAATTCGCTTTCGGTTGCAACGATCTGGAAACGATAGCAACAGTGAAGTTCGGCGAAGTTGCCCGAGCCCTTGAATGGCTGAGACGATACAGTCCCCATGCAAGGATGACCGGTTCCGGAGCCTGCGTGTTTGCACGGTTTGATAACGAGCAGACGGCGCAGCAGGTACTAGACCGGTTGCCTCCCGAATGGGATGGCAGGTGTGCGAGGAGTTTATCGCATCACCCGCTCGCAGCGCTCGCATAGAAAAGTTTTTCGTTTGGCGTCGCAGTTGTTTGTGACGATGAACGTGCCCGGTTGTGTAGGGGAGTCGCCAAGTTGGTCAAGGCACCGGATTTTGATTCCGGCATTCGAAGGTTCGAATCCTTCTTCCCCTGCCATTACATTCCTATAGTGTCCTAACGGACATGCATGACAAGCTGCCGGCAATAGCCGGCAGCAGTCTTTCCCCCAGCAGCAAGACAGGTGCCCCGAATGAGCAGCGAAGGCTTGATGGTATTTACCGGCAACGCCAACCCCAAACTCGCGGAGGCTGTCGTACAGCACCTCGGCATCCCACTCGGCAAGGCGCAGGTAGGCCGCTTCTCCGACGGCGAAGTTCAAGTCGAAATCCAGGAAAACGTTCGCGGCAAGCACGTCATCGTGCTGCAGTCCACCTGCGCGCCGACCAACGATAACCTGATGGAACTGATGGTGATGGTCGATGCGCTCAAGCGCGCCTCGGCACGCAGCATCACCGCCGCCATGCCCTACTTCGGCTATGCCCGCCAGGATCGCCGCCCGCGCTCGGCGCGCGTCGCGATCTCGGCCAAGGTGGTTGCCAATATGCTGGAAGTCGCCGGTGTCGAGCGCGTCCTGACCATGGACCTCCACGCCGACCAGATCCAGGGCTTCTTCGATATCCCGGTTGACAACATCTACGCCTCCCCGGTTCTGCTGGGCGACCTGCGCGAGAAGAACTACGGCAATCTGCTGGTGGTCTCTCCCGACGTCGGCGGCGTGGTGCGCGCCCGTGCGCTGGCCAAGCAGCTGAACTGCGACCTGGCCATCATCGACAAGCGTCGCCCCAAGGCCAACGTGGCCGAGGTGATGAACATCATCGGTGAAGTCGACGGCCGCAACTGCGTGATCATGGACGATATGATCGACACCGGCGGCACGCTGTGCAAGGCAGCTCAGGTGCTCAAGGAGCGTGGCGCGCTGAAGGTCTTCGCCTACTGCACCCATCCGGTGCTGTCCGGCGGCGCGGCTGCCCGTATCGCCGACTCCGAGCTGGATGAAGTGGTGGTGTGCGACACCATTCCGCTGCGCGACGATGCCATCCAGTCCGGCAAGATTCGCCAGCTCTCGACCGCCTCGCTGCTGGCCGAAACATTTACCCGGATCGTCAAGGGCGACTCGATCATGTCGCTGTTTGCGGATTCCTGATAGAATTCAAGGCTTTACCGCGTTTTCGTCGCTTTTTTGGGGAAAATCCCCGGATTGCAGTACATGGCGCGGTTCTCATCGGGCTGTCTGGTCGCGGACAGCCCTCTTACATTTGGAGTCATCATGAAAGTAGTAGCCTTCGAGCGTAGCGTACAGGGAACGGGTGCGAGCCGCCGCCTGCGCAACGCCGGCAAGACCCCCGGCATCATCTATGGCGGCGCTGCCGAACCCAAGATGATCGAACTCGATCACAACGCACTGTTCCACGCGCTGAAGAAAGAAGCGTTCCACTCGTCGATCCTCGACATCGAAGTGGAAGGCAAGGCTGAAAAGGCCCTGCTGCGCGCTTTCCAGATGCACCCGTTCAAGCCGCTGGTCCTGCACGTCGACTTCCAGCGCGTGTCGGCCACCGACAAGATCCACGTCAAGGTGCCGCTGCACTTCATGAACCAGGAAAACGCCCCGGGCGTGAAGCTGGGCCATGGCATCGTCAACCACATCCTGAACGAACTGGAAGTGTCGTGCCTGCCGGCCGACCTGCCTGAGTTCCTCGAAGTGGATCTGGGCAATGCGGAACTGGGCCAGACCCTGCACCTGTCGGACATCAAGCTGCCGAAGGGCGTCAGCGCCATCACCCACGGCGACGAAAACCCCGCTATCGCCAGCATCTCGCTGCCGGCTGGTGGCGTGTCGGAAGCTGCCGAAGGCGAAACGCCCGCTGCCTGAGTGCCCTGAACGCAGCCTTCAGGCTGCGTACCGGGACGGCTCCCGCAGCCGCAAGAAAAAACCGCCGGCGCGTCCGGCGGTTTTTTTTCGTGCGTCGTTTCGCGTATGCTTGGCCCCTGACGGCCCACGGCGATGCGAAGCGAGCCGTGAAGGTTCGACTCCCCGAGGGGAGGTGAAACGGCCTTTGACTGTGAAGTTACGCCGTTAAGCAGTCGCAGTTAGTCCCCCAACCAAGTAGCGCAACGCATGATCAAACTCATCGTCGGCCTCGGCAACCCCGGGGCGGAATACGAAGCCACACGCCACAATGCCGGCTTCTGGCTGGTAGACCAGCTGGCCCGCATGGCCAGCGTCACCCTGCGCGTGGAAGGCCGTTTCCACGGCCTGGCCGCGCGCGCCCGGCTGTGGGACCAGGAAATCTGGCTGCTCAAGCCGTCCACTTTCATGAACCGTTCCGGTCTCTCCGTGGTATCGCTGGCGCGCTTCTACAAGATCCTGCCGGACGAGATCCTGGTGGCCCACGACGAGATGGACCTGCCTGCCGGTACCGTCAAGCTCAAGCGTGGCGGCGGCGCGGGTGGCCACAACGGCCTCAAGGATATTTCGGCTCACCTGACGACGCAGGATTACTGGCGCCTGCGGCTTGGCGTCGGTCACCCGCGCAATTCGGCGGGCGGTGGCGGCGACCGCGAGGATGTGGTCAACTTTGTGCTGAAACCGCCGCGCCGCGAGGAACAGCAAGCCATCGACGAAGCCATCGACCACAGCATGGCGCCGCTGGCGCTGCTGGCCAAGGGCGAGTCCGAGCGCGCCATGATGGCATTGCATACGGCACGCTGAACCGCCGTTCGCGCGCGCTTGCCACCCCGGGGTCAAGATCCGAAAGGGGTGCCATTATCTGGGCTTGCGCGCAAGAGCATTCGCTGCTGCCGGTCACGCGTAATACCAAAGACTTCCCTACCGGCGAGCCAGGTGTGCGGATACCCTATCAACTTGCATAGGGGCCGCCATCCCGGACCCAGCCGGCGGCCTCAGGCCACTCGCTTGGCTGCGGTCAGCAGCCGGTAGCGGTCCATCAGGACCTCGCGCGTCTCGATCCGCTTGGGATCATGCGGGATGCAAGCCACAGGGCAGACCTGCTGACATTGCGGTTCATCGAAGTGTCCGACGCATTCCGTGCATTTGTTGGGGTCGATCTCGTAGATCTCGGGCCCCATCGAAATCGCTTCGTTCGGGCACTCGGGCTCACAAACGTCGCAATTGATGCAGTCGTCGGTGATCATCAGTGCCATGGTGTTTCCTTTAAACCAAAGACATGCCCCGCGCCCGACTGGCCGCGGCAGGCATGTTGCAAAGCTCTATTTTATTCCGCTTTGCCGATCTTCTCCTGCAGCCAGCGCTCGACCGAGGGGAATACGAACTTGCTGACATCGCCGCCCAGCACCGCAATCTCGCGCACGAAGGTGCCCGAGATAAACTGATATTGGTCGGACGGCGTCAGGAACATGGTTTCCACGTCCGGCAGCAGGTAGCGGTTCATGCCCGCCATCTGGAACTCGTACTCGAAATCGGATACGGCGCGCAGGCCCCGCACGATCACACGTGCATTGTTCTTGCGCACAAAATCCTTGAGCAGGCCGGAAAAACCCTCCACCCGCACATTGGGATAGTGGCCCAGCACTTCACGGGCGATGCCTATGCGCTCTTCCAGCGAAAAGAACGGGCGCTTGTTGGGGCTATGCGCCACGCCAACCACGAGTTCATCGAAGATGTTGGACGCTCTGCGCACCAGATCCTCGTGGCCCCGGGTCATGGGATCGAAAGTGCCGGGATAGACCGCGACGACCATGCTTCCTCCTTATTCTGCCCGCCGCCGGCCCTGGATGGGCCGATCGGCCCCGCCCCGCTATGGTGGGGGCTGGAGCCAAGGCTGCGTGACGAGCGTTGGCGACAGCGGCGTAGTGTAACGCTAAAAGCGGCACTTGCAAGCCGTCGCATCACGGTTTCGCGGCACTGCCGCATCTTGCGTGCGATGGCCGCCCATTCGGCCTGCGACCGCCGGCGGCTCAGCTGTTCTTGTGCTGCAGCAAATGGAAATGCACCGCACCCGCGCGCGCATGCCGCACGATTTCCAGCGCAGCCGGCACCGGCGCATCCGGGCCGGTCAGCGCGCGGTCGGTTTCCACGTAGACCGCGCCGCCCGGCCGGGACAGCCGCGCCGCGTGTTCCAACGCCGGCCCGAGCCAGTCCTCCGCGAATGGGGGGTCGAGAAACACCACGTCGAAACTGGCTGCGGGCATTTGCGCGGCCATGGCGAAAGCATCGCCCTGCACCACCCGGATCTGCTGTGCATCAAGCCGGTACTGGTTATCGCGCAACTGCTTCGCCACGCGCGGATTGGCTTCCACCATGGTCACCTGGTGCGCGCCGCGCGAAGCGGCCTCGAAGCCAAGTGCGCCCGAGCCGGCAAACAGATCGAGGCAGGCCAGCCCGGACATGTCCTGGCCCAGCCAGTTGAACAGGGTTTCCCGCACGCGGTCTGGGGTGGGCCGCAGCCCTTCGGCGTCAAGCACGGGCAGCGGCGTGCGCTTCCACTTGCCGCCGATGATGCGGACCTGGGCCGGCGACTGCCGGGGCGAGGGGGAAGGGGTTCGCCCGCGGACAGCGGGCGAGGGAGATCGGGTACGGGAATTCATGCCGTGATTGTAGAGCCTGCGGGCAGGATAGCGTGAGTGCCGGGACGCCGGCCCGCGGCGCCCACGCCGGTCGTTGCCTTATTCCGGTCCGCCCACGATCACGGTCGCCAGTGCATCGGGATGCACATGGCGCTGGAAGGCAGCCTTGACCTGGGCCCGCGTGACCTTGCCGATCTGCGCGGTCCAGGTATCGAGGTAATCCAGCGGCAGCCCATACCAGCCGATATTGGCCACATTGGTCAGCAGCTTGCGGTTGCTGTCGATGCGCAGCGGGAAGCCGTTGACGAGATTGTCCCTGGCCGCCTGCAGCTCGGCGTCGGTGGGACCTTCCGCCACATATTGCGCGAGCACCTTGCGCACCAGCGCCAGCGCCTCGTTGGTCTGCGCCTTCTTGGTTTGCAGGCCGATGCCGAAGGGCCCGGCCTGCTTGGCCGGCGCGAAATAGCTGTCGACGCCATAGGTCAGGCCGCGCTTTTCCCGCACCTCGTCGGTCAGCCGCGAACTGAAGCCACCGCCGCCGAGGACATAGTTGCCCACCAGCAGGGCGAAGTAGTCGGGGTCGCCGCGCGCAATGGACGGCTGGCCGAGCACCACCGTGGCCTGCTGGGCCGGATGGGGCACGCGCTGCTCGCTGGCGGGGATCGTCGGTTGCACGGGCGGCATTGCCGGCGGCGCGGTGCCCGCGGGCAAGCCGCGCGTCAGTTCCTCGGCGATGGCCTCGGCCTGTTTGCGGTCGATGGCGCCGATCAGCGTCAGCACGGCGCGCGAAGGCGCGTAGTTGTCCCGCCAGAAGCGTTCGATATCGGCCCGCGTGATCGACTCGACCGAGGCCACGGTAGGCGAGACGCCGTACGGGTGGGCCGGATAGATCGCGCGCGACATCATCTTGTCGGCGATCACGCCGGGCTTGGTGTCGGCCTCGCGGATGGCGGTGATCAGGCGTTGCTTCTCGCGCGCCACCACGGCATCCGGATAAGCCGGTGCCTTGATCAGTTGCGCGGTCAGGGCAAGCGACTGGCTGAGCTCCGGCTCGGAGGTCAGCGTGCGCAGGCCAATGCCGCCGCGATCGCTGCTGGCGGCACCGCCGAAGTCGGCGCCGGTGTCGGCGAAGGCATCGGCCACCTGCGCCTCGTTGCGCGCGGGCTGGCCGTCCAGCGCGGCCGAGCCCTTGTCGAGCAGGGCCGAGGCAAGCGTGGCAAGGCCAGCCTTGCCGGGAGGGTCATAGCGGCTGCCGGCGTCGAAATCCAGGTTGACGTCGAGCATCGGAATGGACGGGCTGCGCACGAAGTACACGCGGGCGCCGCTGGAGGTGGTCCATTGCTCGATCGGGATGGCGGCCAGTACAGCCTGCGAGGCGATCAGGGCAAGCGCGCCGCAGGCCGCGACCGCGAGGCGGCGCAGCTGGCGTGGCGACGGGATCGTCGGGACAAAGAGAGACATCATCGGTCCTCTGAAAGGCTTTAGCGAAGCGAGCCGGCGTTGGCCGGCGCCTGCGGCTTGTTCGGGTCGATCGGCTGCGGCAGCAGGGTCGCCACCGTCAGGTTATCGTCGTTGAAGTACTTGGCCGCCACGGCCTGCACCTGCTCGGGCGTCACGGTCTTGATCTTCTCGAGCATGCGGTCGAGCTGGTGCCAGGAAAGCCCGGAGATCTCGGCCACGCCGATCTCCATGCCCTGGCCGAACACCGAGTCGCGCTTGTAGATCTGCGACGCCACCACCTGCGCCTTGACGCGCTTGAGCTCCTCGGGCGAAACGCCGTCGCGGGCGACGCGGGCGATCTCGTCGCGCAGGGCGCGCTCGATCTCTTCGGCCGTATGGCCGTCCGCCGGGGTGCCGTCGACAACAAAGACCGACTCGCCGCGATTGATGCTGTCGTAGCCGACGTTGACATCGTCGGCCAGGCGCCGCTCGCGCACCAGGCCGCGCGTCAGGCGGGCGTTGTCATAGCCGTTGAGCACGGCCGCGAGGACCTCCAGCGCATAGGGGTCGACGTCCTTTTCGACGTCATGCAGGCGTGGCACCTTATAGGCCATCACCAGATACGGATTTTCCGCGGGGGCCTTGACCCAGATCCGCTTGATACCCTTCTGCGCCGGCTCGAGCTGGTTCTTGCGCAAGGGCAGCGGGCGCGCCTTGAGCCTGCCGTAGGTACGCTCGGCGAGCGCCTTGACCTCGGCCGCCTTGACATCGCCGGTGACGATCAGCAGCGCGTTGTTGGGCGCGTACCAGTCGCGGTACCAGGCCTGCACATCCTCGACGCGCATATTGTCCAGGTCGGACGGCCAGCCGATCACGGGATGGCGATAGGGCGCCGCGGTGAACACGGTGGCCAGCAACTGCTCGTAGACGGTGCCGCGGGCGGAATCGTCCGTGCGCAGGCGCCGCTCTTCCATCACCACCTTCATTTCCCGCTCGAACTCGTCCTTCTTGATGATGAGGTTGGCCATGCGGTCGGCCTCCAGTTCCATCATCTTGGGCAGGTACTGCTTGCTGATCTGCTGGTAGTACAGGGTGAAATCGCGGTTGGTCATGGCGTTTTCACGCCCGCCCAGGGCAGCGATCTGCTTGGAAAACTCCCCTGGGCCAACCTTTGGTGTACCCTTGAACATCATGTGCTCGAGCATGT
The DNA here is from genome assembly GCF_057798855.1 of Cupriavidus sp. 96C5-1. Taxonomy (NCBI): domain Bacteria; kingdom Pseudomonadati; phylum Pseudomonadota; class Betaproteobacteria; order Burkholderiales; family Burkholderiaceae; genus Cupriavidus; species Cupriavidus sp. 96C5-1. The sequence goes on along the minus strand of NZ_JBYOJU010000019.1, from coordinate 85,010 downwards.
GCGCCACGCCCGTGGTGCCGCTGACCTCGTCCATGCCGCCGGCGCGATACCAGATCTGGTGCGCAACGGTGGGCGCGCGATGGTCTTCCTTGACAATCACCCGCATGCCGTTGGACAGCTTGAATTCGGTGGTGCTGGCCTCCGCCGCGGCGCTTTGCGCGGCAGTGGCCTGGCCGGAGGGCACGGGCGGGGCCACCAGGCCGGTCTCGGCATGGGCTGCGCCGAACCATGGCAGGGCGATCAACAGCAGGGTGGGAAGAAGGCGCCGGGAAAAAACGGCCGGGCGAGAAGCGCCGGCTCCGGCAAGTGGCGATGCGGTACGGGCGTTACCCGACCTGGACCTGACAGCACAATGGTTCATGCGACCCCGTCTGCTAGAATTTTGGCGATTGATTCTACCGGGGTATTGACCCCTTTCCCAATGTTTAGTTTCTGGAAGAAGCGCAAGGCCGAGCCGGCCAGTGCGCCGCCCGAGGCGCAGGTCTGCGCGCCCGAGGTCATACCCGCCCCGGCGCCAGCCAGCGCGCCAGCGCAGATTCCCGGCGTCCGGGCTGCCCCGGCGGCTGTCCCGGCCGCTTCGCCGGTGACGAACGCACCGGTCCAGGCTGCGGCTTTCGCTCCGGTCGCGACTGCCGACGACCTGGTGCTGACACCGCCCCCCGCCGCCACGGCCGAAGCCAGACGTGGCTGGATGCAGCGCCTGCGCACCGGCCTGTCCAAGACCAGCCGCAATCTCGGTACGCTGTTCGTCGGGGTCAAGGTCGACGAAGACCTGTTCGAAGAGCTGGAAACCGCCCTGATCATGGCGGACGCCGGCGTCGAGGCGACCGGGCACCTGCTGGGCGCGCTGCGCCGCCGCGTCAAGAACGAACGCATCGAGACCTCCGAAGGCGTCAAGATCGCGCTGCGCGAGCTGCTGACCGACCTGCTGCGCCCGCTCGAGAAGACCATGGCGCTGGGCCGGGAGCAGCCGCTGGTGATGATGATCGCGGGCGTCAACGGCGCCGGCAAGACCACCAGCATCGGCAAGCTGTGCAAGCACTTCCAGAGCTACCACCAGTCCGTGCTGCTGGCCGCCGGCGACACCTTCCGCGCCGCCGCGCGCGAGCAGCTGACGATCTGGGGCGAGCGCAACAACGTCACCGTGGTCTCGCAGGAGAGCGGCGATCCCGCCGCGGTGATCTTCGACGCCGTCAACGCGGCGCGCGCGCGCGGCATCGATATCGTGATGGCCGATACCGCGGGACGCCTGCCGACCCAGCTGCACCTGATGGAGGAGCTGAAGAAGGTCAAGCGCGTCATCGGCAAGGCCATGCCGACCGCCCCCCACGAATGCCTGCTGGTGATCGATGCCAATACCGGCCAGAACGCGCTGTCCCAGGTCAAGGCCTTCGACGATGCGCTGGGACTGACCGGACTGGTGGTGACCAAGCTCGACGGCACCGCCAAGGGCGGCATCCTGGCCGCGATCGCGCGCCAGCGGCCGGTACCGGTCTACTTCATCGGCGTGGGCGAGAAGGTCGAAGACCTGCAGCCCTTCAAGGCCGACGAATTCGCCGAGGCGTTGCTGGGCTGATCGTCACGCTCCACGAAAAAGCCCCGCGCATCTGGCGGGGCTTTTTCGTGCCACGGACCGCGGCGTGCCGCAGTCCCACAAGCGGATCGTCACTCGGCGTCCGGTTGCGCCTTGGGCTCGGCCTGCTGGAACGCGGGCAGCGCCATGCAGGAATCGAACACCTTGGCGATGGCCGGATAGCGGCTGACGTCGATATTGAAGCGCTGCGCGTTGAAGACCTGGGGCACCAGGCAGATGTCGGCCAGGGTCGGCGTATCGCCGAAGCAGAAACGCCCCGCCTTGCCCGCGCGCACGAGGTTGGCGTTGACCGACTCGAAGCCGGTTTCGACCCAGTGGCGGTACCATGCGTCCTTGGCCTCTTCCGCCACGCCCAGCGTGTGCTTGAGGTACTTCAGCACGCGCAGGTTGTTGAGCGGATGGATCTCGCACGCGACTTCAAGCGCCACGGCACGGATATAGGCGCGGTCGAGCGCGCTGCCCGGCAGCAACGGCGGCTCGGGATGGGTTTCGTCGAGGTACTCGACCATCGCCACCGATTGCATCAGGACCTGGTCGTCGTCGACCAGGGTGGGCACCAGCGCGTCTGGATTCATCGCGCGATAGGCCGGCAGGAGCTGCTGGCCGCCGTCGCGCAACAAATGGACCGGCAGGTACTCGTACGGCAGTCCCTTCAGGCTCAGCGCGATGCGCACCCGGTACGAGGCCGAGCTGCGGAAGTAGCTGTATAGCTTGAGCATTGCGTCACACCACCTTGACGGCGAGCTCGCCCACGCCGTCGATCTTGCACAGCATGACATCGCCCTTCACTACCGGGCCCACGCCTTCGGGCGTGCCGCTGTAGATCAGGTCGCCGGGTTGCAGCTCGAACAGCTTCGACAGATAGGACACCATCTCCGGCACCGACCAGATCAGGTCGGACAGATCGCCGCGCTGCTTCTCCGCGCCATTGACCGACAGCGTCACCGCGCCCTTGCCGGGATGGCCGATGGCGGACACCGGCACGATCGGGCCGATCGGGGCGGACTTGTCGAAGGCCTTGCCGGTTTCCCAGGGACGGCCGGTCTTCTTCGATTCGTTCTGCAGATCGCGGCGCGTCATGTCCAGGCCGACGGCGTAGCCGAATACGTGGCTGGCGGCGTCGGCCTCGGCGATGTCCTTGCCGCCCTTGCCGATGGCCACCACCAGCTCCACTTCATAGTGGCAGTTGCCGGTGCCTTGCGGATAGGGGAAGCTGCCTTCGCTGCCGTCGGCCACATAGCTCACCGCGTCGGCCGGCTTGCAGAAGAAAAACGGCGGTTCGCGATCGGGATCCGAACCCATTTCACGGGCATGGGCGGCATAGTTGCGGCCCACGCAGTAGACCCGGCGCACCGGAAACTGGGCGCTGCTGCCACGCACCGGCACGCCATTGGGCGCCGGCGGGGCAAATACGAATTCGGTCATCCAATCTCTCCAGACTTGTGCAGTGTTGTCGGCCACGCACCGGCACGCGGCGTCGCCAACAGACGCCCCGCCGCGCGGCAGGGCAATAGCATACACCGGCGATTCCGGCCGCGTACGCCCGCATACATTGAATACGGGAATCCCCGCAATACAATGGAAAGCAGCCCGGCTCGAATCTTGCATGGCAAACCCTATCCCAAGTGACGCCATGAACCGACGCCCACCCGCCGCCCCCAGTTCGAAGAATCCCGCGCCTGCTTCCGCGGCGGGTTCGCGCGGTCTGCGCATCCTGTTGGTCCGCGACCCGCACGACGCCGACCCGCTCAATGTCGAAACCATCCACGCCGGCCTGGTGTCGGCGGGATTCACCGACATCGAGACGGTCGATGCCGACCTGCGCCTGCCCGACGCCATCGCCGCGCGGCAACCCGACCTGATCATCATCGCGTCCGAGTCCGCCGCCCGCGACACCGTCGAGCATGTCTGTGTCTCGACCCAGCACGCGCCGCGCCCCATCGTGCTCTTTACCGACAACGACGACGCCCAGCGCATCAAGGCCGCGCTGTCTGCCGGCATCACTGCCTACATCGTCGACGGGCTGCGCGCGGAGCGCGTCAAGACCGTGCTGGACGTGGCCTATGCGCGCTTCGAACTGGACCAGGAACTGCGCGCCGAGCTGGATGCCACGCGCCTGCAGCTGGCTGAGCGCAAGGAGGTCGAGCGCGCCAAGGGCCTGCTGATGAAGGAGCGCGGCATGAGCGAGGATGAGGCTTACAAGCGGCTGCGCAGCATGGCGATGGAACGAGGCATCAAGCTGGTCGAGGCCGCGCGGCGCGTAATCGATGTGATGAGTTGAGCGTGCGGCGCCGGCTGGCGGCCGCCCGCACGGGCTTGGTGCAATGCACAAACATGGAGCCGCCGCGGCACCGGCCGCGCACCGGCACCGCTCCAGCGGGCCGGCCTGCCGCCCCGCTCCCGGACAAACCTGCCCCGCGCCGCCGGGAACATAGTGACGGCGACCATTGGCACGCGGCTTGCGTAATAGGCACGCAATCGGCCAACGACGACCGATTGCAAACCGATGTGCGCGGCCAACGACGGCCGCGCCGCATCACGGGACAACGGCGTCCTGACCTGCCCCCGCATTTCTGGCGAAAGCGGCGCAGTTCAGGACGCTTTTTATCTGGAGCCGTGGAATGCCCCCTCGCCTGAAGATTGCCAAGCCGCTGCACGCCGCTGTCGCCACCGATGCCAGCATTGCCGGCGCCGATGCGGTACCCGCCAGCGGCGGCCGCCGCCGTGCGCTGGCGACCATCGCCGGCGCCAGTGTGATCACGCTGATCGATCCCCTGGTGCGCGCAGGCGCATGGGCGGCCGGCTCCGACGCGCCGGAGAAGCCGGAGGTGAGGATCGGCTTTATCCCGCTGACGGACTGCGCCTCGGTCGTGATGGCCGCCGCGCTCGGCTTCGACAAGAAGCACGGCATCAAGATCACGCCCACCAAGGAAGCCTCCTGGGCCGGCGTGCGCGACAAGCTGGTCAACGGCGAGCTGGATGCGGCCCATGTGCTGTACGGCCTGATCTACGGCGTGCAGCTGGGCATCGGCGGCCCCAGGAAGGACATGGCCGTGCTGATGAACCTGAACCACAATGGCCAGGCCATCACGCTGTCGTCCAAGCTGGCCGAGAAAGGCGTCAAGGATCGGGCTAGCCTGAAGGCGCTGATGATGAAGGAAAAGCGCGAGTACACCTTCGCCCAGACCTTCCCCACCGGCACCCACGCGATGTGGCTGTACTACTGGCTGGCGGCCAACGGCATCAACCCGATGCAGGACGCCAAGGCCATCACGGTGCCGCCGCCGCAGATGGTGGCCAATATGCGGGTGGGCAATATGGACGGCTTCTGCGTGGGCGAACCGTGGGGCGCGCGCGCCATCGCCGACAAGATCGGCTTTACCGCGGAAACCACGCAAGCGATCTGGAAGGACCATCCGGAGAAGACGTTGGGCACCACGGCCGAGTTCGTGCAGAAATACCCCAACACCGCGCGCGCGATGGTCGCCGCCGTGCTGGAGGCATCGAAGTACATCGACGCCTCGGCCTCCAATCGCCGCAAGACCGCCGAGACCATTGCCGCCAAGTCCTACGTCAACACCGACATGGACATCATCCTGGACCGCATGCTGGGCCGCTACAGCAACGGCCTGGGCAAAACCTGGGACGACCCGGACTCGATGAAGTTCTACCAGGACGGCAACACCAACTATCCCTTCCTTTCGGACGGCATGTGGTTCCTCACGCAGCACAAGCGCTGGGGCCTGCTCAAGGATCACCCCGACTACCTGGCCGTGGCGAAGAAGGTCAACCGCATCGACATCTACAAGCAGGGCGCCGCCGCTGCGCAGGTGCCGGTGCCCAAGAGCGACTTGCGCACGGCGCGCCTGGTGGACGGCGTGGTGTGGGACGCCAGCAAGGACCCGAAGGCCTATGCCGACGGTTTCAGGATCAAGGCCTGAAACGCACGCCCTCTCGCAGTCTTTCGTTTTCCGGGTGATATCCATTTGATTGCCGCTTGAACGCCGGCGTGCCAGCACGCCGGCCCTTGAAGGAGCCTGACGTGAATGCACTTGCCCAGCCGGCCACCCACGCCGGCAACCAGGCCGCGCCCGCCGGCGACGGCACCGCCGCCGAACCCGCCCTGCCAGGCCACAAGCCAGCCCTCGAACATGCCGACGCCCGCCGCGCGGCATGGCTCGACGCCCTGAGCGCGGCGGTGCTGAAGGCGATACCGCCTCTCGCCGGCTTTGCGCTGTTCCTGCTGGTATGGCAGGGCATCGCCGCCATGATCCCGGCCATTCCGACGCCGGCCGCCACCTGGCAAGCCGCCGTGCCCCTGTTCTCCGACCCGTTCTACCGCAATGGCCCCAACGACCAGGGCATCGGCTGGAACGTGCTGGCATCGCTGGCGCGCGTGGGCGCTGGCTTCGGCCTGGCGGCGCTGATCGGCATCCCGGCCGGCTTCGCGCTGGGCCGCTTCGCCTTTCTCAACGCCATGATGGCGCCCATCATCAGCCTGCTGCGCCCGGTCTCGCCGCTGGCCTGGCTGCCGATCGGCCTGCTGCTGTTCAAGTCGGCAAACCCGGCGGCGATCTGGGCCATCTTCATCTGCTCGATCTGGCCGATGGTGATCAACACCGCCGTGGGCGTGACGCGCGTGCCGCAGGACTACCTGAATGTCGCGCGCGTGCTCGACCTGTCCGAGTGGAAGGTGTTCACCCGCGTGCTGCTGCCGGCCGTGCTGCCCTACATGCTGACCGGCGTACGGCTGTCGATCGGCACCGCATGGCTGGTCATCGTGGCTGCGGAGATGCTGACCGGCGGCACCGGGATCGGCTTCTGGCTGTGGGACGAGTGGAACAACCTGAAGGTGGAGCACATCGTCATCGCGATCTTCATCATCGGCGTGGTCGGGCTGCTGCTCGAATACGCCTTGCTGACGCTCGCCAGGCGCTTCAGCTACGGCAACTGAAGACGGCAACCGAGGCACCAATCGCGCTCAGCGCCAAGGAGAAGCTCATGGAAAAGTTCGTCCGTATCGAAGGCGTCGGGCAGACCTTCAAGACCAGGAAGGGGCCCTTCGTGGCCCTGCGCGATATCAACCTGAACATCGCCAGCGGCGAGTTCATCACGCTGATCGGCCACTCGGGCTGCGGCAAGTCCACCCTGCTCAACCTGCTGGCCGGCCTGGACCGCCCCAGCGCCGGCGCGCTGATCTGCGCCGAACGCGAGATCGCGGGACCCGGCCCGGACCGGGCGGTGGTATTCCAGAACCACTCGCTGCTGCCCTGGCTGACGTGCTTCGAGAACGTCTACCTGGGCGTGGAACGCGTGTTCGGCGGCAGTGAAAGCAAGGCCGGACTCAAGGCGCGCACCCGCGGCACGCTGGCCATGGTCGGCCTCACGCACGCCGAAAACAAGTATCCGCAGGAAATCTCGGGCGGCATGAAACAGCGCGTGGGCATTGCGCGGGCGTTGGCGATGGAGCCCAAGGTGCTGCTGATGGACGAGCCCTTCGGCGCGCTGGATGCGCTCACGCGGGCTCACCTCCAGGACGAGCTGATCAAGATCGTGGCCAAGACGCGCAGCACGGTGGTGATGGTGACCCACGACGTGGATGAAGCCGTGCTGCTGGCCGACCGCATCGTCATGATGACCAATGGCCCGGCGGCCACCATCGGCGAGGTGCTGACGGTGGACCTGCCCCGCCCGCGCGAACGCATGGCGCTGGCCGAGGACAAGACCTACCACGCCTGCCGGAGCGCGGTGCTGGACTTCCTGTATCGCAAGCAGCGCAATCCGGCGCTGAAAGAAGCCGCCTGAAGGGATGCCGAAGGCCAGTGTGCAGCAGCAGGAGCGGGACTGACAGCGCCGGCATTGGCCAATACCATGGGCACGGCCTGCCCTGCTCCGCTATCATGAACCTCAAACAACACTGTCCCAGCCCGCCATGACTACCACGCCAGCCGCACCCGCGACACCCGCCCAGCCTCCGTTCGCCGCGGCGAAGTACATCAAGGAAATCGGCCGGGGCGTCAATGGCGCCCGCGCGCTGCCGCGCGAGGATGCGCAGGCCCTGTTCGACGCCATGCTGGCCGGCCGCGTGGCCGATATCGAACTGGGCGCGGTGCTGATGGCCTATCGCATCAAGGGCGAGGCCCCGCACGAACTGGCCGGCATGCTGGATGCCGCGCACGCGCATTGCCTGCCGCTGGCGGGGCCGCCGGACCGCATCGTGGTGTCCATCCCGAGCTACAACGGCGCGCGCAAGCAGCCCAACCTGGTGCCGCTGCTGGCCCTGCTGCTGGCGCGCGAAGGCATTCCCGTGCTGGTGCACGGCACGCGCCAGTTCAACGGGCGCGTCACCAGCATCTCGCTATTCGAGGCGCTGGGCATCGCGCCATGCGCCTCCGTGGCACAGGCCGAAGGCCAGCTTCGCAGCAAGGACAGGCCGCTGGCGGTGCTGCCGATCGACGTGCTGTCGCCCGCACTGTCGCGCCTGCTCGACAAGCGCACGCAGATCGGCCTGCGCAACTCCTCGCATACGGTGGTCAAGATGCTGCAGCCGGTCGGCGCGCATTCCCCGGCCGAAGCGCTGCGCCTGTACAGCTACACCCATCCCGAGTATCGCGAAACGCTCACCGATTACTTCTCGCGCGAACCGGCCAATGTCCTGCTGGCACGGGGCACCGAAGGCGAAGTGGTGGCCGATGCCCGCCGTGGCGGCCGCATCGACTGGCTGCATGACGGGCACCAGCGCACCCTGGTCGACCCCACCGCCGGCTCGATCGCCGAAGTGCCGGAGCTGCCGCCCGGCAGCGACGTGGACCAGACCGCGGCCTGGATCCGCCTGGTACTGGACGGCAAGCTGCCCCTGCCGGCACCGATCGCCACCCAGATCGAGGCGATCCGCGAGTGCCTGCAACAGGGCACGCGGGTGGCCTGGGCCAACCCCGTCTGACGCGTTAAGCCGGGCAGCACAGCTGCCCGCCGCACTCAGATCTTGCGCTGCGGCAACGGAATCCGGTCATCCTCCCCCGGCACGCGCGGGAACTGATCGGCCTCCCAGCGCTGGGAGGCCGCCGCGATTGCTTCCTTGGTGCTGGCGACGAAATTCCAGAAGATAAAGCGATGCCCGTCGGTCGGGTCGCCCCCCAGCAGCATCGCGCGGGCTGCCGTCTGCGCCGTCAGCGTGACGGGCTGGCCCTCCACCAGCACGGCCAGGTGCCGCTCCGGCAGCGTTTCGCCATCCAGCGCGATGGTGCCATCCACCGGATAAATGCCGCGCTGGATGTGCTCCGGGGGAATTTCCAGGCTGGCGCCCGCATCCAGCTCGATCGCCACATACAGCGTGCGGCTGAACACCTTCACCGGCGACTGCGCGCCAAAGGCATCCCCCGCAATCACCGTCATCCGCACGCCGGGGCGCTCGAGCTTGGGCAGCGTGGCGGCGGGATGGTGATGAAAGGACGGCGCGACGTTCTCGTGCTCCCTGGGCAAGGCCACCCAGGTCTGGATGCCGTGCAGGCGCGGCCCGGCCTCGCGGGCGGACTGGGGCGAGCGCTCCGAGTGCGCGATGCCGCTGCCGGCCGTCATCCAGTTCACGTCGCCCGGCCTGATCACCTGCTTGCTGCCCAGGCTGTCGTGATGCAGGATCTCACCCTCGAACAGATAGGTGACGGTCGCCAGGCCAATATGCGGATGCGGACGCACATCCGCACCTTCGCCGGGCGGCAGCGCTACGGGCCCCATATGATCGAAAAAGATAAAGGGCCCGACAGTCTGGGCCGCCGCAGCGGGTAGCAGCCGGCTTACGGCGAAATCGCCGAGGTCGCGCGTATGCGGCTTGAGCAAGTGTTCGATAGCAGACATGATTTTCCCCGGTTCGGTCGATACTGACGGCTGTGCAAATGAAAAGAGTGTAGCCGTTAGCGCAACACAACATCTCATCCGGCGATCGAACCGGATGGGGGATGCACGCTCTAACCATTGTCCGAACGTGCGCGGATCGCTGGAGTCACTTGCCGGATAGCGGCTCCGCCACATCCGCACCGCGATCACGCATCATACTATGTAAAAATTAGAGTTGATTGTCAGGAACTATCAACCCTATTATTACTCCAACTTAGCAGTCCCCCGGCTTGAGTGCTAATATGTGTTGCATTGCAGTGCACGCCCCCTGAGGCTTGCGCACGCGGGCAACCCACCCGCCGGATGCGAAAGGAGCAACTGAGTGAACGCAGTCCTATCTGCTGACCAAACCCAAATGACCAACCGCCTGCCTGCGGTGCCGCAAGGCGCCGGCACGTTTGCACTGGCATTCCCGGGCAACCTGGGAAATCTCGATAGCTATATCCAGGCTGTACATCGCATTCCCCTGCTCACCGCCGAGGAAGAGCAGCGGCTTGCACGCGAGTTGCGCGAGCACGACTCCGTCGACGCGGCGCGCCGCATGGTGCTGTCGCACCTGCGCCTGGTGGTATCGATTGCCCGCCAGTACCTTGGCTACGGCCTGCCCCACGCGGACCTGATCCAGGAAGGCAATATCGGCCTGATGAAGGCTGTGAAGCGTTTCGACCCGGACCAGGGCGTGCGGCTGGTGTCGTATGCGATGCACTGGATCAAGGCCGAGATCCACGAATACGTGCTGAAGAACTGGCGCATGGTCAAGGTGGCGACCACCAAGGCCCAGCGCAAGCTGTTCTTCAACCTGCGCAGCCACAAGCAGGGTGCCCACACCTTCACGCCGGAACAGATCGACGCGGTTGCGCGCGAGCTCAACGTCAAGCCGGAAGAAGTGATGGAGATGGAAACCCGGCTGTCGGGCGGCGACCTGGCGCTCGAAGGACAAGTCGACGATGGCGAGGAAGAATTCGCGCCGATCGCCTACCTGGCCGACAACCACAACGAGCCAACCCGCGTGATCGAGGCCCAGCGCCACGACCGCATGCAGGTCCAGGGCCTGGAAGAAGCACTGACCAAGCTCGACGACCGCAGCCGCCGCATCATCGAGGCGCGCTGGCTGAAGGTCAACGACGACGGCTCCGGCGGCTCCACGCTGCACGAGCTGGCTGACGAATTCGGCGTCTCCGCCGAACGCATCCGCCAGATCGAGACCGCGGCGATGAAGAAGATGAAGGGAGCGCTGCAGGCCTTTGCCTGAGGCGTGCCGGACCGGTGGCGGGCCAAGGCCCTGCCGCCGGACCTCCGGAAATGAAACAGGGCCGGTCGCAAGACCGGCCCTGTTTCATTTTGTCCGCCGCTGCAGCGGCGGCGCGCGCATCAGGAAAGCAGCTGCTTGAGATCGTGCACGATCGGCTCCGGTCCCTGGCCGTGGCGTATGAACAGCCGCAGCTTCCCGCTGGGGTCGAATACATAGCTGCCCGCCGAGTGGTCCATGGTGTAGTTGGACGGCGACGTACCCGGCACCTTGGCGTAGAACACCTTGAAATCCTTGGCGATCTTCTGCAGCGCGGCATCGTCAGCCGGGCGCATGCCCAGGAAACGCGGGTCGAAAGCCGGCACGTATTGCGCCAGCAAGGCCTGCGTATCGCGCTCGGGGTCGACGGTCACAAACAGCACCTGCACCTTGCCGGCATCCGGCCCCAGCTGCTCCATCACCGCCTTGAGTTCGGCCAGCGTGGTCGGGCAGACATCCGGGCAATGCGTGTAGCCGAAGAACATCACCACCGCCTTGCCCTTGAAGTCGGCCAGCGTCCGCACCTTGCCGTTGTGATCGGTCAGGACAAAGTCCTTGCCGAATTCGCTGCCGCCGGTGATATCGACGTTCTTGAAGGATGCCCGCGGCTGGCCGCAAGCAGCAAGCAGCAGGGAGCACAGCGCCAGCAGGAAGAACCTGCGGAAGCTCGCGAAGGTGGGCAGGAGGCTTGGAGGAAGGCGGTTTGGCATGCGGATTCAAGGAGTTCTGACGGCCCGGAACAGCCCGGAGAGAGTCCGGGCACGGCAAGGTCACATTGACGGATTACAGCAGTATCGCCGATCGGGGCCGCCACGCGCTCACGCCGCGACAAGATGTCGCAAGCCGTGGCGCGGATTCCGCTGCGGGCCGCTCAGGCCTGCGGCAGGAACTTGAAATAGTGATCGATCAGCAGCGCGGCGAACAGCAGCGAGAGATAAAGGATCGAAAAACGGAAAGTGCGCTGCGCCAGCGCATCCGAATAGTTGCGGAACAGCTTCAGCGCGTACGCCAGGAAAATGCCCCCCAGGACCAGCGCGGCCACCAGGTAGATATAGCCGCACATGCCGTACACAAAGGGCAGCAGCGTGGCCGCGATCATGATCAGGGTGTACAGCAGGATGTTCAGCAGCGTGAAGCGCTCGCCGTGCGTCACCGGCAGCATGGGCAGGCCCGATTTGGCGTAGTCGGCGCGGCGGTACAGCGCGAGGGCCCAGAAGTGCGGCGGCGTCCAGGTGAAGATGATCAGCACCAGGAACCAGGCCTCGGCCGGCACGTCGCCGGCCACGGCCGCCCAGCCCAGCGCCGGCGGCATGGCCCCGGACAAGCCTCCGATCACGATATTCTGCGGTGTGGCCGGCTTCAGCAGAATGGTGTACACCACCGCGTAGCCAACGAAGGTGGCGACCGTCAGCCACATCGTCAGGTCGTTGGTATACACATGCAGCAGCCACATCCCCGCGCCACCCAGCACGGCGGAAAACACCAGGGTCTGCGCCGTGGTGATTTCGCCGGTGGCCGAAGGGCGCCAGGCGGTGCGGCGCATCAGCGCATCGATTTTTTGTTCGACCAGGCAGTTAATGGCGAAAGCCGCGCCCGCCAGCAGCCAGATGCCGGCGGCCCCACCGATCAGCACTGGCCACGGCACCATGCCGGGCGTGGCCAGGAACATGCCGATGATGGCGCAGAAGACGGCCAACTGCGTCACGCGTGGCTTGGTCAGGGCGGCGTATTGGCGGACCAGGTGACGAACCCGTCCGAAGGGATGAGTGTGGGTAGCTGTAACCACTGGGGAGTTCTTGTCTTTCATGTGGCGCGCGCGGCGGCCGGCACGTCCGTGGCAATGTCTGCGGACCGGGCCGCGAGCCCTACATTGTAGTTGAGGCGGACCAGCAGCAGCAGCAAGACCGCCGCGCCGCCGTTATGCGCCACCGCGGCCACCAGCGGCCAGTCGAACACGATGTTGGAAAGCCCGGTGGCCAGCTGCAGCACCAACATGCCAAGCAGCCAGCCGGCGCTGCGCGCCAGCCCGGCAAAACGGCGCGCCTGCAGGCCGAACCAGGCCAGGAAGGCCAGCACCATGAAGGCAAAGCCGCGATGCACCCAATGGATCGCCACCAGCGCGGCGTGGGGAATGTAATCGCCGTCCGCGGTCATGCCGAGCTGGCGCCACAGGGTGAAGCCGTGGCGGAAGTCCATCTCGGGCACCATCTGGCCGTTGCACAGCGGGAAATCGGTACAGGCCAGCACCGCGTAGTTGGTGCTCACCCAGCCGCCGAGGAATATCTGCAGTACCAGCAGGGCCAGCGCAATGCGCGCCGGCCAGCGCAGCGCCCCGGCCGCGGGCGCGATCGTCCCCCGCGGATCGTTGCGCGAGCCGAGCCAGATCAGCGCCGCCAGCAGGCTCATGCCCAGCATCAGGTGCGTGACCACGATGATGGGCTGCAGCTTGAGCGTCACGGTGAAGGCGCCGAAGGCGCCCTGCACGCACACCAGCAGCAGCACGCCGGTGGCAAACCAGGGCGACTGCCTGAGTTCGCGGCGCTTGACCCAGGCCAGCACCGTCAGCGTGATGATCAGTACGCCCACCGCCATGGCGAAGTAGCGGTGGATCATCTCGATCCACGCCTTGGTGATGGTGACGGGCCCGCTGGGCAAGGCAGTCTCGGCGGCACGGATCGGCTCCATGGCCGAATGCGGATTGGAGTGGCCATAGCATCCCGGCCAGTCCGGGCAGCCCAGGCCCGAGTCGGTCAGCCGCGTGAAGCTGCCGAACATGATCAGGTCCAGCGTCAGGAAGGCGGTGATCCACACCAGCTTGCGGTATTTGTTGCGGTCTCCCTTGACCAGTACGTAGCTGAGAGGGAACAGCGCAATCAGGACGCCGATGATGGCGAGTTGGAGCAGCATGCGCGTCTCACCCGATATGAGAGTACTTGAGCAGCTTCTTCAGATCCGAACTCATTTTCTTGGGGTCTGGATCCTTGGGGAAGCGCATCATCAGGTTTCCCAGCGGGTCTACCAGGAACAGGGTGTCCTCGATCCGGGCGCCAGGCTCCGCGGGCAGCCATTTCTGCAGCGCGGCGCGGTCGGCGCGCAGGAAGCGCACCCCGGCGTAGGGCTCATTGTAGGCGGCCGACAGGCGGGCATCGATCGGGCCGTCGTCGCTGACCAGCCACACCGGCACGATGCGCTCGCGGTCCTGGCCCTGGCCCGCGCGGATCTGGCGGATGGTGAACAGTTTCCTGGCGCAGGCTTCGTCGCAGGCCGCACCGTCGGCCGATACCAGCAGCCACTTGCCCTTGAAACTGTCGAGAGGCACCGACTCCGCACGCTCGTTGCCGACCTGCGCCGCCGGCATGGGGCGCTGCGGCTCGATCAGCGTGCCGTAATTGGTCTGCCCGCCCGCCGGCCGGAACACGTAGTAGGTCAGGTAGGAGGCGATCACCGGCGAGGCGCACACCAGCAACAGCAGCAGCATCTGCATGCGGCCGCGGCGGGTGCGGGCATCGATGCGCGGATCTTGCGGCGCGGCGCGGGCGGCCTGGGCCGAAGCGGGATCTGGTTGTTGCATGGCGTTTCGTCGGTCTGTCGGTCTGTCTGTCGTTATCAGCGGCGGCGGTCATCTGACCGCCACGTTCCATAGGGGTTCGCTGCCGGGTGCGTGCCGTATCGCGGGCTAGCCCGCCGGCGGCCTCAGGCCGCCATGCGCGCCGCGCGCCGCCAGCTCAGCGTCACCAGCAGCACCAGGGTCAGCGCGGCCAGCCCGAACCACTGGAAGGCATAGCCATAGTTGCGGTCCGCACCGCTATCTGCCGGCGCCCAGTCGCGTTCGAGCCCGTCGCCGCTGTCGTTGCGCTGCTCCAGCACAAAGGGCTGCAAAGGCACGCCGAGCTCCCTGGAGAAAGCGGCAAGATCCACATTCTGGCGGATTTTCCGGCCCGCCTCCGCGCTAGCGCCCTGGCCCAGGCTGAAGACCCTGGGCACCGTGGAGAGCGCGGTACCGTCCAGCACCACCTCCCCCCTGGGCGTCGGGAACGGTGCGATGCGCGTACGATCCTGAGCATCGCGGGGCAGCCAGCCACGCAGCACCAGCACCGCCGGCGCGCCAGCATCTTCCGTCGCGACGCGCAGCGGCGTCAGCACCATGAAACCGGCACGGCTGTCGGTTCCGTTGCCGTGGGGGCGATTGTCCAGCAAAACGGTGTGGTCTGCATCGAAGCGGCCGCGCACGCGGACCCGCCGCTCCGCCACCTGGCCCTCGACCAGGGTACGTCCGACCTCCAGCGGCGGCTGCGCCGCCAGCGCCTGCAGGCGGGCGGCGCGCGCCAGCTTCTCATGGGCACGGTTGAGCTGCCAGTTGCCGAGTGCGCAGGTGGCGGCGATCACCACCAGCGCAGCGGCAATGGGTACCGGGCTGAGCCCGCGCCATATCTTCACTGACGGCTCCGGTGTGCTGTTGCGCACGCACGGGTGCGATAATGGCGCCTCACCTCCAGCTGACCCCGCGCTTGCGGGCCCCCCATGCGCATCATCATCATCATCGCGTTCATCCTCATCGTCGGCAGCCTGGCCTCCGCCCTGTTCTTCATGATGCGCGACCGCGGCAAGACGCCAAACATGATGCGCTCGCTGATGTTCCGGGTCGGTTTTTCCGTGGCACTGTTCATCTTCATCCTGTTCTCGCACTGGATGGGCTGGATACAGAGCACGGGCATCCGCATGGGACCTTGAGCCTGGCGCGGCTCTCGGCCCACCCTGGCTACCTGGTTTGAACCACAAAAAACAAGCGCCGCAGGCTGGCAAAACTCCTGCGGCGCTTGTTTTTTGTTGTTCTTCGCCGAAAAGCCAGGCCTTCAGGCGATTCCGCCGGCGTCGCCGGCGGCCACTGCAGTCGGGTGCCTTACAGCCAGTACACCACGATGTAGAGGAACAGCCACACCACGTCGACGAAGTGCCAGTACCAGGCGGCACCCTCGAAGGCGAAGTGGTGATCGGGCGTGAAGTGGCCCTTGAGCACGCGCACCAGCACCACCGTCAGCATGATCGCGCCCATGGTCACGTGAAAGCCGTGGAAGCCGGTCAGCAGGAAGAAGGTGGAACCGTAGATGCCCGAGGTCAGCTTGAGGTTCAGTTCCGTGTAGGCATGATGGTACTCGTACACCTGGAAGCACATGAAGACCGCGCCCAGCAGGATGGTCAGCACCAGGCCCTGGATCAGCTGGCTGCGCTTGTTGGCCAGCAAGGCATGGTGCGCCCAGGTCAGCGTCACGCCGGACATCAGCAGCAAGGCGGTATTGATGGTCGGGATCGGCCACGGACCCATGGTCTGGAAGCTTTCCACCACACCGGCCGGTCCGGAGTTCGGCCACACTGCGGCGAAGTCGGGCCACAGGATCTTGTTGTTCAGGTCGCCCAGCCACGGCATGGCGATGTTGCGGGCATAGAACAGCGCGCCGAAGAACGCTGCGAAGAACATCACTTCGGAGAAGATGAACCAGCCCATCGACCAGCGGAAGGACAGGTCGATGTTCTTGCCATACTTGCCGGTCTCGGATTCACTGATGGCGTCGCCAAACCAGCTCTTGAGCACGAACAGGAACCACAGCAGGCCCAGGCCGCAAAGGTACGGCCCCCAGGACTGCCCGTTTACCCAACCAGCGGCACCCCCGGCCGTCATCAGCAAGCCAAAGCTTGCCGTGATCGGATGGCGCGAGGGGCCCGGTACGAAGTAGTACGGAGCGTTTGCGCGATTCGCACTCATTCTTTTTTCTCCAGCTCAGAGTCTCTGATTCAGTAATCGTTATCCGCACATCCAGCCCTGACGGGACCGGCGGCTGCTTTTGCCCTGCTTTTTTACTTTTTTCCTGCCCTGCCCCGTGCTGCGTGGCCTCACCCTACCACGACGCGCACGACGGTAATCAGCACCGCGATCAGGATGGCTACCCCGATCAGGCCGGCGACAATCACATGGACCGGGTTGAGCTGGGCCATGTCGCGCTCATGCTCGCTTCCCTTGCGCAGGCCGATAAACGACCAGAACACCGCGCGCAGGGTCTGCGCAAACGACAGCTTGCGCTTGACCGCGTCCTTCATTTCTTCCACGGCTACACCCCCCACAACCACTTCAGCTGCGACGGCAGCTGCAACTCAAATGCCCTTGCCCGCTCCGGCCTGCTGCGCATCGAGCGGCCCATGCGGCACTTGCGCCACCGGCGCCCCGACCTCGAAGAAGGTGTAGGACAGCGTAATGTTCTTTACGTCTTTCGGCAGGTCCGGATCGATCACGAACACCACCGGCATCTCGCGTGCTTCCTTTGCCTTCAGCGTCTGCTGCTTGAAGCAGAAGCATTCGATCTTCTTGAAATACTGCGTGGCCAGCTTGGGCAGGTAGCTCGGAATGGCCTGGGCCGAGATATCGCGCTCCTGCCCGTTCGCCACTTCGTAGACGATGGTGGTCATTTCGCCCGGGTGCACTTCCATGCTGCTCTTGACCGGACGGAAGGCAAAGGGCCCACGCGCGTTGGAATCGAACTCGACCGTGATGGTGCGGGTCTTGTCCACCTGCGTGTTCTTTGCCTGGCCGCCATACAGGTCGCGCGTGGTCAGCACGTTCAGGCCGGTGATCTCGCAGATCTTCTTGTACAGCGGCACCAGCGCATAGCCAAACGAAAACATCAGCGCCACCACCACCAGCAACCGCAGCAACATCCCGCGGTTAAAGCCCTTGTCGGTGGCATCGTTCGACTGCTGGTCCATGCTCATCTCGATTCCCTGCAGCGTCAGCCAAGAAGGATCATCTTGGCGAAGAAACCCAAAAAGAAAACCATCACGATCGAGAAAAGAATCAGGCCGAGACGACGATTGGAGGCCTTGCGGTCTGCCTGCGATGGACTTTTGTTTGGATCCTGCATAACACCTTGCTTCGTGCTTGGGTGACGCGGAAGAACGGGCTTTGCCCATCCTTCCGCGCATTGATACGGCTTACTTGACCTGCGGCGGCACTTCAAAGGTATGGAACGGAGCCGGCGACGGCACGGTCCACTCCAGGCCCTCTGCGCCTTCCCAGGGCTTGTCCCCGGCTGCCTTGCCACCACGGTAGGACGGCAGCACCACGAAGAAGAAGAAATACACCTGCATCAGCCCGAAGCCCAGCGCGCCGATCGAGGCGATGGCGTTGAAGTCGGCGAACTGGGTCGGGTAGTCGGCATAGCGGCGGGGCATGCCTGCCAGACCCAGGAAGTGCATCGGGAAGAAGGTGACGTTGAAGAAAATCATCGAGCCCCAGAAGTGGATCTGGCCGCGGGTTTCGTTGTACATGAAACCACTCCACTTCGGACCCCAGTAGTAGAAGCCCGAGAACATCGCGAACAGCGAGCCCGCCACCAGCACGTAGTGGAAGTGCGCCACGATGAAGTAGGTGTCCTGCAACTGGATGTCGATCGGCGCAACCGCCGGCATCAGGCCCGTGAAACCGCCGATGGTGAACACGAAGATAAAGCCGATCGCGAACAGCATCGGGGTCTCGAAGGTCATCGAGCCGCGCCACATGGTGGCGATCCAGTTGAAGATCTTCACGGCCGTCGGCACCGCGATCAGCATGGTGGCGTACATGAAGAACAGCTGGCCGGTCACCGGCATGCCAGTGGTGAACATGTGGTGGGCCCACACGATGAACGACAGGATGGCGATCGAGGCGGTCGCGTACACCATCGAGCTATAGCCGAACAGGCGCTTGCGGGCGAAGGTCGGCACGACGTGCGAGATGATCCCGAACGCCGGCAAGATCATGATGTAGACCTCGGGGTGGCCGAAGAACCAGAAGATGTGCTGGTACATCACCGGGTCGCCGCCGCCGGCTGCCGAGAAGAAGCTGGTGCCGAAGTGACGGTCGGTCAGCACCATGGTGATGGCGCCGGCCAGCACCGGCATCACGGCGATCAGCAGGTAGGCGGTGATCAGCCAGGTCCAGCAGAACATCGGCATCTTCATCAGCGTCATGCCGGGTGCGCGCATATTGAGCACCGTGACGATGATATTGATCGAACCCATGATCGACGACGCGCCCATGATGTGCATGGCGAAGATGGCCATGTCCATGCCGGGGCCCATCTGCACCGACAGCGGCGCGTAGAGGGTCCAGCCGGCGGCAGTGGCGCCGCCCGGGGCGAAGAACGACAGCGCCAGCAGCAGCGCTGCCGGCGGCATCAGCCAGAAGCTGAAGTTGTTCATGCGCGCGAACGCCATGTCGGATGCGCCGATCTGCAGCGGGATCATCCAGTTGGCGAAGCCGACGAAGGCCGGCATGATCGCGCCGAACACCATGATCAGGCCGTGCATGGTGGTGAACTGGTTGAACAGTTCGGGACGGAAGAACTGCAGGCCCGGCTCGAACAGCTCGAGACGGATCAGCAATGCCAGCACGCCGCCAGACAGCAGCATGGTGAAGGAGAACAGCAGGTACAGCGTACCGATGTCCTTGTGGTTGGTGGCGAACAGCCAGCGGCGCCAGCCATGCGGATGATCGTGGTGCTCATCGTGGGCGTGGTCGTGCGGGTGGGCGAGCGCGTCCGGGGTAGCAGTACTCATCGCGAAAACTCCTGAAATCCTGTTCAGCCTGCCGCGCGGTCACCCGCGGCGCTTGCCTGCTTTTCAGCGGGCTTGTCTTCCGTCTTGGGCGCGGCATCGCCGCCGGAGGCGCCAGGTGCGCCGCCGCCTTCCCGGAACTTGCCGGCGCGGGCGTTCACGAAATCGCTCGGTTGAATCACTTCACCGGTCTTGTTACCCCAGCTGTTGCGGGTGTAGGTCATGACAGCGGCGAGCTCGGTATCGGAGAGATGCTTCCACACCGGCATGGCACCCTTGCCCTCGAGCAGGATATGCATCTGGCCGGCGTCCGGACCATTGACGATCTTGGAGCCGTCCAGCGCCGGGAAGGCACCGCCGCCCTTGCCGTTCGGCTGGTGGCAGACCGCGCAATTGGCCGTATAGACCTTCTCGCCACGGGCCTTGAGCTCGTCCAGGGTCCAGGTCTTGTTGGGGTCGTCGGCCTTGGCCGCGAGTTCCTTTTTCTTGCCGTCGACCCACTTGGCGTAGTCGGCGTCGGACACCACGCGCACGACGATGGGCATGAAGGCATGCTCCTTGCCGCACAGCTCGGCGCACTGGCCGCGATACACGCCGACCTTCTCGGCCTTGAACCAGGTATCGCGCACAAAGCCGGGAATCGCATCCTGCTTGACGCCGAAGGCCGGGATCATCCAGGCATGGATGACGTCGTTGGCCGTCAGCACCACGCGGACCTTCTTGTTCACGGGCACCACCATCTCGTTGTCCACCTCCATCAGGTAGGTGTTCGACTTGGGCGCCTCGTTGTTGATCTGGTCGCGCGGGGTGGTCAGGGTCGACACGAAGGAGATGCCTTCGCCGTCACCCTTCAGGTAGTCGTAGCCCCACTTCCACTGGTAGCCAGTGGCCTTGATGGTGAGGTCGGCGTTGGTGGTGTCCTTCATCGCCACGACCGTCTTGGTGGCAGGCAGGGCCATGCCGATCACGATTAGGAAGGGGATGATGGTCCAGATCACCTCGACGGTGATGCTTTCGTGGAAGGAGGCGGACTTGGCGCCCTTGGACTTGCGGTGCGTAAACACGGAATAGAACATCACCGCGAAAACGCCGATGAAGATCACCGTACAGATGATCAGCATCATCCAGTTCAGCCAGTGAATCTGCTCGGCAATCTTGGTGACCGGCTCGGTCAGATTGAGCTGACGCACTGCGGGGCCGCCTGGCATGTCCTCCACTGCCAAGGCTGCCTGACCGGTGAGCAGGGACAAGCCCACCAGACATGCTGCGGATGCCTTCTTCCACATTTTCATTTTGTTATCTACCCAATTTACAGATTCAAATCTGTCACTCGTCGGGCTTCAAACCGCCTCCTCAGAGGCAACGCAAAGCCGATACGAGTTCCTGCGCGAACTTTCGCCGCTTGTACGGGTCAACGAAACACCCCACCTGTACAGCGCACTTACCCGAGCGCAGCAACACCAGCGCCCGTAATGATTCACCCAGTTCAACCCGCACCCACAGCGGATTGAATTCATGCCGCGTAAGCTGCCCCGCGCTGACCGATTCAACCACCAACATGCCATCGGCCAGGCTGACACGTTCGTAATCTGTCGCGTGCCGCGCATAGACCAGCAGGGCAATGCCCAGGCCCAGCACATCCAGCCCGGCAAAGGGCAGCACGAGCCATGACCCTCGCCACGCGAAAAACGAGGCGATGGCAAGCGAGACAACGACGATGGATAGGTAAAACCAGCCGACCTGGCGTGGAGACAGCGAGCAATTCCGCTTCATCAGCCAGTCTTTACCCGGCGCGCCAGATCCTCCGGCACCGCCGTCGGATTTGTCCTGCGCCGTCTGGAATGCGATACCCAAGTCTTGCATCGCCAACCGCTCTGCTTCGGATGCCCGCCCGGGATGACTGCGCCCAGGCTGCACCATGAGCGTGCGATTCCGGGGCAAATTCTGCCAGGGGACTACTGCGACAAACTGGCGCATTATAGGGCGCTTCGTCTACTCGGACAAGGCCGCTACTTGACCAGGGGGCTAGCGCGCGGGAAGTTTTTGTGCATCAGGAAGGTGCGCGCGGCCACTGCGCGCATGCCGGCAACGTTACCGCCGCTGCCGGGCGCGGCCTATTTTTTCGAGCGGCACCACGGCATGCCCGAGTTCGTCGACCGCCTGCCTGCCGCGCGGCGCCAGCTTCCAGGCGTGGCCATAAACGATCTCGAAGGTCAGCGGAATCAGCCCGTCCGCGCCGCGGCGGCGCTCGAGCGCCGCCAGCACCGCCTCCAGCCATTTGCGGCCGCGCAGGCCCTGGCCCGCCCCGGCCGGCACGCGCAGCCCGCCGAAGGCCTGTACTTCGCGCAGCAGCGTGCGCGGCGATTCGTAGGTGACGGTCAGGGTTTCCATGTCCATCACGGGCGTGGACCAGCCGCTGTGCACCAGCATGTCGCCGATGTCGTGCATATCGACAAAACGCAGCGAATGGACGTCGCCGTCGACTTCGGCAAAGGCGGCGCGCAGTTCCGCCAGCGTATCCGGCCCGAACAGGGAAAACAGGACCAGGCCTTCGTCGCGGGTGACGCGGTGCCACTCGGGGAATACCCTGTGTGGCTCGGGGTGCCAGTGCAGGGCGAGATTGGACCACAGCAGGTCGAAGCTGGCCGGAGCGAAGGGTAATGTGGCAAGATCGCCCTGCACCAGGTCGAAGGTCGGGCGCTTGCCGAGCAGGCGGCCGAGCCATCCGGCCTGGCCGGGGCGGCGCTGGGGATCGCGCTGGGCCGCCTCGCGCAGCATGGCCGCGGAGATGTCCAGGCCGGCGATCTGCGCGTCCGGGTATTGGGCGCGCAGCGCCGCCAGGCCGCGGCCATGGCCGCAGCCGATGTCGAGGGCACGCGCCGGCGCCAGGCGGATCATCTGCATGCGCTCCTGCATGCGCTGGCCGATCTCGCCCAACAGGAAATCAAGCTGGCCGAATCCGGCGCTGCGCCGGTCGAAAGCCAGGCGGGTCAGCCGCGCAGGCGGCAAATAAGCATCAGGGGAGTCGGCGTCATGCAGGGACACGGGCAAACCAGGCAGCAAGAGGATGGAGACGACGGCCGGACGGAAGCGTCCGGCCGGGAGAGGGCGCGCGCACCAGCAAACGCCGCGGCCGGACCGCAAGTATACGCGCGCCCCGCCACGCCTGCCGCCGGCGCTCCAGGCACGGGCCGGCGGGCCACGCCGGCGCCGCATGCCACGCACGCGCCGGGAGCGCGCCGCGCGGCGCACCCGGGCGAAAGCATGTTGCGCCGGCACGCGGGCCGCCTGCTGCGCATGCTGCTGCCAGCGAGCTGCGCGCTGTGCGGTACCGTGCAGGACGAGACCGTATGCAATGGCTGCGCGGATGCGCTGCTGACACCGCTGCCGCGTTGCCATTGCTGCGCCCGTCCCATCGGCGGTGCCGTCCGGCGTCTTGCCGGGCCGGGCGATGCCGGCCTCTGCAACCACTGCCGCTATGAGCCGCCGTCCTTCGACGCCACCGTGGCGCTGGGCGACTACGCCAGCCCCCAGGACGGCCTGGCGCTGGCCCTGAAGTTCGGTGGCGTGCTGCCGCTGGCAGACTGGCTCGCGAACGAACTGGCGCGCCGCTGGGAAGCCGGCCGGGCGCTGCCCGATATGCTGGCGCCAGTCCCGCTGTCGCCGCAGCGGCTGGCGGCACGCGGCTTCAACCAGTCCTGGGAGATTGCGCGGCCGCTGGCACGCCGTCTCGGCGTGCGCGCCGCGCCAACGTTGCTGGCGCGCCTGCGCGACACACCCGCCCAGACCACGCTGGACCTGGCCGAGCGGCAGGCCAACCTGCAAGGCGCCTTCGGCCTTGGGCGGGGCAGCGATGTCGCGGGCCGGCACATTGGCCTGGTGGACGACGTGATGACCAGCGGCGCCACGCTGGGCGAAGCGGCGCGGGTCCTGAAAGCCCAAGGCGCGGCACGCGTGACACTGTTTGTCGCGCTGCGCACGCCATAGGCAGCGCCGCCGGATGATGTGACGCGCACGCGGGCCACCTCCCCCACCCTGGCGTGACAGCCCGCCCCCGGCAGGGTAAGCTGCGCAGCGTTTCACGGTTGCGGCGCCTCCGGCCCGCCCCTACCCCATGTTCAATGTCGTCCTTGTCGAACCCGAGATCCCTCCCAACACGGGCAATGTGATCCGTCTCTGCGCCAACACCGGGGCACGCCTGCACCTGGTCAAGCCCCTCGGCTTCCCGCTCGAGGATGCGCGCATGCGCCGTGCCGGCCTGGACTATCACGAATACGCGAGCATGCGCGTGCACGAGAACTGGGACGCGCTGATGGCAAGCGAACAACCGGACCCCACGCGCATGTTCGCCCTGACCACACACGGCTCGACGCCCTTCGGCCAGGTCGCCTTCCAGCCCGGAGACTGGTTCGTGTTCGGATCGGAAACACGCGGACTGGCGCCGGAACGGCGCGAATGGTTTCCCGCCGCGCAACGCATCCGGCTGCCGATGCGGCCGGACAACCGCAGCCTGAACCTCTCCAATACGGTGGCCGTGGTGGTATTCGAAGCCTGGCGCCAGAACGGCTTCGCCGGCGGCGCCTGAAATAGCCTGAAGCAAATCCGTGGCCCGCGAAGCGGACCACCGGTCACGCGATGCGAAGCGAGCCGTGAAGGTTCGGCTCCCCGCGGGGGAGGTGAAACTGCCTTTGACTTCAAGCAGTCAAGCCCCACGCCAAACCCAACCTACTCCGCCTGCACCCCCGCCACCCGGATCACCTTATCCCACCGCAACTTCTCACTGGCCATGGTCTGCCGCAACGACGCCGGCGCCGTGCCCGCCGGCACGAAATACTGCGCCCGCATCCTGGCCCGCACGTCCTCGCTGCCGATGATGGCCACCAATTCGCGATAGAGCCTGTCGATCACCGGCGCGGACGTGCCCGCCGGCGCCAGCACGGCCTGCCAGGAGATCGCCTCGAAACCGGGGTAGCCGGACTCGGCCACGGTCGGGACGGCGGGCAGCAGGCTGGTGCGCCCGCTGGTGGTGACGGCAATGATGCGCAGCTTGCCGGCGGTCACCAGCGGCATGGCGATCGCCGGCACCATGAAACCGGCCTGTACCTGGCCGCCGACCATGGCGGTGGTGATCTGCGCGAAGCCCGGGTAGGGAACGTGCTGCAGGTCGATCCCGGCGGCCGCCTTGAGCTGCTCCATGGCGAGGTGGGCAGCGCTGCCGTTGCCGACCGAACCGTAGTTCAGCTCGCCCGGGCGGGACTTGGCCAGCGCCACAAACTCGCGCACGTTGTGCACCGGCAGGCGGGCATCCACCACCAGCACATTGGGCGAGGTCGCCACCAGCGACACGGGCGCGAGCTGGCGCACGGGATCGTAGCCGAGATGGCGCGACAGCGTCGGCGCGGTCACCAGCGGACCGTTGATGGTGAGCACAAGGGTATAGCCGTCGGGGGCCGCCCTTGCCACCACGCCGGTGCCGATGTTGCCGCCCGCGCCCGGGCGGTTTTCCACCACCACCGGCTGCCCCAGGGCCACGGCCAGCTTTTCCGTCAGCAGGCGTGCGATCAGGTCGGGCGAAGACCCTGCCGGGAACGGCACCACCATGCGGATCGGCCGCGTGGGCCAGGACCGGTCCGATGCGGGGCCTGCCAGCGCCGTACCGGGCAGAACACAGGCGGCAAGAGTGATCAGGGCGCGGCGGCGGGCCGCCAGTGAGTCTTGGGACATGGTGGGGGACGAAGGCTGGCGCGCAAGCGCCTCGCCTTCGGAATCATCAAGATGGGATCAGGAAAGATCGCGCGTATCGGAGAACATACGGCCTGCGGCAAATTGCCACAGGCCGCTACGGAATGAATACGCATGGAGGCGGCGCAAAGCCAGCCGCATCGGCACGTACTCACTCATCGCGTGCGTCACGCTGCAGCAATTGCGCTACCGCGTCGGCGGCGGGCAGCCCCTCGAACAGCACCGCGCAGACCGCACGCGTGATCGGCATGTCGACGCCCTTGGTCGCGGCCAGTGCCGCCACCGCCTGCGCGCAGCGCACGCCTTCGGCAACATGGCCCAGCTCCGCCAGGATCTGCGCCAGCGTCATGCCGCCGGCCAGTTGCTGACCAACCTTGCGATTGCGCGAAAGATCGCCGGTGGCGGTCAGGATCAGGTCGCCCATGCCCGCCAGGCCCATGAAGGTCTCGACCCGCCCGCCCAGCGCCAGCCCGAGCCGGGTCATCTCGGCCAGGCCGCGCGTCACCAGCGCGGCGCGCGCATTCAGGCCGAGGCCCAGGCCATCGCTGGCGCCGGTGGCGATCGCCAGCACGTTCTTGACCGCGCCGCCCACCTCGGCACCGACCAGGTCGTCGCTGCCGTAGATGCGCATGGCGTGGTGGTGGAAAGCATGTTGCGCCAGCTCGGAAAGCGCGGGCGAAGTGCCCGCCACGGTCAGCGCGCACGGCAGCCCGAGCGCCACCTCGCGGGCGAAGCTGGGGCCGGTCAGCACGCCATAGCTGGTGTCGGCGAGACGGCCGGCGGCATCCAGCTCGTCCCTGACCATCTGGTGCGGCAAGGCATTGGTGCCAGCCTCGAAGCCCTTGCACAGCCAGAGCATGCGCAATCCCGCAGTCTGGCTTGCCGCCAGCCTGCGGGTCATTTCGCGCAGGCCCGAGACTGGCGTGGCGATGATCACAAGGCCGCCTTCGACGTCCGCATGCGCCGCGGCACGCTCGAAGCCGGGCTCGACCGCGAGCCGTCCCGACAATGTGACGCCGGGCAGGTAGGCTGCGTTGACGCGATCGGCGCCAATATCTGCCAGTTGGGCGGCGTCACGCCCCCACAGCACCACATCGTGGGCCGCTGCGGCATGGCTGGCAAGCGCGGTGCCCCAGGCACCTGCACCGAAAAAAGTGATCTTCATGGCGGTTTGCCTCGCTGGTTAAGCCCGCAGGCCACATACGGCAAGACTACGCTGGCCGGAAACACAAAACGGGGCCGAGGCCCCGTCTTTGCGACATGCCGCGCCAGGATCAGTGGCGGGCCTGGCTGCCGTCGGGCATCACGATGCCGCTGCTGCCGCCCTGTGCCGCCTCGGCTTCTTCCATCGCAGCCTGCAGGCGTTGCTCGTACAGCGCCTGGAAGTTGATTTCCGACAGGTGGATGGCCTGGAAGCCGGCACGCGTGATCACGTCGGCGATATTGCCGCGCAGGTACGGATACAGGATGGTCGGGCAGGCGATGCCCAGCAGCGGATCGAGCTGCTCCACCGGCACGTTGCGGATATCGAAGATGCCAGCCTGGTGGGCTTCTACCAGGAAAGCCACCTTGTCCTGCACCTTGGTGGTCACGGTACCGGTCACCACCACCTCGAAGATGCCTTCCTGCAACTGCGAGGCACCCACGTTCACCTGCACTTCGACAGCCGGCGCTTCGCTCTCAAGGAAGATGCCGGGCGAATTCGGCTGTTCGAGCGACATGTCCTTCAGGTACACGCGCTGGATATTGAAGAACGGCTGGTCTTCCTGTTGATTGTTCTGCTGGTCGCTCATGAAAGGCTTCCGGAAAAAGGGCATTGGACGCCGGGCATACGGACCGGTCTGCGCGGGCACGCCCCGGCTGACGGGCCGGGTCGGCACCCGGTTGGAAAACGCATATGGTACATGACGCGGGTGGCGAATTCACCCGCGGCCGGACTGGCGACGTATCAGGCTCCCAGCAGCGGCACCAGGCCACCCTGGCGATCGAGCGCCGAGAGGTCGTCGAAACCACCCACATGGGTCTCGTCGATGTAGATCTGCGGCACGGTGCGGCGCCCGGTGCGGGTCATCATTTCCTCGCGCTTGCCAGGCTCGCGGTCGATCAGGATCTTTTCGATCGTCGCGACGCCCTTGGCCTTCAGCAGGCGCTCGGCCATCTGGCAATACGGGCAAACTACCGTGCTGTACATCACAACGCGGGCCATGCGGTTCTCCTTGAAAACGGGACTCTGGACGTAGCTCGGGCACCGGCAGGGCAAGGCCGCCGGGGGACCTGCCCCCGGCACCCCGGACGGGCGCCGCCCGCCTGCTTACTTGACTACGGGCAGACCTGCCTGCTGCCAGGCGGCCAGGCCGCCTTCGAGCGAATAGATCTCACTGTAACCGGCTTCTTTCAGGGCCGCTTGGCCCTTGCCCGAACGCTGGCCGGTCTGGCACACGACGATGATGGGGACGGACTTGTCCTTTGCAAGGCCGGAGGCACGCGCGGCCAGATCGGAAAGCGGCGCACTCTTGGCTTGCGGCAGGTGGCCCTTGGCAAACTCGGTGGCGTCCCGGATATCCACGACCACCGCATTGCGCTTGTTGATCAGCTGGGTCGCGGCGGCCGGGTTGACGGTCTTGCCGGAGGTTCCGCGCGAGATGGCGGGCCAGGCCAGCAGGCCGCCCGACACGATGGCGAGGGCGATCAAGGCAAGGTTGTTGTAGTCGGCGAAGAAATTCACGTTGGCATTCCGGTGGGTTGAGTCGGCGGCATTATAAAATAGACGGTTTCGCGCCTGCGACCCGCCATTGTCTCCTAGTTGACACACGAGTGGCGGTATGTGGCAGGGCGCACACAGGTTTCTCACGCTTTGGAAGCAGCATGTACAAACTCGTTCTCATCCGCCACGGCGAATCCACGTGGAATCTCGAAAACCGCTTCACCGGCTGGGTCGACGTCGACCTCACCGATACCGGTGTAGCCCAGGCCAAGCTGGGCGGCAAGCTGCTGCGCGAAGCCGGAATGGGCTTCGACGTAGCCTATACCTCGGTGCTCAAGCGTGCTATCCGCACGCTGTGGCACGTGCAGGACGAAATGGACCTGATGTGGATTCCGGTGCGCAACGAATGGCGCCTGAACGAACGCCACTACGGTGCGCTGTCCGGCCTGAACAAGGCCGAGACCGCCGCCAAGTTCGGCGACGAGCAGGTGCTGGTATGGCGCCGCAGCTACGACACCCCGCCGCCGGCGCTGGAAGTGGACGATCCGCGCGCCGCTTACGAGGATCCGCGCTACGCCCAAGTGCCGCGCGAGCAGATTCCGCTGACCGAATGCCTGAAGGACACGGTCGCCCGCGTATTGCCGCTATGGAACGAATCCATTGCGCCCGACATCAAATCGGGGAAGCGCGTGGTGATCGCAGCCCATGGCAACAGCATTCGCGCGCTGGTGAAATACCTGGACCAGGTCTCGGATGACGATATCGTTGGCATCAATATCCCCAATGGCACCCCGCTCGTGTACGAGCTGGACGCCGACCTGCGCCCGCTGCGTCATTACTACCTGGGCGACCAGGAAGCGATCGCCGCCTCCCTGGCCGCCGTGGCGAACCAGGGCAAGGCACGCTGAGGCCAAGGCCGGGCGGGCGCCTCCCCTGGCGCCGCTCCGGCTACCTCATGCAGTGGCCCAGGCCTTTTTTGCCACTCCCTCTTATACTGTCGGACAAAGCCGGCTGGCGTGATGCGCCAGGCCGGTTCCGACACAGCATAATCCTCACACGTTCAGGCAGCCCTCATGCGTAAGACGCTCAAGAACATCAGTCTTGTTTCTGCCGGACTCGTTGCCGGCGTGCTGGCCACGCTGCAGATCTCGGCCACCGCGCAGAATTCATCGGGGCCCCTGCCATTGGAGCAGTTGCGCTTGATGGCCGACATCTTCGGCCAGATCAAGCGCGAATATGTCGAGCCGGTGGACGACAAGAAGCTGCTGACCGAAGCCATCAAGGGCATGGTCGCCAGCCTCGATCCGCACTCGGCCTACCTGGACGAGAAGGATTTCAAGGAACTGCAGGAAGGCACGCGCGGCCGCTTCGCCGGCCTGGGGATCGAGATCTCCCAGGAAGAAGGGCTGGTCAAGGTCATCAACCCGATCGAAGACACCCCCGCCTTCCGCGCCGGCATCCAGCCCGGCGACCTGATTACCCGGATCGACGACAAGCCCGTGCGCGGCCTGCCGCTGGAACAGGCGGTCAAGCGCATGCGCGGCGAACCCGGCACCAAGGTCACGCTGACCATCTACCGCAAGAGCGATGAGCGCACTTTCCCGGTGTCCATCACCCGCGCCGAAATCCGCGTGCAGTCGGTCAAGGCCAAGCTGATCGACAACGACAAGCTCGCCTGGGTGCGCCTGACCAGCTTCCAGGAACGCACGGTCGCCGACCTCGGCAAGAAGCTTGACGAACTGGCGCAGAAGAACCCGAACCTGAAGGGCGTGATCCTGGACCTGCGCAACAACGGCGGCGGCGTGCTGCAAGGCGCGGTCGGCGTGGCGGCGGCCTTCCTGCCCGACGACGTGACCGTGGTCTCGACCAACGGCCAGGTGCCGGATGCCAAGCGCGTCTACAAGACCACGTTCAACAACTATCGGCTGTCGTCGCTCGAGGACGATCCGCTCAAGGGGCTGCCTGCGCTGTACAAGAAGATCCCGATGGTGGTGCTGACCAACGCGTACTCGGCGTCGGCCTCCGAAATCGTGGCCGGCGCGCTGCAGGACCACAAGCGCGCGCTGATCATGGGCAAGACCACCTTCGGCAAGGGCTCGGTGCAGACCGTGCGCCCGCTCACCAACGACACCGGCATCAAGCTGACCATCGCGTACTACTACACGCCGACGGGCAAGTCGATCCAGGCCAAGGGCATCCGCCCGGACATCCCGGTCGACCAGAACCCGGAAGGCGATCCTGACGATGCGCTGATCACCCGCGAGATCGATACCGAGCGCCACCTGCACAACAAGCAGGAATCGGAAGAGCCCGAGATGAACGAGCGCGAGCAGCGCCGCGTCGAGGAGCTGCGCCGGCTCGAAGAGGAAAACGCCAAGAAGACGCCGGAAGAACGCGAAAAGGAGCGCAAGAAGAAGCCGATCGAATTCGGCTCGGCCGAGGACTTCATGCTGCAGCAGGCTGTCGCGCAGCTCGAAGGCCAGCCGGTCAAGCGCTCCAAGTCGAAGCTCGAGGCACTGGCGTCGTCCGACAAGCCCGCCAAGGCTGTCAAGAGCACCAGCCCGGCCAAGCCCGCCGCCGCACCCGGCAAGCCGCCGGCAGGCGCCGCGCCGGCGAGCGCCCCGCTGGGGACGCCGCTGGGCACGCCGACCGGCAAGGCTCCCTGAAGACCTGACGGACAAGAGCGGCCCTGCGGGGCCGCTCTTGCATTGCACGCCATGAACGACGATCAACTGCTGCGCTACTCGCGGCACATCCTGCTCGACGAACTCGGCATCGAGGGACAGAGCCGGCTGCTCGCCAGCCATGCGCTGGTGATCGGCGCGGGCGGGCTGGGCGCTGCCGCCCTGCCCTATCTGGCCTCCGCCGGCGTCGGCACCGTCACCGTGGTCGACGACGATGTCGTCGACCTGACCAACCTGCAGCGGCAGGTAATCCACACCACCGCGAATATCGGACGGCCCAAGGTGGAGTCGGCGCGCGAAGGCATGCTGCGCATCAACCCGGGCATCGAAGTGCGCCTGGTGCAGGCGCGCGTCGGCGCCAGCGAGCTTGCTCGACTGGTGGCCGATGCCGATGTGGTGCTCGATTGCTGCGACAACTTCGATACGCGCCAGGCCGTCAATCGGGCCTGCGTGGCGCACAGTGTGCCGCTGGTGTCCGGCGCGGCACTGCGTTTCGACGGGCAGATCAGCGTATTCGACCGCCGCCAGCCGGGCGCGCCCTGCTATGCCTGCCTGTTCCCGCCCTCCCAGCCGGCGCAGGAAGTCGCCTGCGCCACCATGGGCGTGTTCGCGCCGCTGGTGGGGATGGTCGGCACGGTGCAGGCGGCGGAGGCCCTCAAGCTGCTGATGGGCGTCGGCAACAGCCTGGCCGGCCGCCTGCTGATGGTCGACGCGCTCGGCATGGAATGGACCACCATGCGCCTGGGCCGCGTGCCGGATTGCGAGGTGTGCGGTGGCGGCCATGACGTCAATGACGGCCGGCCGGCTCGCTGAGCGTCATCGGGCCACGACGGCAGCGGCCGCCGGCCCGCCGCATGCGTGCCGCCCTGTTCAGGCGCGCGTGCGCTCGCGCAGGTAGTCCAGCACGGCGGCACGCCCGCCGCGGAACACGATCCTGGCCTCGCGCTGTTCGCGCTGGTAGGCATACATCGGATCGTAGTACTGGCTCAGCAGCACGGCGATCCATCCCTGGTGCAGGCCGGTATCGCCGCTCTCCGCCTGGCGCGCCAGCGCCTGTTCCAGCAGATCCGCGAGGCGCGCGTAGCGCTCGCCGCCGAGACGCGCGGCAATCGCCGCCATGGCCTCGCGCAGGCGCCCCGCGTAAGCGGCGAATCCCGCCTGCTCGCCGAGCGCCGCCATGAACTCGCCCGACAGGCCGAGCACATAGTCTTCCAGCACGCGGTTCACGCGCGCCTCGAAGGGCTCCTCCAGCCAGACCAGCGGCGCTGCCTGCATGGCGAGATAGAAGGGGCGCGGCAGGTTGCGCCCGCCAATGTAGCGGCCCTCATCCTCCACCGCCAGGGCCGGATGGCCCGCCGCGCGGCGGCGCAGCAGGTCGATCGCCATGCCGTTCTCGAAGTCGATCTGCGCAGGCTGCGCCACCGCCCGCTTGCCAAAGCTCGAACCACGATGGCGCGCGTGGCCTTCCAGGTCGACGGCAGCGCCCGGCCCGGCGATCAGTTCGGTGATGAGTTCGGTCTTGCCGCTTCCCGTGAGCCCCCCGAGCACCAGCAGATTGCACTCCGCCGCGGCTGCATCGAGGGTCTCGATCAGGAAACTGCGCATCGCCTTGTAGCCGCCCGTCACACGCGGGTAGGCGACGCCGGCATCGTCACGCAGCCACTGCTGCACGATCTGCGAGCGCAACCCGCCGCGAAAGCAGTACAGGTAGCCATCGGGATGGGCCCGCGCGAAGCTGGCCCAGGCAGCCACCCGTGCGGCGCGCAGTTCGCCCGACACCAGGCGGTGCCCCAGCGCGATCGCGGCGGGCTGCCCCTGCTCCTGATAGCACAACCCCACCTGATGCCGCTCGTCATCGTCCATCAGCGGCAGGTTGACCGCACCCGGAAAGGCCCCACGGGCGAATTCCGCCGGCGCGCGCGCGTCCAGCAACGGCGCGCCGGAGAGAAAGAGCTGGCGGAAGTCCGCCGTATCCTCGCGCATTGGCATCAGGTCAGTTCGACCGCATGGCTGCCCTGCGGCACGAGTTGGCCAATGGGTGCCAGCGCCAGGCCGAATTCGGCGCAAGCGGAATGGAATTCGGCCTCGCCGGCGGGCTCGACCGCCACCAGCAGGCCGCCGCTGGTCTGCGGATCGCACAGCACGGCGCGCTGCACCTCGCTCAGCGGGCCGCCCTGCGAACCGATCCGGGCGCCGTAGCTATCGAAGTTGCGCTGGGTACCGCCCGGCACGCAGCCGGCTTCGACATAGCGCAGCACTTCCGGCAACAGCGGTACCGCGGCGTGATCGAGGCAAGCGGTCAGGCGGCTGCCATCGGCCATCTCGACCAGGTGCCCGAGCAGCCCGAAACCGGTCACATCCGTCATGGCGCGCACGCCCGGCAGTTTGCCGAAGCGGCTGCCGGGCCGGTTGAGCACGCACATCCAGTCGCGCGCCAGGTTGATGTCCTCGGGGCGCAGCCGGCCCTGCTTCTCGGCCGTAGTCAGTATGCCGATGCCCAGCGGCTTGGTCAGGTAGAGACGGCAGCCAGCGGTAGCAGTGTCGTTGCGCTTCAGGTGGGCTCGTTCGACCACGCCCGTCACCGCGAGCCCGAAGATGGGCTCAGGCGCATCGATGGAGTGGCCGCCGGCGAGCGGGATGCCGGCATCCTCGCAAGCGCGCCGTCCGCCGGCCACGACCTCGCGCGCCACTTCGGGCGGCAACAGCTTGACCGGCCAGCCGAGGATGGCGATGGCCAGCAGCGGGTCGCCACCCATTGCGTAGATGTCGCTGATGGCATTGGTGGCGGCGATGCGCCCGAAGTCGAAGGGGTCGTCGACGATGGGCATGAAGAAGTCGGTGGTGGAAACCACGCCGCGGCCGCTCTCCAGCCCGTCCAGCGCATACACCGCCGCGTCGTCGCGCGAGGCGTTGCCGACCCACAGGCGCGGATCCAGGTGCTGGTCGCCGCTGCCGGCGAGGATCACATCGAGTACCTGCGGGGATATCTTGCACCCGCAGCCGGCACCGTGGCTGTACTGCGTCAGGCGAACGGACGGTCCCATGAAGATGTCTCCTTCTCTGTGTGGAATGCGGCTGCGGAATCTGCCGCTGCGCACGCACCCCGGCAACGCGCGGGCGGGCGGGCCGGCTGCATCCATGCCGGAACAACGCTCGAATGGGAATCTGAATGATAAGGGTTACTGCCTGAACGCGGGCGGCGGCAGCACCGGGAGGCGCCGCGCGGGCGCGGCCACTGCGCTCGTGCGAGCTGGCGGCCGACGGGATGAAACGCGGGGCGGCTTATTGCTCGCCCGGCTCCATCTGCGATTGCAGATAGTTCGGCAGGCCAACCTTGTCGATCAGGTCGAGCTGCGTTTCCAGGTATTCGATATGTTCTTCGGTGTCGGTCAGGATATCGACCAGGATCTCGCGGCTGACGTAGTCGCCGACCGATTCGCAGTAGGCAATGCCTTCCTTGACGGTGGCATGCGCGCCCTGCTCGAGCTTGAGATCGCACTTGAGCATTTCCGGGGTGTCTTCGCCCAGCAGCAGCTTGTTGAGGTCCTGCAGGTTCGGCAGTCCGTCAAGCATCAGGATACGCTCGATCAGGCGATCGGCGTGCTTCATCTCGCCGATGGACTCCTTGTACTCCACGTCGCCGAGCTTTTTCAGGCCCCAGTGGCGATACATGCGGGCGTGCAGGAAATACTGGTTGATCGCGGTCAGCTCGTTCTTCAGCTGTGCGTTCAGATGCTGGATGACCTTCTTGTCACCTTTCATTGGAGGCTCCTGTTGCATCGGGCCCCCGCAAAAACGCGAAGCGGCGCAAGACACGCCGCATGCAGTCGGAAAATGCGAATACGCGCCGCAACCTGATAGTTGCGGGCGAGTTCAAGCAACCAGCTCGGTGCGCTGGTCGTTCGCGACTGCCGGGTCCCGAGTGTCCATTATGGCACGTGGCCCGGACGAGGAACAGGAGGAAATGTCCACGACCTGGATGGTGGCGACTTTTACGTTGCGCACCGCCGCCACGCCTTCGCAAAGCACCTGCTGGGCGCATTCGCGGCAGCGGCCACAGCAGGTGCCCACGCCCAGCGTTTCAGCCAGCTCGTCGAGCGTGGCCACGCCAAGATGCGCAGCGCCATGGATTTCTCGGTCGGTTACCTGATTGCAGATGCAAACGTACACAAATCCCTCCTTGGGAGAGGGGTGACACCGGCATGTCACCCGCGATGTACGTCAGAATATCAGAGATCGAAAATGATAACAATTCCCATTAAGCCACAAAGGGAACATATCAAGGATGCAGCACTTATGCCCGGCGAAACGCATAAAGACTACGTCACACCCGGCAAGGAAAGTGATGGAAAACGCGCCCTCGCAGTGTTGGATTTTCGAAAAACCTTGCAGCGATCAGGGTTGTCAGAGCTGCTTGAGCGCGCTGGCCAGTTCCTCGGGCTCATAGGCGCTCAGGACCTGGTCCACCAGGCGCTCCAGCCGTTCGCAATCGGCATGCAGGATCTCCTGCTTGACCCGCAGCAGCTGCGACGGATGCATCGAGAACTCGCGCAGCCCCATGCCGAGCAGCAGCCGGGTCATGGCGGGGTCCCCGGCCATTTCGCCGCACACCGCCACCGGCACGCTGGCGCGATTGGCCTCGCGGATGGTGCGCGCGATCAGCTGCAGCACCGCCGGATGCAGGGGGTCGTAGAGGTGCGCCACGGCATTGTCGGCGCGATCGATCGCCAGCGTGTACTGGATCAGGTCGTTGGTGCCGATCGAGAGGAAATCCATGCGCCGCAGGAACAGCGGCAGCATCAGCACGGCGGCCGGGATCTCGATCATGGCGCCGACCTTGATATTCGGGTCGAAGGCCTGGCCACGCGCGTCGAGCTGGTGCTTGGCCTGCGCGATCAGGTCCAGGGTCTGGTCGATCTCGCGGGCATGGGCCAGCATCGGAATCAGCAGCCGCACCGGGCCGAAGGCGGAGGCCCGCAGCAGCGCCCGCAACTGCGTCAGGAACATGGCCGGCTCGGACAGGGACCAGCGGATCGCACGCAGGCCCAGGGCCGGGTTGAGCGCAGTCTCGAAGTCGTCGCCACGGCCATCGCGCCCGTCGCGGCCATCGAGCGGCTTGTCGGCGCCGATATCGATGGTGCGGATGGTAACGGGCAGCCCGTGCATGGCATCCACCGCGCCACGATAGGCCTCGAACTGCTCTTCTTCGTCGGGCAGCTCGCCGCGCCGGTTCATGAACAGGAATTCCGAACGGAACAGCCCCACGCCCACGGCACCGGCTGACAACGCCGCGGTGGCGTCCTCGGCCATCTCGATATTGGCCAGCAGGTCGATCTCCAGCCCGTCCAGCGTGACCGCCGGCGTATGGCGCAGCCGCTGCAGGCGCTTCTTCTCGAGGGCGCGCTCGCTCTGCCGGTGGCGGTATTCCTCGAGGATGATGGCGGACGGATCGACGATCACCAGGCCGGCGTCGCCATCGATGATGACCCAGTCGTCCTGGCGGATCAATTCGCTGGCGCTCTGCACGCCCACCGCTGCGGGGATGTCGAGACTGCGGGCCACGATGGCGGTATGGGAGGTGCGCCCGCCAAGGTCGGTGACAAAGCCGTGGAACACGGTATGGCGGAACTGCAGCATGTCGGCAGGCGAGATATCGTGGGCGACCACGATCACGCCTGGCGCCGGCTCGCCGTCCGGGGCCAGCACCGAAGGGGGCGCCGGCGCCGGGGCCAGCATGGCCGCGCCGGCCAGCACCTTGAGAATGCGCTCGACCACCTGGCGGATATCCGCCTTGCGCTCGCGCAGGTATTCGTCTTCGATTTCGTCGAACTGCCGCATCAGCTCTTCGAGCCGTGTGGTCAGCGCCCATTCGGCGTTGTAGCGCCGGGTGCGGATCAGCGCCTCGGGCTCGCGCGCCAGCGCCTCGTCGTCGAGGATCATGGCATGCACGTCGAGGAAGGCACCCATCTCTTCCGGCGCCTCGCGCGGCAGGTCCCGCTTGAGCGCGACCAGTTCGGCCTTGACCGCCGAGCGTGCCGAGCGCAGGCGCTCCACCTCGGCATCGAGCCGATCTTCGTCGACCAGATAATGGGAGACATCGAGCGCGGCAGGCGCCAGCAGATGCGCGCGCCCGATGGCGACGCCGCGCGAGACCGGGATGCCGTGCAGGGCAAATGGCATGTGCCGCTCCGTCAGGAACGTTTAAAAAGTCTGGCCTGGGCCAGCAACCTTGGCGGTCGATTCAGGATAAAGCGTACAGCCCCGGCCAGGCGCCCTGCGGCACCTGGTGCCGCCGTCGCCATCCCGAACCGCCGTCCTATTCTCCTTCGCCGAAGCGATTGGCGATCAGCGCCAGCAAGGCATCCATCGCCTCCTGCTCATCGGGCCCATCGGTCTCGATGGTCACGGTGGAGCCGATGCCGGCGGCCAGCATCATCACGCCCATGATGCTCTTGGCGTCGACCTGCCGACCATTGCGCGACATCTTGACCTGACTGACGAAGTTGCCCGCCAGTTGCGTCAGCTTGGCGGAAGCCCGGGCATGCAGCCCGAGCTTATTGATTATGTTGGTTTCCCTCTGCAGCATATTTGTCGGGATGATTTGCAATCTGGTTCTGGACGGTGGTGGAGCCTACCTGCAGCACACCCTGCGAGCCGCCCGCCAGCGCCTTGAGGGCGAGCTGGTCGAGTTTCTCGGCGCGGTAGCAAATGGCACGCACCAGCATGGGAAGGTTGACCCCGGCAAGCACCTTGACGCGGCCAGGCTCGGCCAGCCGCGCGGCGATATTGGCCGGAGTGGCGCCAAAGATATCGGTCAACACCAGCACGCCGTTGTCTTCGCCGAGTTCGGCAACGCGGCGCCGGGCTTCGGCCAGCACTGCCGCGGGTTCGGCGTCGGGTGTGACGTCGATAGCCTCGAGCCGCTGAGGCTGGCCGCAGTAGACGTGGGCGGCGCAATCGCGCAATGCCGAAGCCAGCGGGGCGTGCGCGATGATCAGAATGCCTGCCATGGTGGTGAATCCGTTGGATTGACGCGATTGTAGCAGGCACACCGGCCGGTGATTCAGTGCCGCGCCCCGGCTTGGCGCGGCGCCAGCGGATCAGGCAGCACGGGCCTGCACCGCGTGCTCCAGCGCGTCGATGAACATGGCGGCGACCTGGAAACCGGTCTGCTGCGTGATTTCCTGGAAACAGGTCGGACTCGTCACATTTACCTCGGTCAGGTAGTCGCCGATCACGTCCAGCCCGACCAGCAGCAAGCCGCGCTCCCACAAGCCCGGCGCCAGCGACTCGGCAATCTCGCGATCGCGCGCCGACAGCGCCTGGGCCCGCCCGGTGCCGCCCGCGGCCAGGTTGCCGCGCACTTCGCCATCCTTGGGGATGCGCGCCAGCGAGTACGGCACGGGCACGCCGCCGATCAGCAGGATGCGTTTGTCGCCGTCCTTGATGGCGGGGATATAGCGCTGCACCATCAGCGTGCGCGCGCCGTCCTCGCCCAGTGTCTCGATAATGGCGCCGAGATTCAGGCCATCGGCGCCGACGCGGAAGATGCCCATCCCGCCCATGCCGTCGAGCGGCTTGAGAATGACGTCGCGGTGCTCGGCATGGAAAGCGCGGATGCGCTCGGCGTCCCGCGTGACCAGGGTCGGCGTGATGAATTCAGGATACTGGGCAATGGCCAGCTTCTCGGAGTGGTCCCGGATCGCCTGCGGCTTGTTGAACACGTTGGCGCCCTGCGACTCGGCCAGCTCCAGCAGCCAGGTACTGGTCACGTATTCCATGTCGAAGGGCGGATCCTTGCGCATCAGCACGGCATCGAAGCCGCTCAGCGGCTGCAGGCTGGGTCCGCCGGTGCGGTACCAGTCGTGCGGGTCGCCGGTCAGTTCCAGCGGATGCACGACCGCCTCGACCTGATGCGCCGACAGCGACAGTTGCGACTGCAGGCAATGGAACAGCTCGTGCCCGCGCTCGACCGCCTCGACCATCATGGCGTAGGTCGAGTCCTTGTAGGTCTTGAAGGTGTGCAGCGGGTCGGTGATAAACAGAATGCGCATGGTGGCTCGTCCCGGTAGCAGGGTTGCCGCGCGGACCGCGCGGCACGTCAAGGCGCTGCCGCACGGGCAGCGCCGCCTCAGAGAATCGGATTGGGGTCGGTCTTCTCGAGTTCCAGCGACGCCGCCAGCAAGGCCAGCCGCGCCACCACGCCATACATATAGAAGCGATTCGGCACCGCCGCGCCAGGCTTGGCATGGCTGTCGGGGATGCCGTTGGGCGCAAACGCCAGCGGCACGAAATGCATGCCCGGCGCGTTCAGGTTCTCGTCATTGCCGCGGCCGGTGTGGACGCGGTAGAAGCCGCCGACCACATAGCGGTCGATCATGTACACCACCGGCTCGGCCACCGCCTCGTTGACCTTCTCGAAGGTGTGCACGCCCTCCTGGATGATGACGTCGTTGACCTCGAGGCCTTCCTTGACGACGCTCATCTTGTTGCGTTCCTTGCGGTTCAGGCCCTTGACTTCGGCCGGATCACGCACGGTCATGATGCCCATGCCGTAGGTGCCGGCATCGGCCTTGACCACCACATAGGGGGTTTCCTTGATGCCGTATTCGCGGTACTTCTTGGCGATCTTCTTGAGCACGGCCTCGACCGAGTCAGCCAGCGCCTCCTCGCCCACGCGCTCGTGGAAATCGATGCCGGAGCACTTGGCGAAGTACGGGTTGACCATCCACGGATCGACGTCGATCAGCTTGGCGAACTTCTTGGCCACTTCATCGTAGGCCGCGAAATGGCTGGACTTGCGCCGCGTCGACCAGCCCGCGTGCAGCGGCGGCAGCAGATACTGCTCATTGATGTTTTCCAGGATCGGCGGAATGCCGGCGGAAAGATCGTTGTTGAGCAGAATCGAGCAGGGATCGAAGTCCTTCAGCCCCAGGCGGCGGCCACGCACGCCGAGGCGGGCCAGCGGCTCCACCACCAGCGTCTGGCCGTCGGGCAGCTCGATCGGCGTGGGCTCGGTAATGTCTTCGGACAGCGAGCCCAGGCGGACATTGAGACCGGCCTGGCGCATGATCAGCGACAGCCGCGCCACGTTCTGCAGGTAGAACATATTGCGGGTGTGGCGTTCCGGGATCAGCAGCAGGTTCTTGGCGTCCGGGCAGATCTTCTCGATGGCCGCCATGGCAGCCTGTACCGCCAGCGGCAGCATTTCGGGCGCCAGGTTGTTGAAGCCCCCGGGGAACAGGTTGGTATCGACCGGGGCCAGCTTGAAGCCGGCATTGCGCAGATCGACCGAACAGTAGAACGGTGGCGTATGTTCCTGCCATTCCAGCCTGAACCAGCGCTCGATGGACGGCGTCGCATCCAGGATCTTTTTTTCCAGCTCGAGCAGCGGACCGTTCAGCGCGGTGATGAGATGCGGGACCATATACATCCTATTGATCGTCTTTATCGTTCGCCCAGATTGTAGAGGAACGGCCAATTGGCTGCAGGCGCTGCCTGAATAAGCATATGCGAGCGCCGGCATAAGGGATAAGGGAGATGGATATGGGGGTGCCCGCCGGGAATAAAAGAGGGCCTCGCGCGCACGGATCCGCGGCAAAGCCCGGGTGGCCCAGCGCCGGCGCCGGTGGCCTCTGATGGCGCCGGGCGCAAAAAAAAAGCGCGACCGGAGCCGCGCTTTCAAATGGCCTGACAGATACGGGGAGCGTTCTGCAGGTGGAGGAAACTGCCTCACTGGCACTGTATGTGCGCCACCCGCCAAAGACAATTGAAGCTTTTTAAGATCGGATTTAAGCAGTTAGCGAAAAAGCCGGCCACGGCCGGCTTCTGCCCGCGGCTGATGCCCCGATCGGGGCCGATGACGCCGGGATCGCTCCCGATGCCGTCACGATGCGGACACCGGAGTGAAAAAAGCCCGGCACAAGGCCGGGCGAAACTCCTGAGAGAAGATTCCCAATCAGCTCTCCAGCACAACACCTTTACGATCAGGCCTCATATGCGGTCTCGCCGTGCGAGGTGATGTCCAGGCCCTCGCGTTCTTCTTCTTCCGGCACCCGCAGGCCGATCAGCATATCCACCAGCTTGTAGGCCACGAAGGCGACCAGACCCGACCACACAATGGTAGTGAGCACGCCTTGCAGCTGGATCCACACCTGGCCGACGATCGAATAGTCGTCCGCAACCTTGTTGGCCACGTAGTCATAGACACCCGTGCCGCCCAGGCTCGGCGCGGCAAACACGCCGGTCAGCAGCGCCCCCAGGATGCCGCCGACGCCGTGCACGCCGAACACGTCGAGCGAGTCGTCCATGCCCAGCAGCTTCTTCAGGCCGGTCACGCCCCACAGGCACAGCAGGCCAGCGGCGATGCCGATCACGATCGAGCCCATCGGGCCGACGAAGCCGGCAGCCGGGGTGATGGCCACCAGGCCGGCCACCGCCCCCGAAGCACCGCCCAGCATCGAGGGCTTGCCCTT
Source organism: Cupriavidus sp. 96C5-1 (assembly GCF_057798855.1). Classification (NCBI taxonomy): domain Bacteria; kingdom Pseudomonadati; phylum Pseudomonadota; class Betaproteobacteria; order Burkholderiales; family Burkholderiaceae; genus Cupriavidus; species Cupriavidus sp. 96C5-1. The sequence goes on along the minus strand of NZ_JBYOJU010000019.1, from coordinate 44,047 downwards.
GCTGATCCACTCGCCGAAAGTCCAGGCCAGCACCGCGGCGCAGGTTGCCAGCAGGGTGTTGACGAAGGCCAGCGCGGCCGAACCGTTGGCTTCCAGCGCCGAGCCGGCGTTGAAGCCGAACCAGCCGAACCACAGCAGCGAGGCGCCAACCATGGTGAAGGTCAGGCTGTGCGGACGCAGTGCCTCGCGGCCGAAGCCGATGCGCTTGCCGAACATGAAGGCACCCACCAGGCCAGCCACGGCGGCGTTGATGTGCACCACCGTGCCGCCGGCGAAGTCGAGCGCTCCCTTCTGGAACAGCCAGCCGCCCTTGGCCGTGGCCGCCGCGCCCGCTGCGGCATCGGTGTACAGGTCAGGACCAGGCCAGAACCAGACCATATGGGCCATCGGGATATACGAGAAGGTGAACCAGATCACCACGAAGACCAGCACCGCCGAGAACTTGGCGCGCTCGGCGAAGGCGCCGATGATCAGGCCGCAGGTGATCGCCGCGAAGGCGCACTGGAAAGCGAAATAGGCCAGTTCCGGTACCACCACGCCCTTGCTGAAGGTGGCGGCCACCGCGTCAACGGTGAGCCCCTTCATGAAGAGCCGGTCGGTGCCGCCGAAGAAGGCATTACCCTCGGTGAAGGCGAAGCTGTAGCCGTAGATGGCCCACAGCAGCGACACCAGCGAGAAGATCACCAGGCACTGCATCAGCACCGACAGCATGTTCTTCGAACGGACCAGGCCGCCGTAGAACAGTGCCAGGCCCGGCAGCGTCATCAGAATCACGAAGGCCGTGGAAATCAGCAGCCAGGCGGTATCGCCCTTGTTGGGCACGGGTGCAGGCGCGGCGGCGGGTGCTGCGGCTGGCGCCGCCGGCGCTGCTGCCGCAGGAGCGGCGGCGGCGGGCGCGGGAGCGGGTGCGGCGGCGGATGCGGCCGGTGCCGAGGCCTCGGCCGCGGGCTTGTCCTGCGCCACGGCGTGGGTGGACAGGCCGATGCCGGCCGTGCCCAGGGCCAGCGCCACGGCGCCGGTTGTCAGGATGCGCTTGAACCAGGATTTCATTGTGATTAACCTCTTGTCGTTGGGCTATGCGTCACAGCGCATCGCCGCCGGTCTCGCCGGTGCGAATGCGGATGACCTGCTCGATGGGGGCGACAAAGATCTTGCCGTCGCCGATCTTGCCGGTACGCGCCGATTTCTCGATTGCCTCGATGGCCCGTTCGACCACATCGTCCGGAACCGCCACCTCGATCTTCACCTTGGGCAGGAAATCCACGATGTATTCCGCGCCCCGGTACAGCTCGGTGTGGCCCTTCTGGCGGCCGAAACCCTTGACTTCGGTCACGGTGATGCCGGACACGCCCACGTCCGAGAGCGCTTCGCGCACCTCGTCGAGCTTGAACGGCTTGATGACGGCGATGATCAGTTTCATCCGATTTCTCCTCAGAGCGGGACGGCCCGGTATCCGTCCGGCGCCCGCTCAACCTGATGCGTGTTTAGAAAGTCTTGGTGATCGCCGCCCAGGCCGTGGCCTTGCCGACATAGCGACCGGATGTATTGGTATAGACCGACTTGTGGGCATTGGTGTCGATATAGGCCACCGACAGCGAGAAGCCCTTGCCCAGGTCCTTGGTCAGGCCCAGCTTCCAGTCCGTGTAGGAGGCGCTGTTCACGTGTTTCACATTCTGGTAGCCCACGTGCGCATTCAGCGTCAGGTCCCAGAAGTTCAGCGGCACGTTGGCCGACAGGTCGGCGTAGTAGCTGTACTTGCTGTCGGCGAAGCCGAACAGGTTGGTCAGCGCCTGCGAGTACTTGAAGAACACGGGGCCGTAGCCGATGCCGGCGTAGGCTTCGGTGGTGTACGGACGCGTGAAGCCGTTCGGGTAGTCGCCAGGGTAGTAGTACTGCAGCACGCCGACGTCGTAGTTCCATTCCAGGCCGGCCAGCGTGAAGGTGTTCTTGAAGCCGCCGTAGAAGTCCATTTCGATCGGCGCGGACACCTTGGCGTTGCTGTCGCCCAGCCAGCTGATGCTCGAGTTCCAGTTACCCAGGTAGAAACCGCTCGAATGCGAATAGTCGAAGCCGCCCTGGATTGCCGGCCGGCGGTTGGTCTGCATCAGGCCGCGGTAGCGATATTCGCTGGCCAGGGTCACGTTGGCAGTGAAGGTGTGAGGCGAGGCTTGCGCCGCGGCGGCATCGGTGGATGCCCCCCCCTCCTGAGCGGTGCTCTGGGCAAAGGCGGCGGATGTGAGGCCGCAAAGTACAACTGCACTGGCGCTGACTGCAAAGGCCAACTTCTTCATGGATTTGTTCTCCTTTTCCTCTGGCTCGGTACTCGCGTGCTTAAAAGTGATTTGTGAATCCAGACTCCCGGAATCATTACTGCAACTGCCGTGCCAGGCCAGGCTGGGGTCTTCCATGGGTTTCAATATGACGCAAGGGCCGCCCGGATTTGTTGCTCTGGCGCACTAGCCGCATCCGCCCAGACGTTAAAAGGTGTTACCAGCCCGCGCTGGCGCTTTCCTGGGCGCGCCTGACGCGCGATAATCGGCCCATGCTGGCGGCAAGTGCCGGGCAAGCACCGCCTTAGACCGCGCCCCAGCCGGGTGCACCGCAATGCAGCATGCCGATGCCGCCCACCCAGACACCCGCACCAACACAGTGCAAAAGGAGAATCACCATGAAACCCAGCGACCTGTTCAACGATTTCCAGAGCAAGGTCAGCGAAGCCTTGCGCAACTCTCCCGCCAAGGACATCGAGAAAAACGTGCGCAGCATGATGACGCAGGGCTTCTCCAAGCTCGACCTCGTCACCCGCGAGGAATTCGATGTGCAGTCGCAAGTACTGGCGCGTACCCGCGCACGCCTGGAAGAACTGGAAGCCCGCGTGCTCGCGCTGGAAAGCCGCGCCTCCGGCGGCTCCGACACGCCTGTCACCGGCTGAAGCCCTTGGGCACAGCGCACGCCCGAGGGGGCCGATGACCCCGGGCTCGCATCCCGACCGCCAGGATGGCCGCCGTATTCCGGCGGCCATTTTCGTTAACACTTCCTTGACCCTTCCGGAGTGAGATGAGCCTCGCCCTCCTGCGCAGCCGGGCGCTGACCGGCCTCGAGGCGCCGCTGGTGTCGGTCGAGGTGCATCTGGCCAATGGCCTGCCCGCCTTCAATATCGTGGGCCTGGCCGATACCGAAGTGCGCGAGAGCCGCGAGCGGGTGCGCGCGGCCATCCTCAACAGCCGTTTCGAGTTTCCCAGCCGGCGCATCACCGTAAACCTGGCGCCCGCCGACCTGCCCAAGGAATCCGGCCGCTTCGACCTGCCGATCGCGCTCGGCATCCTTGCCGCCAGCGGGCAGGTCCCGCTGGATGGACTGGATGCCAGCGAGTTCGCCGGCGAGCTCTCGCTTTCCGGCGAGCTGCGCCCGGTGCGCGGGGCGCTGGCCATGGCGATGAGCCTGGGACGCGACAATACGGCGCGGCAGGCGGCGGGCGCGGGTCCGCCGCGCAGCTTCGTGGTGGCGGCGGAGAACGCGCCCGAGGCGGCCTTGATCGACGGTGTCACGGTATATGCCGCAAGCTCGCTGCTGGAAGTCTGCGCTCACCTTGGCCCCCTGCCCGAGGCCCGGCTGGTGCGCGCGGAGCCGCTGGTGCAACTCGGCGCGGACGACCCCGCCGGCCCCGACATGCGCGACGTCCGCGGACAGGCGCAGGCGCGCCGCGCCATGGAAATCGCGGCGGCGGGCCAGCACTCGGCCTTGCTGGTGGGGCCGCCCGGCACCGGCAAATCCATGCTGGCGCAGCGCTTTCCCGGCCTGCTGCCGCCCATGACGCTGGAGGAAGCGCTCGAATCCGCCGCGGTGCAGAGCCTCACCGCGGCGGGCTTTCATCCCGCCCGCTGGCGCGAGCGGCCCTACCGGTCGCCACATCACACGGCTTCCGCGGCCGCCCTGGTGGGTGGCGGCGGCAACCCCCGCCCCGGCGAGATCTCGCTTGCCCATCACGGCGTGCTGTTTCTCGATGAACTGCCGGAGTTCGACAGGCGCGTGCTGGAAGTCCTGCGCGAGCCGCTCGAATCGGGCCGCGTCACCATCTCGCGCGCCACGCGCCAGGCCGACTTTCCCGCCCGCTTCCAGTTTGTCGCCGCCATGAATCCCTGCCCGTGCGGCTACCTGGGGCACCCTTCCCGTCCCTGCCGCTGCACGCCGGACCAGGTGCTGCGCTACCAGTCCCGGCTATCCGGCCCGCTGCTCGACCGCATCGACCTCCAGGTGGAGGTGCCGGCCCAGGACCAGCAGGAAATGCTCGACGGCCCGCCCGGCGAGTCCAGCGCCGACGTCCGCCAGCGCGTGCTGGCCGCCCGCGGCCGCCAGCAGGCGCGGCAGGGCAAACCCAACGCCGCCCTGTCCGGCCGCGAAATCGACCTGCACTGCCCGCTGACGCCCGAGGCGCAGGCATTGCTGCGCGGCGCCATGACCAAGCTGGCCTGGTCGGCGCGCGCCTATTTCCGGGTACTCAAGATTGCCCGCACGGTGGCGGACCTGGAGGGGGCAGGGCCATTGCAGCCCGGCCATGTGGGCGAGGCAATCCAGTACCGCCGCGCCTTGCGCACGCCTTAGCGGTTATTTCAAGAAGATGCCGGCGTCGTTGCGCGGCCTTGCCGTACCACTTGTACCGCCTGCGGCCGAGCTGCCTCAGCCGCGCCGGCGCGGCGGCGGCACGGCGACCGGCGGCTCCGACGGCGGAGGGGGCTCCTCGATCGGCGGCAGGTCGGGCGGGATGCCAGGTGGCACCGGCTCCTCCATCGGCGGCACGGTATGGGCCGGCCGCGCATGCAACAGGGCCAGCCTGGTGGAAGCGCTTCGCATTGCTTATCTCCGCTTGGGTCGTCTTTCGGTGCGATCCGCTCCGCCTGGATGGCGGGTCTGCCGGCTCGCCTCTCCTATTGAAGCAAACGCGCCCGCGGGAAGCCAGCGATAGATCAGGCGGCCGGGTGGCGCCTGACGAAGAACAGTGCGGTGCCCACGGCCACCAGCACACCGCCGAACACGCGGTTCTGCCAGCGCACCGCGCGCGCATTGCGGAACAGGCCGCGCATGCGCGAGGCCAGCAGCGCGTAGCCGTGCATCACCACCAGGTCCACGCCGCACATGGTCGCTGCCAGGATGGCAAGCTGGGGCCCGAGCGGGTGGTGCGGATCGATGAACTGCGGCAGCACCGCCACCATGAAGATAATGCCCTTGGGATTGGTGACATTGGTCAGCAAGCCCGTGGCAAACCGGCGGCGCGGGCTCAGCACGGCAACGCGCGGCGCCTCGGGGGCGCCCCGCGATGCATCGTCCTGCCCGCCCTCCTCCACCCGCGCGCGCCATTGCTGCACGCCCAGGTAGACCAGGTAGAGCGCGCCGACCGTCTTGACCACGGCGAAGGCATGCTCGGACGCCAGCAGCAGCGCGCCAAGGCCGCCACCGGCCACCAGCAGAATGATCACCAGCCCGGTCTGCAGGCCGAAAATCGTGGTGGTGGTCTTGCGCAGCCCGTAAGACAGGCCATGGCTCATCGACAACACGGCGCCCGAACCCGGCGACACGGCAATCACCCAACAGGCAGCGAAATAGGCCAGCCATACATCCCAACGCATTACGTTACTCCCTCGAAAAAACCGGTGGCGCGCAGCGGCCACGAAAAAAATCAGAACGGATGGAAGCCAGTCAGGAACTGGTCGATCTGCTCAGCCTGGCGCTGGTCGCGGGCGGCCTCGCCGGCTTCCAGCACGACCGCCTGGTACACGTGCACGCCCGAAGCCACCAGCCGCGCCGTGAGCCGCCGCGGCGACTGGTCCTGCGGCGATACCGCGGCCACCTGCAACTCCACGCCGGCGAGCGCCACGGCAGGCGTTGCGGCCGACATCACCGTCACCTTGCGGGTCTTGACCGCATCGGCGGAATGGGGTCCCAGGTTGCCCAGCAATCCCGCCTGCATCGACGCGAGCGCCGCCTCGCGCAGCGCCGCATCGTCGGCCGGCAAGGTCACCACGCCGACCGCGAACAGGGTCTCGTCGACCCGGGCCGCGTCCATCGTCATCGGCAGCCGGCGCCCGGCAATCGCCACCTCGCGCGCGGCGCCGGTCGGCTTGCCCGGATAGAGTGCAGCATAGGCGCCTTCATTGGACTGGATGGTGCGCCAGTCATAGCGCGGCGAACAGGCGGCCAGCGCCGCGACGGCGATGACGGTGGCAAGCGCGGACGCCGACAGGCGGGAGAACCAGGGGTGGGACATCACGGCAACGGATAGGGCAGGCGTGCGGCGGACCTAGCCTGGGATTGTGCGATCCCGCACCCAGGGCCCGCCGGCGCGGCGCCACGAATACGGACGGAAGCCGCTATTATCGGGGAACCCGCGTGCCAGCGCTCGTCCACTTCGCCATTCCATGCAATCCTCGTCGATTCCGCAATCATCGCGCCGCATCCGCGCCCGGCGCGCCCTGGCCTCGGCATACCTTGCCGGCGCGGCGGCGCTGGGTGCCGCCCTGGCCACGGCGAGCGCCAGCGCCATGGCCGCCGCCCCCCTGCCCGCGGTGACCGACCTTGCCGCGCAAGGCGCGGCGGCATCCAGCCGGGGCGAGCCGCTGGTGGTGCTGGTAACGCTGCCCGGCTGCGTGTACTGCGAAACCGTGCGGCGCAACTACCTGGGCCCGCAGGCCGCGGCCGGCGAGATCGTGGCGCGGGAGCTCGACATGACGGCGAACACGCCGTTGCGCAACGCAGACGGCAGCATGACCACGGCACGCGAATGGGCCCGCAGCCGCAATGTGGCGGCGGCGCCCACGGTACTTTTCCTCGACGCGCGCGGCCGCTCGCTGGCTACGCCGCTGCGCGGCATGCAGCCCGATTTCTACGGCGCCTACCTGGAACAGGCGCTCGACCAGGCCCGCGCGGCGCTGGCCGGCGCGCCGCGCTGAAGCGGCGGCAGCCCCGCCCGGCCGCCGCCGCAATGCTGCGGCTAATCGTCGCAGCGGAACGGCCCGCCCGAACGCCTTCGGCAGCGCTGCGGCAGCGGCAGTAGAATGGCAGTCTGTCTGACCTGTCGGCGAGCATCATGACGACCTCCGTTTCCCCCAAGCCCCCCACCGCCGCCGTCGCGGCAAGCCCGGCCCCACGCAAGCTCTGGCCTGTGTTCGCGGCCGTGCTGCTGGTTGCCGTGCTGGGCTGGTTCGGCTATCGCGCCATCGCGCCGGCCAATGCGGCGCCGCCCGCCACCTTCACGCTGCTGTCGGGCGAAAAGATCAGCACCGCCGATCTCAAGGGCAAGGTCTACCTGGTCAACTTCTGGGCCACCAGCTGCGTCACCTGCGTCAAGGAGATGCCGGAAATGGTCCGCACCTATGACAAGTTCAAGGGTAAGGGCCTGGAGTTCGTGGCGGTGGCAATGAGCTACGACCCGCCCATGTACGTGATGAACTATGCGCAGACGCGCCAGCTGCCGTTCAAGGTGGCGATGGATTCGGACGGTACCGCCGCCAAGGCATTCGGCGAAGTGCAGCTCACCCCCACCACCTTCGTGATCGACAAGGACGGGCACATCCTCAAGCGCTACGTTGGCGAACCCGAATGGGACGCGCTGCACAAGCTGCTCGATGGCGCACTCGCCAAGGCCGCCTGATACGCGCGGCCCCCACCTGCCCCGCCAGAAAGGTGCCTTCCATGGCACCTTTTTTGTTGCCATGACGATGCCGCGGCGGCCACGGCTTGCGCGCGCCGCCTGTATGGATATACAGTTACCGGCAGCTTTCTCCGCCCATGCCTGGCACTGCACCCGCGCAACCCGGCACCCCCAAAGGCCTTTGCCGTGTTACTCGATCCCGATCCCGCCGCCGCGCCTTGCGACGCACCCGCCATCAGGCGGCCCGATGCCGACGCCGTGAACGTCGCGGCGCAGGCGCCCGCCACGCCCGCCTACCTTGCCACGCTCAATCCGGAACAGCGCGCGGCCGTAACGCACGAGCCTGCGGCGCCGCTGCTGATCATTGCCGGTGCCGGCTCGGGCAAGACCAACACACTGGCGCACCGCGTCGCGCACCTGGTGCTGGGCGGCGCCGATCCGCGCCGCATCCTGCTGCTGACGTTCTCGCGCCGCGCGGCGTCGGAGATGGGGCGGCGGGTCGAACGCATCGTCGACCAGGCGCTCGGCATGCAGGCCTGCGGCGCGGGACGCGCGGCGCTGACCTGGTCGGGCACCTTCCACGCCATCGGCGCGCGCCTGTTGCGTGAATATGCGGAGACGCTCGGCCTGTCGCCCAGCTTCACCATCAGCGACCGCGGCGACGCCGCCGACCTGATGAATGTGGTGCGGCACGATCTCGGGCTGTCCGCGCAGGCCTCGCGGTTTCCGCGCAAGGAAACCTGCCTGTCGATCTATTCGCGCGTGGTCAACACGCAGGCCCCGCTCGAGGACGTGCTGAAGCAGTGGTTTCCGCGCTACGCCATGTGGACGGACGCGCTGCGCGGCCTGTTTGCCGGCTACGTGCAAGCCAAGCAAAAGCAGCAGGTGCTCGACTACGACGACCTGCTGCTCTACTGGGCCCAGGCGCTGGCCGAACCCGCGCTGGCGCAGGATATGGGCGCGCGTTTCGACCACGTGCTGGTGGACGAATACCAGGACACCAACGCGCTGCAGGCCGCCATCCTGCTCGCGCTCAAACCCGACGGGCGCGGCCTGACCGTGGTGGGCGACGATGCCCAGTCGATCTACGCCTTCCGCGGCGCCACGGTACGCAATATCCTCGATTTCCCCGCGCAGTTCGCGCCGCCGGCCGACATGGTCACGCTGTCGCAGAACTACCGCTCGACCCAGCCCATCCTGGCCGCCGCCAATGCGGTGATCGGCCTGGCGGCCGAGCGCTATACCAAGGACCTGTGGTCGGAGCGCGGCTCGGCCGAGAAACCGGACATCGTCGTGGTCAACGACGAAGCCGACCAGGCCCGCTATGTGGTCGAACAGATCCTGGCGCGGCGCGAAGCCGGGCTGGCGCTGCTGTCGCAGGCGGTGCTGTTCCGCGCCGCCGACCACAGCGCCCAGCTCGAGATCGAGCTGGTCCGGCGCAACATCCCCTTCGTCAAGTTCGGCGGCCTGAAATTCCTGGAATCCACCCACGTCAAGGATGTGCTGGCAGTGGTGCGCTGGCTGGAGAACCCGCGCGACCGCATGGCGGGCTTCCGCAGCCTGCAGCTATTGCCCGGCGTGGGGCCCAAGACCGCGGCACGCGTGCTCGATGCGGTCGAGATCGCCACCGAGCCGCTGTTCGCGCTGGAATCGTTCGAGGCGCCGCCCGCGGCGGCCGAAGCCTGGCCCGACCTGCTGGCGCTGGCGCGCAGCCTGATGGCGCCCGCCGCACCGTGGCCATCCGCCTTCGAGCAGGTGGTGGCGTGGTACCAGCCGCATCTGGAGCGGCTGCACGACGACGCCCCGGCCCGCGCGGCCGACCTGCAGCAGCTGGAACGCATCGCCGCCACCTACGCCTCGCGCGAACGCTTCCTGACCGAGCTCACGCTCGACCCGCCGGATGCCTCGAGCGACGAATCCGGCGTGCCGCTGCGCGACGAGGATTACCTGATCCTGTCCACCATCCACTCGGCCAAGGGCCAGGAGTGGAAGGCGGTCTACGTGCTCAACGCGGTCGACGGCTGCATGCCTTCGGACCTGGCCACCGGCACCACCGAGGAAATCGAGGAAGAGCGCCGCCTGCTGTACGTGGCCATGACCCGCGCGCGCGACCACCTCGACATCGTGGTGCCGCAGCGCTTCTATGTGCACCAGCAGACCGGCTACGGCGACCGCCACGTCTATGCATCGCGCACGCGCTTCCTGCCCAACCGCGTGATGCCGCTGTTCCATAGCCGGGCCTGGCCGCCGCCTCCGCCGGTGGCGGACGCGCCTGCCAGGGCGCAGCTGCCCAAGCTGGATCTGGCCGGGCGCATGCGGGATATGTGGCGCTGAGCGGACGCGGCGCTACAGCCCGTAACGCTTGATCTTGTCGTACAGCGTGGCCTTGCCCACCTGCAACAGGTCCGCCGCCTGGCTGACCGCGCCGCCGGTGCGCGCCAGCGTATCGGCGATCACCGCGCGCTCGTAGTGCTCCATGCGCTCCTTGAGCGGAGTGGAGTCGTCGAGCGCATCGGCGCGCGTGCCGCCTTCGGGCACGCCCAGCACCAGGCGGTCGGCGGCGTTGCGCAGTTCGCGCACATTGCCGGGCCACGCGCGCTGCATCAGCGCCTGGCGCTGCAGCTCGGACAGGATGGGCGCCGGGCGCTGGTAGCGCACCGCCGCCACCAGCATGAAATGCTCGAACAGCGGCACGATGTCCTCGCGCCGCTCGCGCAGTGGCGGCAGCGGGATGGTCACCACGTTGAGCCGGTAGTAGAGATCCTGGCGGAACGTGCCTTGCGCCACCAGCGCTTCCATATCCCCCTTGGCCGCCGCCACGATGCGCACATCGATCGCGATCGAGGCATTGGACCCCAGCCGCTCCAGCGTGCCCTCCTGCAGCACGCGCAGCAGCTTGACCTGCAGCGCCAGCGGCATGCTTTCGATCTCGTCGAGGAACAGCGTGCCGCCCGAGGCATGCTCCAGCTTGCCTACGCGGCGCTTGCCGGCGCCGGTGAAGGCGCCCGCCTCGTGGCCGAACATCTCGCTCTCGAAGATAGCCTCGGGCACCGCGCCGCAATTCAGCGCGACAAAGGGCGCAAGATGCCGCGGCGACAAGGCATGCAGGCTGCGCGCCACCAGTTCCTTGCCGGTGCCGGTCTCGCCATTGATCATCACCGGCACGTCGGTGGCGGCGACATTGGCCACCAGCGTGCGCACCTGCCCGATGGCCGGCGAGCGCCCGATGATGCGGGTACCCGCCGCCGGGCCGGCCAGCTCGCGCCGCAAGGCGTGGTTTTCCAGCTCCAGCGCGCGCCGCTCCAGCGCGCGGCGCACGGTCTCGGTCAGGCGGTCGGCGCCGAAAGGCTTCTCGATAAAGTCGTAGGCGCCTTCGCGCATGGCCTGTACCGCCATGGTGATATCGCCGTGCCCGGTGACCAGGATCACCGGCACGCCCGGTGCCGCGTTGCGGCAGTGCTGCAGCAGGTCCAGGCCGCTGGCGCCGGTCAGGCGCACATCCGTCACCAGCACGCCGGGGAAGTCCGGCGACAGGTGCGGCATGGCGGCTTCGGCCGAGGGCAGCGCCAGCACGGTGAAGCCAGCCAGCTCCAGGCTCTGCGCGGTAGCCTGGCGTACCAGGGGTTCGTCTTCGACGAACAGGACACGCAATCCGTCTTGCATGGCGATGCTCACTCAGTGTCAGTGTGGGAAGGAGAGATGGAATTGACGGCGGCGCGAGGCGCCGCGCCGTCGGGCGAGGGTGCGCGCCGCAGCACCACCACGAATTCGGCGCCGCCGCCGGGCCGGTCGGCCGCGCTCAGCTGGCCGCCGAACTCGCGCACGATCGACGTGGAGATGGCCAAACCGAGGCCCAGCCCCTGGCCGATCTCCTTGGTGGTGAAGAAGGGCTCGAACAGCCTCGGCAGCGCATCGGCGGCGATGCCGGTGCCATTGTCCCGCACCGCGATGGCGACGGTCTCGCCCTGCCCGGTGACCGCCACTTCCACGCACGGCCCGTCCGGCGCGGCAGCGGCCAGCGCGTCGAGCGCGTTGCCGAGCAGGTTGAGCAGCACCTGCTCCAGCTTGAGCTCGTCGGCCCACACCGCGGGCCCGGGCGGCTGCGACAGGCCCTCCACCTTCAGCGTGACCAGGGCGAGCCGCGGCGCCATCAGCGCCAGCACGTGATCCAGCGCGGCGCGCACATAGACCGCGTGGCGGCGCTGGCGCGCCTTGCCGGCAAACAGCTTGAGCTGCCCGGTGATCTTGCCCATGCGCTCGGTCAGGTCGGCGATGGCGGCCAGGTTGTCGGTGGCGGCGTCGAGCTTGCCGCGCTCCAGCAGCACGCGGGTATTGTCGGAAAACGTGCGCAGCGCCGCCAGCGGCTGGTTCAGCTCGTGCGTGATGCCAGCAGCCATCTGGCCCAGGGCGGCCAGCTTGCTGGCCTGCACCAGCTCGTCCTGCGCCGCGCGCAGCTCGCTCTCGGCGCGGGTACGCTCCGCCACCTCGGCCTCCAGCTGCTCGTTGATGGCCATCAGGTCGGCGGTGCGCGCCTCGACGCGGCGCTCGAGTTCGTCATAGGCGGCTTCGAGCAGGCGCCTGCCATACTCGATGTCGCGCGCGCGCTGCCTGCGCTGGCGCCAGTTGAACAGCAGCAGGCACATGCAGGCATAAGCCAGTGCCGCCGCCACCGTGGCATTGCGCGCGCTGGCCAGCACCGGGTCGAGCGCCGCCATCACCTGCATGGTCCAGTCGGCCGGGCCCACCTTGCGGCTGACCTCCAGGTAACGCTCGGCACTGCCGCCGGCACCGATGCGCACCAGCCGCGCGCCCTCGCCCAGCACGGTCTTGCCGAGCCAGTGGGTGACCGGCGATTGCAATGCTTCCAGCGGTAGCGGCCGGACCTGCTGGTCGTGGTACTGGCGGGTCCGGTCGAGTTCGGATTGCAGCTCGGGCGGCAGCGGCTGCAAGGTGCGGTACTGCCAGCCGGGCACCGACGAGAGAAAGATCACGCCATGGTCGTCGCTCACCATCACCGGCTCGGTACCCCCGGCGCCCGCGCGCTGGAACCATTCCAGGTTGAGCTTGACGACCGTCACGCCCACCACGCGGCCGCCCACCTTCACGGGTTGCGCAATGTAGTAGCCGGGTTCGTCGCTGGTGACGCCGATGGCATAGAAGCGCCCGATCTCGCCGCGTGCGGCGCTCTGGAAATACGGGCGGAAGCGGTAGTCGGTGCCGACGAAGCTGCCCGGCTGGTCATGGTTGCTGGCGGCCAGCGCGAGGCCGTTCGCGGCGATCACATAGGTGGCCGAGGCGCGCGCGCGGCGGTTGACCTCGGCCAGGTAGCGGTTGGCCGCGGCCACGCGCGCGGGATCACCGGGCGCGGCCAGCAGGTCGTGTACGAAGGGATGGAGCGAGACCAGCGCGGGGAGGAACTCGTAGCGGTCGAGCGTGCTCTCCAGCGTGGCCGCGTAGCGGTCGGCGCGGGTGGCCGTGGTTTGCTGCAGGCCGTCGACGCCGCGCTGCACCGAAACCAGCCAGGTCAGCGAGCACAGCGCTACCAGGCCGGCGGCCAGCGCCGCGGCAAAGCCCCGCCAGGTACCGCCGCCGTCGCCGGGTGCATGCACCTGGCGGGCGGAAGCGGGATCATGCACGGCGAGGAAATCGTCGGAATGTGGCATCGGCGCAGGCGAAGGAACACGCGCCGATGATACCCGCTGGCGGGCCGCGCCGGCAGGCGCAGCCGCCCCGGAGGCCGGAACCTCAGCGGACGCCGGTGCCGGTGTCGGCAAGTTCGGCCGTTTCATCGCCGCCACGGCGCAGCATGCGGTCGAGCTGCGTGCGATCGAGCTCGCGCTCCCACGCCGACATCACCACCGTCGCCACGCCGTTGCCGATGATATTGGTCAGCGCGCGGCATTCGCTCATGAAGCGGTCGATGCCGAGGATCAGCACCATGCCCGCGACCGGGATATCCGGCACCACGGCCAGCGTGGCGGCCAGCGTGATAAAGCCGGAGCCGGTCACGCCGCTGGCGCCCTTGGAGGTGATCATCGCCACGCCCAGGATGGTGACCTGCTGCAGCAGCGTGAGTTCGATGCCGGTGGCCTGGGCGATGAAGATCACCGCCATGGTCATGTAGATATTGGTGCCGTCAAGGTTGAACGAGTAGCCCGTGGGCACCACCAGCCCCACCACCGATTTGGAGCAGCCCAGGTTTTCCAGCTTTTCCATCAGGTGCGGCAACGCCGCTTCCGACGAGCTGGTACCCAGCACGATCAGCAGCTCTTCCTTGATGTAGGCGACAAAGCGGAAGATGGAGAAACCTGTCAGGCGAGCCACCGTGCCCAGCACCACCACCACGAAGACGATCGCGGTGAAGTAGAAGGTGCCGATCAGCTTGAGCAGCGGCACCAGCGAACCCAGGCCGTACTTGCCGATGGTGAAGGCCATCGCGCCGAAGGCGCCGAGCGGCGCCACCTTGGTGATCACATGCACGATGTGGAAGAACACCTTGGAAACCTGCTCGACCAGATCGAACACGATCTTGGAGCGGTCGCCCATGGCCGCCAGCGCCGAGCCGAAGAACAGGGAAACCAGCAGGATCTGCAGGATGTCGCCGTTGGCGAAAGCACTGAAGATCGTGTCCGGGATGATATGCATGAAGAACTCGACCGTGCTCTGGCCGTGCGCCTTGGACACATATTGCGCGATCGACTTGGTATCGAGCGTGGCGGGATCGATATTGAACCCGACCCCCGGCTTGAGCGCATGCGCGGCCAGCAGGCCAATCAGCAGCGCAAAGGTGGAGATCACCTCGAAGTACAGCAGCGCCTTGCCGCCGACCCGGCCCACCTTCTTCATGTCGCGCATGCCGGCGATGCCGGACACCACGGTACAGAAGATGATCGGCCCGATGATCATCTTGATCAGCTTGATGAAACCGTCGCCCAACGGCTTCATCGCCACGCCCGTATCGGGCCAGTAATGCCCGAGCACGATACCGACCGCGATAGCGAACAGCACCTGCACGTACAGGATCTTGTAAAAGGGTTTCCTCATGATGTCGTCCTCGGTGTTTTGACCGTGCCTGCCGCCGCGGCGGCGGCAGGTCTGCACGCCCTTGCGGATGGAGCGCGTCTGCTAAAACGATCGCAACTGGCGTGCCAGCCGCAGGCACGGCGCCAAGTCACTGATTTCAAAAGAAAACGGTTGAAGCGACCGCGTCTTCACTCCAGTTTTCCGGAAATCCGGAAAACGCCGATCCGGAAATCCGGAAGATCCGGCTTGCATGGGTGCGCGCTACGCCACCCCTGGGACGGGCTAGTGTTGCGTGGCGTCGCGGCGGCAGTGCAAAGCGTCAAGCCGACTCGCATGACGCCGTATAATTCAGCCCTTCCACCCATTTCCTGGCGGCCGGCCGCGGCCCTGGCCCCATCTGGCGCCGGATTGCCGCCGATACGCGCACCACGCATGAGCAGCTACTACCAGCACCACGTTTTCTTCTGCCTCAACCAGCGCGAGGACGGCGGCGCCTGCTGCGCCGATCACAACGCCAAGGCCATGCAGGAGTACGCCAAGAAGCGCTGCAAGGCGCTCGGCATTGCCGGCGGCGAAGGCCGCGTGCGCATCAACAAGGCCGGCTGCCTGAACCGCTGTGAACTCGGCCCGGTGCTGGTGGTCTATCCCGAGGCCGTCTGGTACACCTTCGTCGACGAGCAGGACATCGACGAGATCATCGACAGCCATCTGGTGGGCGGCAAGCCGGTCGAACGCCTGATGATCGATCGCCGACCGGCCGCAACGACGAACCGCTGAACCCGGGCGCCACCGCGCCTGGTTCCAGTCACCCCGCTTCCTGCTTCCATGAACGCGCATACCCAGGTACTCACCGTTACCGGCCCCGCCGGCGCCATCGACATCTCGGTCGACCTGCCCCAGTCCGAAGCCCCGCGCGGCCTGGCGCTGGTGGCCCATCCGCACCCGCTGTTCGGCGGCACCAAGGACAACAAGGTGGCGCAGACGCTGGCGCGCTCTTTCGTGCAGCTGGGCTATGCCACCGTGCGCCCCAACTTCCGTGGCGTCGGCGGCAGCGCAGGCACCCATGACAACGGCGTGGGCGAGCAGGACGACCTGCTGGCCGTGATTGCCTGGATGCGCACCCAGACCGCGTGGTCGCCGGATGCCGCCACGCTGCCGCTGGCGCTGGGCGGATTTTCCTTCGGCAGCTTCGTGGCCAGCCACGTGGCCCGGCGCCTGGCCGAAGCCGGCACGCCGGTGCAGCGCCTGGCCATGGTCGGGACCGCCGCCAGCCGCTGGGAAGTGGCGCCGGTGCCGGCCGACACCATCGTCATCCATGGCGAGCAGGACGACACCGTGCCGCTGGCCAGCGTGTTCGACTGGGCCCGCCCGCAGGAGCTGCCGGTGATCGTGATCCCCGGCGCCGACCACTTCTTTCACCGCAAGCTGCACCTGATCAAGCAGCTCGTCGTCAATGCGTGGGACCAGTGACCGGGCCGGCGCGCCGCGCCGCCATGTCGCCGGAAGCACTCTCCGCCCCCTTTTCTTTGTTGGAAATTGAAACATGTTGAATAGAGCCACGCCGTTTTTCGCGTCCGCCAACACGTCCGCCCTGGTCGCCGCCGCCGTCATCGGCACCGCCACCGTACTTGCAGCAGCCCCCGTGCGCGCCCAGGGCGTGCCGATGCCGCAGGTGGCGGCCAAGTCCTGGATGCTGTTTGACGTCACCAGCGGCCAGGCCCTGGCTTCGCAGAACGCGGATGTGCGCATCGAGCCGGCTTCGCTGACCAAGCTGATGACCGCCTACCTGGCCTTCGCGGCACTCAAGGAAAAGCGCCTCACGCTGGACCAGACCGTGGTGCCGACCACGATCGTGCAGAAGGTCAAGAGCGACGAATCGCGCATGTTCCTGGAAGCCAACAAGCCGGTCAGCGTGCAGGACCTGCTGCTGGGCCTGATCGTGCAGTCTGGCAATGACGCGGCGCTGGCGCTGGCCGAAGCCGTGGGCGGCTCGGAAGAAGGCTTTGTGGCGATGATGAATCGCGAGGCCCAGCGCATGGGCATGATGAACACCCACTTCAGCAATACCGACGGCATTCCCGATCCGAACCACTACACCACGGCCATGGATCTGGCCACGCTGACCACGCGCATCGTCAAGGATTTCCCCGAGTACTACAGCATGTACTCGCAGAAGGAATTCACCTACAACAAGATCCGCCAGCCCAACCGCAACCGCCTGCTCTACATCGACCCCACCGTGGACGGCCTCAAGACCGGCCACACCAAGTCGGCCGGCTACTGCCTGATCTCATCGGCCAAGCGTCCGCTGGCCAATGTGCCGAACGGTTCGCGCCGCCTGGTCTCGATCGTGATCGGCACCGCCACCGAGTCGTCCCGCACGCAGGAAAGCCTGAAGATCCTCAATTACGGCTTCCAGTTCTTCGACACCCTGCGCCTGTACGACCGCGGCCAGGTACTGGCCACGCCCGATGTCTACAAGGGCAAGGCGTCCACCATCAAGATCGGCGTCAAGGAAGAGACCTACATCACCGTGCCCAAGGGCACGGGCAGCCGTATCAAGCCGGTGCTGGAGCGCCAGGAACTGCTGGTGGCCCCGATCGCCGCCGGACAGCAGGTCGGCACGGTCAAGCTGATGGACGGCGCCACCAAGGTGGCCGAGTTCCCGGTGGTGGCGCTGGAAGAAGTGCCGGAGGCAGGCTTCTTCGGCCGCCTGTGGGATACCATCCGCCTGTGGTTCAAGCGCAAGTAAGGAGGGCTCCGACATGAGCGCCGACAATTCCGACAAGGGCACGCCGGGCAACATCCCGCCGCGCGAGTCGCTGATCGAATATCCCAGCCATTTCCCCATCAAGGTGATGGGGAGCATGCAGGACGGCTTCGCCGAAGCCATCGTGACGCTGGTGCAGGGCTTCGATCCCGGCTTCCACGCCGGCAAGATGGAAATGCGCCCCTCGAGCAAGGGCAACTACCTCGGCCTGACCGTCACGGTATGGGTCACCAGCCGCGAGCAGCTCGACGACCTGTACCGCGCGCTGACTTCGCACCCGATGGTCAAGGTGGTGCTGTAGGCGGATGAGCGAGGGCAGGCCGGGGCTGTACCGGGCTTGCCGGTGTCGTCCCGCTCCCGCTGCCGAGCTCCCCTCTCCCGCTTGCGCGAGGGATTGGGGCAGTGGGAGCCACAACCCTCGGGCACTTCAGGCGGCGTTGGTGCACCGCTCGGCCCCGTTTGGCGCTTCCATGCCTTTGCTGCCGAATCCCCGGCAGACCCAGAACAACAAACCATGAACACCATCACCCTCAAGCCCGGCAAGGAAAAATCCCTGCTGCGCCGCCATCCCTGGGTCTACGCCACCGGCGTGGCCGCCACCGAAGGCCGCTGCGAACCCGGCAGCACCGTGATCGTCCGTGCCGCGGATGGCCGCTTCCTGGCACGCGGCGCCTACAGCCCCTCCTCCCAGATCCGTGTGCGGGCGTGGACCTTCGACGAGAACGAGCCGGTCGACCACGCCATGTTCAAGCGGCGCGTGTCCGCCGCGCTGGCCCATCGCAAGCAGTGGGTGAAGGACAGCGACGCCGTGCGGCTGATCTTCGGCGAAGCCGACCGCCTGCCCGGGCTGATCGTCGATCACTACGGCAGCGGTGCCAACGGCCAGCTGGTATGCCAGTTCAACTCGGCCGGCGTGGAAGCCTGGAAAGACGCGCTAGTGCAGGCGCTCGTCAAGGAAACCGGCTGCCCCAACGTGTACGAACGCTCGGATGCCGCCGTGCGCGAGCGCGAAGGCCTGGCGCTGGTGACCGGCGTGCTGGCCGGCGCCGAGCCGGACCCGGAACTCAGCGTCACCGAGCACGGCGTGCGCTACTACGTGGACGTGAGGAGCGGCCACAAGACCGGCTTCTACGTCGACCAGCGCGACAACCGCAAGCTGGTGGGCGACCTCGCCAATGGCCGCGAAGTGCTCAACTGCTTCTGCTACACCGGTGGCTTCTCGCTGGCGGCGCTGCGCGGCGGCGCCACTTCGGTGACCTCGATCGACTCTTCCGGCGAGGCGCTCAAGATCGCAGCGGGCAATGTCTCCCTGAACGGTTTCGACGCCGAACGCGCCACCTGGCTCGACGCCGATGTGTTCAAGTCGCTGCGCCAGTTCCGCGCCGAAGGCCGTCAGTTCGACCTGGTGGTGCTCGACCCGCCGAAGTTCGCCCCCTCGGCCCAGCACATCGACCGCGCCGCGCGTGCCTACAAGGAGATCAACCTGGTCGGCATGCAGTTGCTGCGCCCGGGCGGCCTGCTGTTCACCTACTCCTGCTCGGGCGCGATCAGCATGGAGCTGTTCCAGAAGATCGTGGCGGGCGCAGCCACCGACGCGCGCGTCGATGCGCGCATCCTGCGCCGCCTGTCCGCCGGCACCGACCACCCGATGCTGGCAGCCTTCCCGGAAGGCGAGTACCTGAAGGGCTTGCTGCTGGAAAAGATCTGAAGCACCTTGCCCCGATCGACGGCGCCCGCGGGCGCCGTTTTTCATGCGCCGCGCGCGGCCGCACGCCATCGATGCAACCGTCATCCCGCTTTCATGCGAGCGTCTTCAGCCCGTCACAGACGGGACCTATAGTCCGGTGTGCGGACGCGGCATTGGCAGGTGCCCTTCCGTCTCTTCCTATCAGTCTTCGTGGTAGTTGCCCCGCGGCGTAGCGGGGTTTTTTTTGCTCGCACGGATCGCCGGGAGGCAAGCGAAGCGCCCACGGCATGCCGCATCGCGCAGCCCGGTTTCTTCCTTGTTGACGCGCGCGCCGGACCACCCATGCCGGGGCGCACGGCTTCGCCCCCCGCGCCGTTGGACTATGGTGGAGAGAAGCGACCGTCCCGGCATAGATTGCCCCTTCTAACGCCCGCAAGCCGAAACTACCTATAATCGAACGATCGTTCACATCCAGGGCGCCGCCGGCGCCCGCACGTGGTTCAGGAGACACCATGCCCGCCGCCAAACAACTGCCCCAGGCCCTGCAAAACCTGGCGCTGCCCGTGATTTCCTCGCCGATGTTCATCGTCAGCTACCCGGAACTGGTGCTGGCGCAATGCAAGGCCGGCATCGTCGGCTCCTTCCCCGCGCTGAATGCGCGTCCGGCCGAGATGCTGGGCGAGTGGCTGACGCAAATGGAGGAGGAACTCGCCACCTTCCGCGCCGCCAACCCGGGCCAGCCGGTGGGGCCGATCGCCGTCAACCAGATCGTGCACGCGTCCAATGTGCGGCTGGAGCACGACGTCAAGGTGTGCGTGGACCACAAGGTGCCGATCTTCATTACCTCGCTGCGCGCCCCGCCCAAGGAGATGATCGACGCGGTGCACAGCTACGGCGGCATCGTGCTGCACGACGTCATCAGCATCCGCCACGCCGAGAAGGCCATCGAGGCCGGCGTGGACGGCCTGATCCTGGTGGCGGCCGGCGCCGGCGGCCATGCCGGCACGCTGTCGCCGTTCGCGCTGGTGGGCGAAGTGCGCAAGATCTTCGACGGCGTGATCGCGCTGTCGGGCTCCATCGCCACCGGTGAATCGGTGCTGGCCGCGCAGGCCATGGGCGCGGACTTCGCCTATGTGGGCACGCGCTTTATCGCCTCGCAGGAAGCGCACGCCAGCGAGGCCTACAAGCAGTCGATCACCACCTCGGCCGCTGCCGACATCATCTACACCAACCTGTTCACCGGCGTGCACGGCAATTACATCCGCGAGAGCATCGAGGCGTCCGGGCTGGACCCGCAAAACCTGCCCGAGGCAGACAAGACCAAGATGGACTTCTCCAGCGGCGCCTCCAAGGCCAAGGCGTGGAAGGACGTCTGGGGCGCCGGCCAGGGCGTGGGCCAGATCCACGACATCCCCACCGCCGGCGAAATCGTGGCGCGCATGCAGGCCGAGTACAACGAGGCCCGTGCCCGCCTGGGACTCGCGGTCTGAGCGCATTGCACTGTCCTGCGCGCCGGGCGGCGGCAACGCCGGCGCGATGCGCGGCGGCCGCGCTCAGTCGTAACGCCGCGCGTCCTCGATCACCTTGCCATCCTGCGGCAGCGAACCCGCCGCCACGAAGCGCACCTCGCCGCGCAGCCGCATCACTTCGCGCAGTGATTCGCCGATGGCCTGCGCCAGGCCGGCATCGTCGCGGGTGGCATCGCAATGCAGGGTCATGACGTCGGCGCCCACGCTGCCCGTCACCACCAGGCGCGCGGCGCGCACCTCCGGATGGCGCCGCACTACCTCGCCCACCTGCCCGGGATGCACGAACATGCCCTTGACCTTGGTGGTCTGGTCGGCGCGGCCCAGCCAGCCCTTCAGGCGTACGTTGGTGCGCCCGCACGGACTGGCGCGCTCGCCTGAGCCGGCCACGAACGCGGACAGGTCGCCCGTGCCGAAGCGGATCAGCGGATAGTCGCCATTGCCCAGCACCGTCACCACCACCTCGCCGGTCTCGCCCTCGGGCAGCGGCTGCGTGCCGCCCGGCTCGACGATCTCCACCAGCACGTTCTCGTCCACCACCCAGCCGTCGCCCCCCTGGGTCTCGTAGGCGATCAGGCCCACGTCGGCGCTGCCATACATCTGCTGCACCCGGATGCCGCGCTCGCCGAACCAGGCGCGCAGCGAGGGCGGCAGCGCCTCGCCGGATACCAGCGCCTTGCCCAGGCCAGGGCAAGGCAAGCCGAGTTCGTCACCCTTTTCCAGCAGCAGCTTGAGAAAGGACGGGGTGCCCGCATAAGCCGCCGGCTGCAGGCTGGCCAGCGCCTGCACCTGCGATTCGGTCTGCCCCACGCCAGCGGGAAACACGCAGCAACCCAGGCGATGGGCACCGCTTTCCATCATCATGCCGGCCGGCGTGAAATGGTAGGAGAAGGTGTTGTAGACGAGATCGCCCGCGCGGAAGCCCGCCGCGAACATGGCGCGGGCGATGCGCCACCAGTCGGCGCCATGCCCGTCCGGCTCGTGGATCGGACCCGGAGACTGGAAGATATGCCGCAGCCCGCCCAGCGGCGTCGCGTTGAGCCCGCCCAGCGGCGGCATCGCCTTCTGCCGCGCCGTCAGCTCGGACTTGCGCGTCACCGGCAACGCCGCCAGCGCCGCGCGTGAGTCCAGCCCGCGCGGATCCACCTCGCGCAGGACCTCGGCAAAATAAGGCGCATGCGCCTTGGCATGCGCAACCTGGCGCGACAGCGCCGCCAGCAAAGCCTGTGCGCGGACGTCGGGGGCACGTGTTTCCAGGGAATCGAAGTGTTCAGACATGGTGCGTGATTGGCATGGATGAGTCGCGTGAGGCGTCGCTCACGGTTCGGCGCTCGGTTTGCAATGGCATGCCCTGTTCAGGCCAGCCATCTCTTGCGGCGGCGATAGCTTTTTACGTCGCGGAAGGAAGTGCGGCCGCCGCCTTCCCCATCATTGGCCGCCACCCCCAGGTAGAACTCCTTCACGTCCTCATTCGTGCGCAGCGCCTCGGCCGCGCCGTCCATCACGACGCGGCCGTTCTCCAGGATGTAGCCGTAGTCGGCATAGCGCAGCGCCACCATGGTGTTCTGCTCGGCCAGCAGGAAGCTGACCTGCTCGCGCTGGTTGAGGTCGCGCACGATCTCGAAGATCTCCTCGACGATCTGCGGCGCCAGCCCCATCGAGGGCTCGTCGAGCAGGATCATGCTGGGCTTGGCCATCATGGCCCGCCCGATCGCGCACATCTGCTGCTCGCCGCCCGAGGTGTAGCCTGCCTGCGACTTGCGGCGCGTCTTCAGGCGCGGGAAATAGTCGTAGATGCGTTCCAGCGCGTCGCGCGTTTCGGTGCGCGACAAGCCGCGCGTGTAGGCGCCGGTCAGCAGGTTTTCCTCGATGGTCAGATGGGCAAAGCAATGGCGCCCTTCCATCACCTGGATCACGCCACGCTTGACCAGTTCGTTCGGCGTGAGCCGGTCGACGCGGTTGCCGCGATATTCGATCGAGCCCTTGGTGACGTCGCCGCGCTCGGCATGCAGCAGGTTGGAGATGGCCTTGAGCGTGGTGGTCTTGCCCGCGCCGTTGGCGCCGAGCAGCGCCACGATCCGGCCCTCCGGCACGTCGAGCGAAACGCCCTTGAGCACCAGGATCACATGGTCGTAGATGACTTCGATATTGTTGACGGACAACAGGCTCATGATGCGGCTCGGTTGGTGGTTCGTGGCTTGCGGAGGCGGTCGTCATGGCGTCGCCCGCAGCGCTTCCGGCTCTCCCGCTTGCGGGAGGATTGGGGGAGAGGGTGAGCGGTCGTGCCGGCGATCACGCCGGTGGATGCGCCCGCCCTCTCCCCTGGCCCCGCTCCCGTTCCACGGGAGAGGGGCGCAAGCAATCGGCATCGGCTACCGCGGTCGAACCTCGCGAACTCGCGGATGCTCGCCGATCGCTCTCGCAACGGATCAAGACTTCATGCACGCCGGCGTGATGCCCTTCTCTTTCGCGAACTGCGCGGCGGTCGCCTTGAACAGCGGGTGGATCAGGCTCTTGTTGCCTTCGATCCAGTCCGACACCACCACCCATTTGGTGCCATCCCACTGCTGGATCTTCACCTTGCCCGAGCCCTCGTGGTTGTCGCAGCTGGTCTTGATTTCCGGCAGCAGGCCGGTGGCGCCCAGCTGCGCAAGCCGTGCGTTGGTCAGGTTGAGGTTCTCGAAGGCCCAGCGCATGTCATCGCCGCTCATCACCTTGCCCTTGCCGTACTTCGCCTGCGCCACGCGGATCGCTTCCACCGTCACCACCGCCGCCGATACGCCGCGGTTATAGAGCACGGAGCCCAACTTGTTGCGGTCCTGCATATTGCCCTTGCCCGCACCGTAGACCACCTTCTCGATATCGGCGATCAGCGGCACGCCCTTGCCGGCCACGTTCCAGGTCGCGCTCATATAGCCCTTGGCGGCGTCGCCGGCGGGAATGGTGTCCTCCTCGGAGCCTGCCCACCACGAGCCGACCATCTTGTCGCGCGCGAAACCGACCTTCTGCGCGGCCTTGAGCGCGGTCTGGTTCATGACGCCCCAGCCCCAGAAAATCACATAGTCCGGATTCTCCTGGCGGATCTTCAGCCACTGCGCGCCCTGCTCGTTGCCGGGGTGCGCCACCGGGATCTCGACCAGGTTGAATTTGCCGAGCCTGGCTTCGGCCTCCAGCGCCACGATCGGCTCCTTGCCGTAGGCCGAGTCGTGATACAGGTAGACGATCTTCTTGCCGGCCAGCGAGCCGCCGTTCTTCGTGGCCAGGAACTTGACGATGGCCGAGACCTGCATCTGGTAGGTGGTGACCAGCGGGAAGGCATAGGGAAACACCGAGCCATCGACGGCATCGGTGCGGCCGTAGCCCATCATGACCAGCGGCACCTTGTCGGCGGCGGTCTTGTCCACCAGCGCGTAGGAAATGCCGGTCGACATGGTGTGATACGCCGTGCCCTTGCTGGCCGCGCTCTTGCCCTTGAGCCGTTCGTAGCACTCCACGCCCTTGGCGTTGTTGTACTCGGTCTCGCACTCTTCCCAGGAAAGCTTGACGCCGCTCACGCCGCCCTCCTTGAGGTTGACGTAGTTCAGGTAGTCGATAAAGCCGCCGTACCAGGACTGCCCGTTGGCACCGTACGGTCCGACGCGATAGCTGGGCAGCGCGACGAACTGCTCGCCGCTCTGGGCCTGCGCGGCCAGTGGCGCCAGCAGCGCTGCCGACGCACCCACCGCCAGGGCTATGCGCTGCAGATTGCGAATCAGGATGGTCATGACAGTCTCCTTCACCTTGGCAGGTGTGTTTGTTATGGAATACCCGTTTGCCTGGTCCGAACTGAAAATCCTCAAGAGGCGCAAGCGCGGCTCAATGCGGAAACGGCCACAGTCTCAGCTTCTCCTTGGCGATCTGCCACAGCCGCGCCAGGCCGTGCGGCTCGACCACCAGGAAAAAGATGATCAGCGCGCCGAACACCATCAGCTGGATATGCGACACGGCGGCGTTGGTGAACGGCAGGTGCAGCAGCGCGGCGAGCGGCGGCAGCACGTTGTCCAGGAAGATCGGCAGCAGCAGGATGAAGGCCGCGCCGAGGAAGGAACCGAGGATGCTGCCCACGCCACCGATGATGATCATGAACAGCACGCGGAAGGACAAGTCCAGCGAGAACCCGTCCGGCTCCACCGAGCCCAGGTAGCAGAACGCGTAGAGCGCGCCGGCCACACCGCAGTAGAACGAGCTGACGGCGAACGCCAGCAGCTTGGTGCGCATCAGCGGAATGCCGATCACCTCGGCCGCCACGTCCATGTCGCGCACCGACATCCACGCGCGCCCGGTGGACGAGCGCACCAGGTTCTTGGCCACCAGGGCCAGCACGGTCACCAGCATCAGCACGAACAGGTACTTCTTCACCGGCGTATCGATGGCGATGCCGAACAGGTCCAGCCGCTGCGCGGTGATCACGCCGGAGGAACTGTTGTTGGAAAACCAGGGAAACTTGGTCAGCGCCCACACCACGAAGAACTGCGCGGCAAGCGTTGCCACGGCAAGATAGAAGCCCTTGATGCGCAGCGACGGCAAGCCGAAGGCCACGCCCACCAGCGCCGACGACAATCCCGCCAGGATGAAGGTGAGCAGCACCGGCAGCCCTTCGATGCGCAGCTGGAAGTTGTAGGCGGCGTAGGCACCCACCGCCATGAAGGCGGCGGTGCCAAGCGAAAGCTGCCCCGCGTAGCCCGTCAGGATATTCAGGCCGAGGGCGGCCAGCGCGAAGATCAGGAACGGAATCAGGATGGCCGAGAACCAGTACTCCGAACCGGTGAACGGGATCACCACGAAGGCCACCGCCATCAGCACGGCAAAGCCGATGCGGTCCTGGCGGATGGGGAAGATCTGGCTGTCGGCCACATAGCTGGTCTTGAACTGGCCGGCTTCACGATAGAACATGGTTTGTCTCCTGGGACGAAGGCCGGTCAGACGCGATCGATATGTTTCTCGCCGAACAGCCCCTCGGGCCGCACCAGCAGGAACAACAGCGCAAAGACATAAGGGAACCAGCCTTCGATGCCGCCGAAGTTGCCGCCGAAGGCGGACTGGAACACAGGCGGGATATAGATCTCCGCCAGCTTCTCGGAAGCGCCGATGATCAGCCCGCCGGCGATGGCGCCAGGCACCGAGGTAAAACCGCCCAGGATCAGCACCGGCAGCGCCTTGAGGGCCGTCAGCGTCAGCGCGAACTGCACGCCGTTGCGCGAGCCCCACAGCATGCCGGCCACCAGCGCGACAAAGCCCGCCACGCCCCACACGATGGCCCAGATATGCTGCAGCGGAATGCCCAGCGACAGCGCCGCCTGGTGATCGTCCGCCACCGCGCGCAACGCGCGGCCCACCTTGGTGTACTGGAAGAACAGCGCCAGCGTGCCCACCAGGATGCCGGCGATGGCTGCCGCGGCCAGGTCGAACTTGGACACCACGATATCGAAGCGGGTCAGGATGGCTTCGATCGGCTCGTCGACGATGCCAAGGTTGATCGGGCGCACTTCATTGCCGAACAACAGGGGTCCCAGTCCTTCGAGGAAGAAGGACAGCCCGATGGTCGCCATGAACAGCGTGATGGGCGGCTGGTTGACCAGCTTGCGCAGCACCAGGCGTTCGGTGCCGATGCCCACCACCACCATCACGCCGAAGGCGCCGATAAACGCGGCCCACATGGGCAGGCCCTTGTCCATCAGCCCGACCACCGCCAGCGCGGCGAAGTAGACCATCGCACCCTGGGCGAAGTTGAAAACACCCGAGGCCTTGTAGATCAGCACGAAGCCGAGCGCCACCAGCGAGTACATCAACCCCGACAGCAGGCCGCCGATCAGGATTTCAAAGAAGAACGTCATGGTTGTCCTTGTCTGCTCTTGTTACTTTGCGAGTCTTGCATCCGCCTCAGTGGGAAGCGCCGAGGTAGGCCCGGATCACGTCCGGGTTGGCCTTCACCGCCTCGGGCGTGCCGTCGCCGATCTTCTTGCCGTAGTCGAGCACCACCACGCGGTCGGAGATATCCATCACCACGCCCATGTCGTGTTCGATCAGCACGATGGTGGTGCCGAACTGGTGGTTCACGTCGAGGATGAAGCGGCACATGTCCTGCTTTTCCTCCACGTTCATGCCCGCCATGGGTTCGTCGAGCAGCAGCATGGAAGGCTCGGCGGCCAGCGCGCGCGCCAGCTCCACGCGTTTTTGCAGGCCGTAGGGCAGACGCCCCACCGGTGTCTTGCGGATGGCCTGGATCTCGAGAAAGTCGATCACTTCCTCGACCTTGCGCCGGTGCTGCATTTCCTCGTTGCGCGCGGGGCCCCACCACAGCGCATTGGCCAGCAGGCCGCTGCGGAATCTGGTGTTGCGCCCGGTCATGATGTTGTCGAGCACGGTCATGCCCTTGAACAGCGCGATGTTCTGGAAGGTGCGCGCGATGCCCTGGCGCGCGGCGGCGGTCGGATGCATCCTGCGCCGCTCCTCGCCGCGGAACACGATGCGGCCCTGCTGCGGGTGGTAGACCCCGTTGATCACATTGAGCATCGAACTCTTGCCCGCGCCGTTGGGCCCGATGATGGCGCGGATCTCGTGCTCGCGCACATCGAAGGAAATATCGGTCAGCGCCTTCACGCCACCGAAGGACAGCGAGATATGCTGCAGGTCGAGGATCACCTCGCCAGCCTGCCGCACCTGCGCGTGCGCGGCCTGGTCCCCGCCCTGCGCCTCCGCCGGCGCCGCCAGCACGCCGGACGCCCCGCTCCACACCGGCTGGCCATCGCCGCCGCGCTCCACGCCTTGCCATGCCATTTGCGTCATCCCCTGCCCCTGCTCATGCCGCGCGCGCCGCGCCGGCCAAGGCCGGCGGGAAGCGCTTCACGTCAACCAGCTTCAACGTGGCCGATACGCTGCCTTCGCGTCCGTCCTCGAACTTCACGCGCGTCTCGATGAACTGCTCCGGCTTACCGGCATACAGCGCCTCGACCAGTGCCCCGTACTTCTCCGCGATAAAGCCGCGCCTCACCTTGCGGGTGCGCGTGAGTTCGTCGTCGTCCGGATCGAGTTCCTTGTGCAGGATCAGGAAGCGCGCGACCTGCGAGCCGGCCAGCATGGCGTCCGCCGCCAGGTCGGCATTCACCTGCTCGACGCACTCGCCGATCATGGCGATCACCTCCGGCAACGCGGCCAGATCGATGTAGCCCGCGTACGGCAGGTGGCGCCGTTCAGCCCAATTGCCGACCGCTTCGAAATCGATATTGATAAAGGCGCAGACGCGGTCCTGTCCGGTACCGAAGGCCACCGCCTCCTTGATGTAGGGAAAGAACTTGAGCTTGTTCTCGATGTACTTGGGCGCGAACATCGCCCCGTCGGACAGCTTGCCGACATCCTTGGCGCGGTCGATGATCTTGAGATGACCGTCGGCGTCGATCACGCCGGCGTCGCCGGTCATGAAATAGCCGTCGTCGTTGATCGCCTCGCGAGTGGCATCGTCGCGCTTGTAGTAGGCCTTCAGCAGCCCCACGCCACGCACCAGCACCTCGCCGTTGTCGGCGATGCGGATCTCCATGCCCGGCGCGGCGGGCCCCACCGAATCGAATTTGACCTTGCCGTCCGGCTGCAGGCAGACATAGGCGCAGGTTTCCGTCTGGCCATAGAACTGCTTCAGGTTGACGCCGATCGACCGATAGAAGCGGAACAGGTCCGGGCCGATCGCCTCGCCGGCGGTGTAGCCCACGCGGATGCGGCTCATGCCCAGCACATTGCGCAGCGGTCCGAAGATCAAGGCCTCGCCCGCGGCGTAGCGCAGGCGGTCCGCCAGCGCTACCGGGTTGCCGTCGAGAATATCGGTGCCGCAACGGCGCGCCACGCCCATGGCCCAGTGGAACAGGCGGCGCTTGATCCAGCCCGCGTCTTCCATGCGGATCATGACCTGGGTCAGCAGGCCCTCGTAGATGCGCGGCGGCGCGAAGTAATAGGTGGGACCGATCTCGCGCAGGTCCGTCATCACCGTCTCGCGCGATTCCGGGCAGTTCACCGTGAAGCCGGCCACCATGGCCTGCGCGTAGGAGAACAGGTTGTCGCCGACCCAGGCCATCGGCAGATAGGACAACACGTCGTCGCCCGCCACCAGGCCGTCGAAGGCGCAGCCGTTGCGCGCCGCGCCGATCAGCCCGCGATGGGAGTGGCACACGCCCTTGGGCTTGCCGGTGGTGCCCGAGGTGTAGAGGATGATGGCGGTGTCGTCGGGCGCGCCCTCGGCCACGGCCCTGTCGAAATAACCTGGATTGGCGCGATCGAACTCGCGGCCGATTTCCTGCAGGCGCTGGTAGGACATCAGCGCCGGGTGATCGTAGTCGCGCAGCCCGCGCGGGTCTTCATAGATGATGTGGCGAACCTTGCGGCCCTGCGCGGCAAGCTGCTCCTCCACCTCGAGCAGCTTGTCCACCTGCTCCTGGTCCTCGACGATGGCGAAGTCGATCTCGGCGTCGTTCAGCACATAGATCATCTCCCCCGCGATCGCGTCCTGGTACAGCGGCACCGGCACGCCGCCCAGCGCCTGCGCCGTGTTCATGGCCCAGTACAGGCGCGGCCGGTTGTCGCCGACCACCGCCAGGTTCATGCCGCGCGCAAAACCCAGCGCGGCCAGCCCGCACGCCAGCGCACGAACCTCCTGCGCGGTCTGCGCCCAGCTATAGGTTTGCCAGATCCCGAGATCCTTCTCGCGGTAGGCCGGGCTGTCCGGCCGCTGCTGCGCGTGCGCAAGCAGCAGGCGCGGAAAGGTCGTCGCCGACGGTTCCTGCATCGCTGTCTCCTGTCCCTCCGGCGCGGGGATCCGCCACCGGTGTCAAGCCTGCTTCCGCTGGTTATACTTGGGCTGTTTTGCCCGGCGAGGGTTCTGCCGCAGCGCAACAAGTCCGTCGCGCCTGCGTTGGCGCGCACTCGCGGTTCGTGGTGACCGTAAGATAGTCGATGCCACTTCCCCCGGTTGTCACGCCGATGACAATTCCGGGTTAATCCCTAGCACTAGCAGAGGACGCTCCAGGTCATGCTCAACGATTTCATCGACCGCTGCGTGTGGGCAGCCGACCTCAGTCCCGAACAACGCGATGTGGTCCGCCGCGCCATGTGCGTGCGCGAGTACAGCCAGGGGGACTACGTCTGCCACAAAGGCGATATGGCCGAACACTGGATGGGCGTGCTGGAGGGCATCGTCAAGATCACAACGGTATCGCCCTCCGGCAAGTCGGTCACCTTCACCGGCGTGCCCACCGGCGGCTGGTTCGGTGAAGGCGCGGTGCTCAAGCGCGAGATCCGCAAGTACGATGTGATGGCCCTGCGCCGGTCGCGCATCGCCTTCCTGCCGCGCGACACGTTTCAGTGGCTGCTGGATACGAGCCTGCCGTTCACGCGCTTCCTGCTGACCCAGTTCAATGAACGGCTCGGGCAGTTCATCGCCGCGGTGGAGTACGAGCGGCTGCTCGATATCGATTCGCGGGTGGCACGCGCGGTGTCGTCGCTGTTCAACGAGCATTTGTACCCGGGGCTGGGGACCACGCTGGAAATCTCGCAGGAAGAAATCGGGCTGCTGGCGGGGATATCGCGGCAGCGCGCCAACCAGGCCTTGAAGGTGCTGGAGCAGCAAGGCCTGGTGAAGGTGGACTATGGGGTAATCGAAGTGCTGGACCTGGAAGGGCTGAGGCAGTACGGCGAATAGCGTGTTCCGGCCAGCCGCACGGGGGCGGCAGGCTGGCAACGAGACTCAGGGCAGGCTGGCGGCAGGCAGCTGTTCGAAAGCGGGCCGCGCGAACAGGTGGCCCTGGAACAAGCCGACACCCGCGGCGCGGAGCCACCGGTATTCCTCCATCGTTTCCACGCACTCGGCAACAACGTCGGTACCCAGGCGCGCGCACACCTGCACCACGTTGCCGGCGAAACGCTGCAGGCTCTCGTTCCCGTCGATCCCGTGCACGGCGTTCCTGTCGAGCTTGACGATATCGGGCCGGAGCCTGTCGAGCAGGCGCCCCCCCGCCGGCCGTGCGGGAAAGTCGCTGATCGCCAGCTTGAATCCCATGTGCTGCAAGGCGGCCACGGTCTTGGCGAACTCCAGCGGATGATCCAGTATCTCGCTCCCCTTGACCTCCAGCACCACTTGCCCCGCACGAAAGCCGAGGCCGGATGCCAACGCCGCGCTGCGGCCCATCGCGCCTTCGAACGCCATGCGGCTGCGCGGCATGCAATTGAGATGCAGATGCCCTTGCAGCTTCATGCTCGCGGCCATGGTCATGGCCGCGGCACGGCTCTCGTCATCGAAGCGACGGAGCGAAGCCGCGCACACCGCGCCCAGCACATGCGACGCGGGCTCGCCATGGCGGCCACGCACCAGGGCCTCGTAGGACACCACCTTGCGCTGCCTGGCATCCACGATCGGCTGGAAGGCGAAGCTATAGCTGGGCAGCGCGGATTGCGAGCGGGCGCCGTAGTCCGTGCGGCCCGGAGGCTCGCGCTCGCGCAGCTTCTCCGGGGCCTGGCGAAGACGGGCGCGTGTTTGCGATGGCCTTGCGGACACGCCACCCGCCATCGAGCGGCCCGCGTCGGTCAGCACATAGTCCATATCGCCGCCGGTGTCACCGGGTTGCCGGCGCAGCAGGCCTGCGTCGAGCAGACGCCGTATCTGCCACGCGGGAATAAACCGGGTCTCCCCGGCGGCGGCATCCGCATGCAGGACGGCAGCGTCAAGCGCGGCGCCCCAGGGGTTGCGCGCGGTGCGCAAGCACGCCCCCGCCGCCACCCTGCGCAGTAGCTCGGTCCGGTTCATCTTGCGGTCAGCGGAAGACGCCAACCGCTTCCACCAGGCGGTTGGCCTGCTGCTTCAGGCTTTGCGCGGCCGCGGCACTCTGCTCGACCAGCGCGGCGTTCTGCTGGGTGATGTGGTCGAGATCGCCGATGGCGTCACCAACCTGGCCGATGCCCGCGCTCTGCTCGGCCGTGGCCAGGCTGATCTCGGCGATCAGGTCGGAGACGCGCCTGACCTGGGCGACGATGTTGTCCATGGTTTTGCCGGCGTCGTCGACCAGCCGCGCACCCGAGTCGACTTTCTCCACGCTGGCGCCGATCAGTTCCTTGATCTCCTTGGCAGCACTGGCGCTGCGCTGCGCGAGACCGCGCACCTCGCCGGCGACCACCGCGAAACCACGGCCCTGCTCGCCCGCCCGGGCCGCTTCCACCGCCGCGTTCAGCGCCAGGATATTGGTCTGGAAGGCAATACCGTCGATGACGCCGATGATGTCGGCAATCCGCTTCGAACTGGTGCTGATGTCTTCCATCGTCGCCACCACCTGCGTCATGGCCTGGCCACCCTTGGCCGCTGCGGCACTGGCGGAGCCCGACAGTTCGTTCGCCTGGGCGGCGGTCTCGGCATTGCTCTTTACCGTGGCGGTCATCTGCGTCATGGACGACGCCGTATCCTGCACGTTGGACGCGGCCTGCTCGGTACGCGTGCTCAGGTCGGTGTTGCCCTGCGCGATCTCGCTGCTGGCGCTTTGCACATTCAGCACCTGCTCGCTCACGTCATCGATCAGCCAGCGGAACATCAGGCCCAGCTGGCTGATGGTGCGCAGGGTCATGCCAATCTCGTCGACCCGGTTCATATGCTCGACCTTCTGGCTCTCGCCGGACGCCACGCGCAGGGCCTGCGCCATCATCTGTTCGAGCGGACGCGAGATCTGCGCCTCCAGCCATGCGCAGACCAGCACCAGCATGCCGGCAACGATGGCACCGAGGCCGGCCAGCGCCATCCCGCCCATGCCAAGCGCGGCCGCGCCGACAAGGCAAACCGGCAACAGGGCGGCCAGGGCGCTGCGGATGCGCAAGCGCACCGGCATGGTCTGGAACAACGACGCCCAGCGCTTCCAGCCTGCGTGGAGGATCAGGCCTTTGTGGAAGCGCCGGCCATTGGCATTGCCGTCGCGGAAATCGCGGTAGAGATTCTCGGCAGCGCCGATTTCCTCACGCGTGGGCTTGGTGCGCACCGACATATAACCCACTGGCTTGCCATTGCGGATCAGCGGCATGGCGTTGGCGCGTACCCAGTAGTGATCGCCGTCCTTGCGCCGGTTCTTCACCAGCGCGGTCCAGGGCTCGCCGCCCTTGAGCGTCGCCCACATGTCGGCGAAGGCCTCGGCCGGCATGTCGGGGTGCCGCACGATATTGTGGGGCTGGCCCTGGATTTCCTCGCGCGTGAAGCCGCTGACGTCGATGAAAGCCGCGTTGGCATAGGCGATATGGCTCTGGGTGTCGGTGGTCGACATCAGCGTCGCATCCTCCGGCAGTTCATATTCGCGTTGCGAGACGGGCTGGTTATTGCGCATGGGGGTCCTTATTGGTTTTTTTAGTGTGTCTGCAAATGCATCGGCCGTAAAAGATGGAGATGCGTATTGCATAACCGCGTTTACGGGATAGTCTTTGCAAACCTTTAGCCATAAGGGTTCGGCGGCCTCGATTCCCGGAGGGATTTCGGACCGATTTTGATTCCACACAGAATTTATTGCCTTTTTTCCACCATGGTCTTGACATGCGATTTTAATACGGTCGTTCTAAATTCCGCATTAATTGATATCGATTCTTATTTAATGTGTTAATAAGCAGGCTTATCAATGTATCTAATGAAGCACATTGAGGGCGGCGCCGCATTGAAAACAAAAAAAGCTGGCAACGGATTTCCCGTTGCCAGCTTTTTCGCCCCTCCCTGGAGGGAATCGTTCAATGCCTCAAGCCCGAAGGCTTGAATGCCTGAATGCCCTCAGGCTTTCACGGCATCACTTGCTGTAGACGTACACGCCACGTCCCGTCTTGCGGCCCAGATAGCCTGCCGCCACCATTTCGCGCATCAGCATGGCCGGCCGGTACTTCGGGTCGGCAAACTCGGTGTACAGCACTTCCATCACGGCCAGCATCGTGTCCAGCCCGATCATGTCCGCCAGCGCCAGCGGCCCGATCGGGTGGTTGCAACCCAGTTTCATCCCTTCGTCGATCTCTTCGGGCGAAGCCAGGCCTTCACCCAGCACGCAGAAGGCTTCATTGATCATCGGGCAGAGAATGCGGTTGACCACGAAGCCCGGGTTGTTCTTCACGGTGATCGGGTACTTGCCGAGCTCCCTGGAGAGCGCTTCCACCAGCGCATGCGTGGCATCGCTGGTCTGCAGGCCGCGAATCAGTTCAACCAGGGCCATCATCGGCACCGGGTTGAAGAAGTGCATGCCGATGAAATTGCCAGGACGGCTGGTGACGGCGGCCAGCTTGGTGATGGAGATCGACGAGGTGTTCGACGCCACGATCACGTCGTCGCCGACGATGCTGTCGATCTGCTTGAGGATCTTGACCTTGAGGTCGAAATTCTCGGTGGCGGCTTCGATGACGATGTCGGTCGCCTTGAGCGCGTCGTAGTCGGTCGAGCCCTTGATGCGCGCGAGTGCGGCAGCCTTGTCGGCTTCGCTGATCTTGTCCTTCTTGATCAGGCGATCAAGGCTGCCCGCGACGGTGGCGATGCCCTTGTTCACCGCTGCGTCGCTGATGTCCACCATCACCACGTCCAGGCCCACCACGGCGCATGCCTGCGCAATGCCGTTGCCCATGGTGCCGGCGCCTACGATGCCAACTGTCCTGATTCCCATCTTGTCTTCCTTGTTGCTGTTGCTGTTGCTTGATTCCGGTGCGGCCCGCGGCGCGTGCCTCGGACCGCCGTTTTCTGTCAGGCGTCGCGCAGCGCGGCGATGATGCGTTCGGCGTGCTGGCTGAGGATTTCCGGGTCCTGCATGTCGGTGCCGTGGCCGCGCAGGGTGCGGTCGGCATAGCGCGGCACGATATGGAAATGCACGTGCGGCACGGTCTGGCCGGCGGCGCGGCCGTTGAACTGGCCGATCGAAATGCCATCCGGCGAGAAGGCGGCGCGCACCGCGCGGGCGACCCGCTTGGTGGTGCGGATGGCAGCCTCGGCGGCGGCATCGGAGAGGTCGAAGAGCTCGGCGGCGGCTTCCTTGGTCACCACCAGCACGTGCCCGTCGGACTGCGGCATGATGTCCATGAAAGCGACGGTATCGGCGTCTTCATAGACCTTGTTGCAAGGCAGCTCGCCACGCAGGATGCGAGCGAAGATATTGTTGGGATCGTACACGGTACTCCTACTGGTCGCGGTATGGGTCCTGGCGTCATCGCGCAGACGCCCCTGGCCCGGAAAATGCCGGCTCAAGAGACGCGGCTGATGCAGGCTTCGAGTTTAACGCAGGGGCCAGGCGCAATACACCCCTGGCCGACAGATCACATGTTTCGGCGGTACTGGCCTCCCACCTCGAACAGGGCGTGCGTCACCTGCCCCAGGGAGCACACGCGCACCGCGTCCATCAGCACCGCGAACACATTGTCGTTGTCGATCACGGCCTGGCGCAGCCGTTGCAGCATGGCAGGCGCGGCATCGGCATGACGCGCCTGGAAATCCGCCAGCCGGGCGAGCTGCCCCTGCTTCTCCTGCTCGCTGGAGCGTGCCAGTTCCAGCGTGTGCGGGGTCGGATCCCCATTGGGATTGCGGAAGGTATTGACGCCGATGATGGGCAGCGTGCCGTCGTGCTTGCGCTGCTCGTAATACAGCGATTCCTCCTGGATCTTGCCGCGCTGGTAACCGGTCTCCATCGCGCCGAGCACGCCGCCGCGCTCGGCGATACGCACGAACTCCTGCATCACGGCTTCCTCCACCAGATCGGTCAGCTCCTCTATCAGGAAGCTGCCCTGGTTGGGGTTCTCGCACCTGGCCACGCCCCACTCGCGGTTGATGATGAGCTGGATCGCCAGCGCGCGCCGCACCGATTCGCCGGTGGGCGTGGTGATGGCTTCGTCGTAGGCGTTGGTGTGCAGCGAATTGCAATTGTCGTAGATGGCGATCAGCGCCTGCAGCGTGGTGCGGATGTCGTTGAAGTCGATCTCCTGCGCATGCAGCGAGCGGCCGGAAGTCTGGATGTGGTACTTGAGCTTCTGGCTGCGCTCGTTGGCGCCGTACTTGTCGCGCATGGCCACGGCCCACATGCGGCGCGCCACGCGGCCCAGCACGCTGTACTCCGGGTCCATGCCGTTGGAGAAGAAGAACGACAGGTTGGGCGCGAAGTCGTCGACATGCATGCCGCGCGCCAGGTAGGCCTCCACATAGGTGAAGCCGTTCGACAGCGTGAACGCCAGCTGCGAGATCGGGTTGGCACCGGCCTCGGCGATGTGGTATCCGGAGATCGACACCGAGTAGAAGTTGCGCACCTGGTGGTGGACGAAGTACTCCTGGATATCGCCCATCACCTTGAGCGAGAACTCGGTGGAAAAGATGCAGGTGTTCTGGCCCTGGTCTTCCTTGAGGATATCGGCCTGCACCGTGCCGCGCACGTTCTGCAGCACCCAGGCGCGGATCTTGGCCTCCTCGCCGGCGCCAGGGTCGCGGCCGTTGTCGGCGCGGAACCTGTCGAGCTGCTGGTCGATGGCGGTGTTCATGAACATCGCCAGGATGGTCGGTGCGGGTCCGTTGATGGTCATCGACACCGAGGTGGAGGGGCTGGTCAGGTCGAAGCCGTCGTACAGCACCTTCATGTCGTCGAGCGTGGCGATCGATACGCCCGCGTTGCCGACCTTGCCATAGATATCGGGGCGGGTATGCGGGTCCTCGCCGTACAGCGTGACCGAGTCGAAGGCGGTGGACAGGCGCTTGGCGTCCATGCCCTCCGAGACCAGCTTGAAGCGGCGGTTGGTGCGAAAGGCGTCCCCCTCGCCGGCGAACATGCGGGTGGGGTCCTCGTTCTCGCGTTTGAAGGCAAACACGCCTGCGGTGTAGGGGAAGCTGCCGGGCACGTTCTCGCGCATCAGCCACCTAAGCACTTCGCCGTCGTCCTCGAAACGCGGCAGCACCACCTTGCGGATGGCCGTGCCGGACAAGGTGGTGCCGGTGAGCGCGGTGCGGATCTCCTTGTCGCGGATCCTCACCACGTATTCGTCGCCGCCATAGGCCTTGCGCATCTCCGGCCACATCGCCAGCAGCTTGCGCTCCTGCGCGCCAAGCGCGGCATCGCGCTCGGCTGCGAGCGTTTGCAGGGCATCGCCCGCGCCGTTCGAAGCCGGCTGCGGCGCCGCCAGCAGCATGCGGCGCGCCTCGCGCAGCTGCTGGCGCTCGCGCGCCAGCCGGCTTTGCGCATCCACGCGGCGGTGATAGGCACGCACGGTATCGGCCAGCTCGGCCAGGTAGCGCGTGCGCGCCGGCGGCACGATCGCGTTCTGGCCGGTGGAGACGCGTCCGCTCAACTGCGGCAGGACGCCGGGCGGCGCATGCAGGCCGCGCGCGGCCAGGGCTTCGCGCAGGCCCTGGTAGAGCATGGTGACGCCGTCGTCGTTGAAGCGCGACGCCTGCGTGCCATAGACGGGCGCCTCCTCGAGGTTCGCATGCCACTGCCCGCGGTTGCGCTGCACCTGCTTGGCGACATCGCGCCAGGCATCCTGCGCGCCCTTGCGGTCGAACTTGTTGATGGCGACGAAATCGGCGAAGTCCAGCATGTCGATCTTCTCGAGCTGGCTGGCGGCGCCGAACTCGGGCGTCATCACATAGAGCGACAGGTCCACGTGCGGCACGATGGCCGCATCGCCCTGGCCGATGCCCGAAGTCTCGACCACGATCAGGTCGAAGCCGCCCACCTTGCACGCCGCCAGCACGTCTGGCAGCGCCTGCGAGATCTCGGAGCCTGCCTCGCGCGTGGCCATCGAACGCATGAAGATGTTCGGATGGCCGATCGCGTTCATGCGGATGCGGTCGCCCAGCAGCGCGCCGCCGGACTTGCGGCGCGAGGGGTCGATCGAGATCACCGCGATGGACAATGCGTCCCGCTGGTCCAGCCGGATGCGGCGGATCAGCTCATCGGACAGCGAGGATTTGCCGGCGCCGCCGGTGCCCGTGATGCCGAGCACGGGCGTCTTCACCTGAGCGGCATCGGCGCGCAGCGCATCCGCCAGCGACGCATCGGCCTTGCCGTTTTCCAGCGCCGTGATCAGTTGCGCCAGCGCGCGGCGGTCGCCGCCCCTGACCGCGTCGAGCGTGGTGGGCGCATAGCGCGCCAGGTCGATATCGCAGCGCTGCACCATGTCGGCGATCATGCCCGCCAGGCCCATGCGCTGGCCATCCTCCGGGCTGTAGATGCGCGCCACGCCGTAGGCCTGCAACTCGCGGATCTCGTCCGCCACGATCACGCCGCCGCCGCCGCCGAACACCTGGATATGCTCGCCGCCGCGCCGGCGCAGCAGGTCGACCATGTACTTGAAGTACTCGACGTGGCCGCCCTGGTAACTGGAGATGGCAATGCCCTGCACGTCTTCCTGCAGTGCCGCGTCGACCACCTCCTCCACCGAGCGGTTGTGCCCGAGATGGATCACCTCGCAGCCCGAGGCCTGCAGGATGCGCCGCATGATGTTGATGGAAGCGTCGTGGCCGTCGAACAGCGAGGCCGCGGTGACGAAGCGCACCTTGTTGACTGCGCCCGCCGGTCCCGGCGCCACGTGGGGAGCGCCTGGCTCGGCACCCTTCTGCACATCGGAAAGATCGGTCATTGTCTCCACCATGTTCGGTGTTCCGGCTGGTCGCAAGACGTCCGCGGCGGCCGCTCTGGAGGCGGCTCGGCTCGCGTGGGCGAACGGTCCGCCCGGCACTGTCGCAGCGGCTTGATTATATGACGTTTACGTTAACGGAAATCAAGCGGCGGACGCACTGCCTGCCGCGCGGCGCGGACAGCCATGGCGGACATCCTCGCACAGTTGGCGGGATGAGGGGGCGGGACTTGCGGTGGCGTTCAGGAGAAATCGATGCCGTGGACGGGCCGGCGCGGCGCGAACGGCGAGGTGTGGCCGGACACTTGGCCATGCTCCGGCCAGCACGGATGGCGCGGAATGGGCGAAGACCAGCGCGACACCAGCCTGCCCGGATGCCGCCGGCGCCGGGCATCCCCGCGCGCCGGCCTGCCTTGCATCAGAGACCCGGCTCCGGGCATTGACCGGCACCGCTGGTCCGCCGCTCGCCGAGCCGGCGCTTCAGCGCGTGCGCCAGGCCACCCAGCCAGCGCCACGAGAGCGGCACCGGCGTCTCGGCCAGCGTAAAGCGGGCGCCCTCGCTCTCGCCGGACAGCCACACCCGGGCGCCGCCCGGCAGCGCGAATACCGCGCCCGGCAACAGCCAGATATCGGCGTGATGACCTTCCACCGTCAGCCACAGGCGTCCTTCGATCGCCTTCAGGCTCTGTCCTTCGCGGGCGCGCCAGCTCACCGGCCGGCCGGGTTCATCGAGTTCGAAGATCCGTAGTTCGCGCATTTCACTGCTCCAGTCTGCATCGCGGCCATGTCGCGTGCCACCCGGCTCCGCCGGTGCCGGCACCTTCCTCCGCATACCTTCCATTATTCACAGCGCAAACTACAATCCCATGAACAGTTGCGAACAGTTTTCGATGTACTGTTCAGTAGTTTTTCCTGACACTTCAATTTCGATTTCGATTCCGATTCCGGCACCGCCCCTCCGATGAAACTGACTCTCGTTCCCGCTACCGGCATCCCGCTGACCGACCAGATCGTCAGCGAGGTCAAGACCTGGATCAGTTCGCGCGAGGTGCGTCCCGGCGCTCGCCTGCCATCGATCCGCCAGCTCGCGGCGGAACATGGCATCAGCCGTTTCCCGGTCATCGAAGCTTATGACCGGCTGGTGTCGCAGGGCCTGCTCGATTCGCGCCACGGCTCGGGCTTCTTCGTCGCCGACAGCCCGCTGCTGGCGCGCGCCGCCAATGGCTGGTCCGACCCGAGCCTGGCCGAGGACCTGTCCGGCCATATCCTCGAGCAGTTCAACCATCCCAGCGCCACGCTCAAGCTGGCGGGCGGTTTCGTGCCCGAGAGCTGGCGCGACATCGAGGGACTGACCCAGGCCATCCGCCAGGTCTCGCGCACCAACATCGAAAGCGTGATCCATTACGCCACGCCGATGGGCCTGCCGGAACTCCGCCAGCATGTGCTCACCCGCGTGCGGCAACTGGGCATCGCCGCCGAACTGCCGCAGGTGCTGATCACCTCGGGTGCCAGCCAGGCGCTGGACCTGGTGGTGCGCAGGCTGCTCAAGCCGGGCGATACGGTGTTCGTCGAGGACCCCGGCTACTACAACCTGTTCGGCCTGCTGCGCCTGCACGGCGTGCGCCTGGTGGGCGTGCCGCACACCCGCAACGGCCCCGATCCCGACGCCGCCGAGGCGCTGCTGCGCGAGCACAAGCCCAAGCTGTTCTTCACCAACAGCGTGCTGCAGAACCCCACCGGATCGACGCTGGCGCCGCCGGTGGCGTTCCGGCTGCTGGAGCTGGCGCGGCGCCATGGCTTCCGCTTTGTCGAGGACGATATCTTCTCGGATTTCCAGACCAGTTTCACCGACCGCCTGGCCACGCTGGACCAGCTGGAGCATGTGATCTACATCGGCGGCTTCTCCAAGACGGTCTCGGCCTCGCTGCGGATCGGCTACCTGGTCGCGGACAAGGCGCTGGTGAAGGACCTGGTGGATGTGAAGGTGCTGACCAGCGTGGCGGGTTCGCATTTTGCGGAAAGCGTGACGACGGCGCTGCTGGAGCGCGGCGCCTACCGCAAATACATGGAGCGCTTGCGCCTGCGCGTGCGGCAGGCAACCGCGGGCGCGATACGGCACCTGGCCGATGCGGGCTGGGAGGTGTATTGCGAGCCGGCAGGCGGCAATTTCCTGTGGGCGCGCACGCGCGGCATCGAGGATTCCCGCGAACTGGTGACGCTGGCCGCGCAGCACGGCGTGACGCTGGCGCCCGGCAATTACTTTCGGCCGGCTGGCGAGACCACGGCCTGGATCCGCATCAACTCCGCCTTCATCGAGGAGCCGCGCGCACTGGCCTTCCTGCAGGAGGCCGGCGCGCGCGGACGATGACAGGCGCAGTGACGGCTGGCGGCGTCAGTTACCGCCGTGCAGCACCGCGTTGCGGCGCGCGTAGAGGAAGTAGATCGCCAGGCCGAGCGCCAGCCAGGCCAGGAAGGCAACCCAGGTCAACGGCTGCAGGTGGGCCATCAGGAACAGGCAGAAACCCACCGACAGCAGCGGCACCACCGGCACGCCCGGGCAGCGGAAGGCACGCGGCAGGTCCGGCCGCGTCTTGCGCAGCACCAGCACCGCCACCGAGATCAGCGTGAAAGCCGACAGCGTGCCGATATTGATCAGCTCGGCCAGCACATTGAGCGGCACCACGGCGGCGATCAGCGCGAACACGATGCCCACGGTCCAGGTGGCGAAGAACGGCGTGGCATGCACCGGGTGTACCTTGGACAGCCGCGCCGGCAGCAGGCCGTCGCGCGACATGGCGAAGATGATGCGGGTCTGGCCGAAGGTCATCACCAGGATCACCGTGGTCATGCCCAGGATGGCGCCGAGATCGACGAAGCCCGCCACCCAGTCCTGGCCGGCGTATTGCAGCGCGAGCGAGACCGGATGGTCGATGCCGGCGAACTTGGCGAAGGGCACGATGCCCGTCATGATGGCCGCCACCGTCACGTACAGCACCGTGCAGACCAGCAGCGAACCGATGATGCCGACCGGCAGGTCGCGGCGCGGGTTGCGCACTTCCTCGGCGGCCGAGGTCACCGCGTCGAAACCGATAAAGGCGAAGAACACCAGCGCCGCCGCATTGAACACGCCGGTCATGCCGTACGGCGCGAACGGATGCCAGTTGGCCGGCTTGACGTGCCACACGCCCACCGCGATAAACAGCAGTACCACCGAGATCTTGATGGCCACCATCACGTTGTTGAGGCGCGCCGACTCGCGCACGCCGTAGGACACCACCCAGGTGATGCCCAGCATGATCAGCGCCGCCGGCAGGTTGAACAGCGTATGCACGCCTGGCACCGCTCCCGGCGCCGCCGTGAGCACGGCCGGCAAGTGCCAGCCGAAGCCCGCCATCAGCGACTGGAAGTAGCCCGACCAGCCCACCGACACCGCCGAAGTGGCCAGCCCGTACTCGAGCAGCAGGTCCCAGCCGATCATCCACGCCACGATCTCGCCCAGCGTGGCGTAGCTGTAGGTGTAGATCGAACCCGAGACCGGAATCGCGGAAGCGAACTCCGCGTAGCACAGGGCGGCAAACCCGCACGCCATCGCCGCGATCACGAAGGACACGGTCAGCGCCGGGCCGGCGGTCAGGGCGCCGGTGCCGGTCAGCACGAAGATGCCGGTGCCGATGATGGCGCCAATGCCCATGAAGATCAGGTCCACCGGACCCAGCACCTTCTTCAGGCCATCGTCGCGGGCGGCTGCCAGCATGGATTCAATGTTCTTGGTACGAAACAAACTCATGAGAAGGTCTCCTGCTTTGGCTACCTTGCGGCCGGGCAGGCTGGTGCCGCCGGTGTCCGGCGACGCGCAGTGGCGACGGCTTGGCGCGGCGGCTCACGGGTTGCACGCCGCCGGGATTGACGGCGCGTCTCGCCGGCACGCGGATCGCACGCCGGCCCCGTTGTGTTTTTAGATTAGCCGGCCATGCGGAGCACGCCGGCTGCCCGACCCCGCCCGCCCGCATACCGGCCGGATCGCGGCGGTGATGCGGGCTGACGGGATTTCGCCACTGGTCCGGACGGCAACCTCGCAGCAAAAAAGCGCGTAGTTTACTCCTCCCGCGCAGCGGCCGGTTTCATTCCTTGGCGGGGAAGGCTTACCCGGCGGCGGACAGGTGCAGGCGATTCCTGTCCAAGACAGGCCAGGCCGGATGGCGCGGCGCCCGCGCAAAGCAAAAAAGGCACGGGAGCAAACCCGTGCCTTCTCAAGCCTGTTCGTCATGCGGCGCCTGGCGGCGCCTGGCTTACTTCGCCACCGGCATGGTGAACTCCGCGCCCTTGCCGATGCTGTCCGGCCAGCGCTGCATGATGCTCTTGTAGCGCGTGTAGAAGCGGATGCCCTCCTCGCCGTAGGCGTGGTGATCGCCGAACAGCGAGCGCTTCCAGCCGCCGAACGAATGCCACGCCATCGGCACCGGGATCGGCACGTTGATGCCGACCATCCCCACCTGGATCTGCCGCGAGAACGCGCGCGCCACGCCGCCGTCGCTGGTGTAGCACGATACGCCGTTGCCGTACTCGTGCGCGTTGATCAGGTCCACCGCCTCGGCAACATCGTGCACGCGCACCACCGACAGCACCGGGCCGAAGATCTCTTCCTTGTAGATCGTCATGTCCGGCGTGACGTGGTCGAACAGCGTGCCGCCGACGTAGAAGCCGCCTTCATGCCCATCCACCTTGTGGCCCCGGCCATCCGTCACCAGCTGCGCGCCCTCTTCCACCCCCTTGGCGATATAGCCTTCCACCTTGGCCTTGTGCGCGGCGGTCACCAGCGGGCCCATCTCGGCATCGGCCTCCATGCCGTTGCGGATCTTCAGCGCCTGCGCCCGTGCGGCCAGGCGCGGCACCAGCCGGTCGGCCACCTCGCCCACCGCCACCGCCACCGAGATCGCCATGCAGCGCTCGCCCGCCGAGCCGTAGGCCGCGCCGATCAGCGCGTCCACCGCCTGGTCGAGATCCGCGTCGGGCATCACCACCAGGTGGTTCTTGGCGCCGCCCAGCGCCTGCACGCGCTTGCCGTGCCGGGTGCCCTCGGCATAGATGTACTCGGCGATCGGCGTGGAGCCGACGAAGGACAGCGCCTGCACGTCCCGGTGCGCCAGCAGCGCGTCCACGGCTTCCTTGCCGCCCTGCACCACGTTGAACACGCCGTCGGGCAGGCCGGCCTGCTTGAGCAGGTCGGCGATCAGCAGCGAGGGCGAAGGATCGCGCTCGGACGGCTTGAGCACGAAGGTGTTGCCGCAGGCCAGCGCCACCGGGAACATCCACATCGGCACCATCACCGGAAAGTTGAACGGCGTGATGCCGGCCACCACGCCCAGCGGCTGGCGCAGGTTCCAGTTGTCGATGCCGCCGCCGATGTTGTCGGTGAAATCGGTCTTGAGCAGGTTGGGAATGCCGCAGGCGAATTCCGCCACCTCGATGCCGCGCGTGACCTCACCCTTGGCGTCCGAGAACACCTTGCCGTGCTCGCGCGTGATCAGCGCGGCGAGGTCGTCGTGGTGGCGGTCGAGCAGTTCCTTGAACTTGAACAGGATGCGCGCGCGCTTGAGCGGCGCGGTCTCGGACCAGGCCGGGAAGGCCGCGTGCGCGGCGGCCACCGCGGCGTCCACGTCCTGCGCCGAGCCCAGCGCCACACGCCCGGCCACGGCGCCGGTGGCCGGGTTGAAGACGTCGGCAAAGCGGTCCGACGAAGCGGCGCGCACGGTGCCGCCGATGTAGTGCGCGATTTC
>NZ_JBYOJU010000018.1:0-149804 GCF_057798855.1 Cupriavidus sp. 96C5-1 | reverse complement strand
GCAAGGATCGGGAGGTAGTGGCCATTCGTGCCGGTAACGGCAGATGCGTGAGCCACCACGGGCCATTGCCATCAGGGGCGCTATACTGAAACCAGCGCCATCCGCATTGGCAATGCCGTTCGCGCCGGTAGCGCCAGCAGTCAGGCAGGACTGACGCGCCCACCACGAATCCGCAAAGCCACCAAGCCCGACAAGCCAGCCCCCCTGCAAGGGGTC
This sequence comes from Cupriavidus sp. 96C5-1, assembly GCF_057798855.1. NCBI lineage: Bacteria > Pseudomonadati > Pseudomonadota > Betaproteobacteria > Burkholderiales > Burkholderiaceae > Cupriavidus > Cupriavidus sp. 96C5-1. Next base: position 149,588 of record NZ_JBYOJU010000018.1, on the reverse strand, counting down.
GCTTTCTTTTGGTTACTTTTCTTTACGAGTAAAGAAAAGTGACACCTCCATGTGCCCATGAGCCCGCCGCCACTCCGCCTTTAGGCCCTGCATACCTGTCTCAACCCACCCAAGCCCAAGAGCCCGACACCACTCCGCCTTCAGGCCCTGCAGACCTGTCTCAACCCACCCAAGCCCAAGACCCCGACACCACTCCGCCTTCAGGCCCTGCAGACCTGAATCAGATCCCTACAACGGCATGAGGTCCTACTGAAAACCAAATACCACCAAGAGCCCAACAACCTTAGACCCTGCCCCCCCAAATCACTTCCCCGAAAGAACATCCCGCTGGTTAGGCGAAGCAATGCCATAGCGCGCCATGCGCCGGTACAGCGTCATCCTGCTCACGCCGATCTGCCGCGCCACCGCGCTCAGGTTCCAGCCCGCCGCGCGCAGGTATTGCATCAGCAACATCCCTTCGGGCGGCAGCAGGTGCGGGTCGAAGGCGGCATCCGCTGGCGCCGGCGCGGCAACGGATTCGACGGATGCCTTGCCCGGCGCCGCCGCGCTGGCGGTGGCCGGGAGCAAGCCCGGTTGCGGCGCGGCGCCGATGCTCTCGGGAAGGTCCTCCACCTCGATGTGGCCATCGGTGCAGACCGCGCGCGCGTATTCGAGCGCGTTGCGCAGCTCGCGCAGGTTGCCGGGCCAGCGATGCAGGTGCAGACGCGCGCGTGTCGCTGGCGCAAGGCTCACCTGCCTCTCGCCATCCAGCATCTTGCCGATCAGCCAGTCAAGATCGGAGCGCTCGCGCAGCGGCGGCAGCATCAGGCGCGCGCCATTGAGCCGGTAATACAGGTCCTCGCGAAAGCGTCCGCTGCCAACCAGCTGGTCGAGCGGATGGTGCGTGGCGGAAATCACCCGCACATTGACCGGCACCGGGCGCGCCGCGCCTATGGACAGCACCTCGCCTTCAGCCAGCACGCGCAACAGGCGGGACTGCAGTTCGCGCGGCATGTCGCCGATCTCGTCGAGGAACAGCGTGCCGCCGTCGGCCTCCTGGATCAGCCCGCGCTTGGCCCGGGAGCCGGCGCCCGAGAAACTGTTGGGCAGGTGGCCGAACAGCTCGCTCTCGATCAGGGATTCGGGAATGGCCGCGCAATTCACCGCCACAAACGGCCCGTGGCGGCGCGCGCTGGCCTGGTGCAACGCCTTGGCGAGGTATTCCTTGCCGCTGCCGGTCTCGCCGTTGATCAGCAGGTTGATGGGTGAATCGACCAGCTTGGCGGCACGCAGCAACTGCTGCTGCAGTGCGGCATCGCCACCGCAGAGCGCGGCCAGCGGCGCCTGCAGCGGCGTGGCCCGTTCCCCGCTCTCGCTGGCGCGCTGCCAGCGCAGGGCCGGCGGCATCACGCTGAGGTAGAGCCGCCTGCCGCTGCGGGCCAGCGCCAGCGCGCGCTGCTCGCTCGGGCGCGAATGGACGAAGCGGCCCAACTCGTCGAGCCGCGCCTCGAACAGCGATTCGAACGGCATGCCCAGCACCGGCGTGCCGGCGCCGGCCACGCCCAGTTCGGCCTCCAGCATCTGCTGCGCGCGGCGGTTGTGGCCGACGATGCGGCCCGCCGCATCCAGCGCGACAAGGTATTCCGGGTTGACGTCGACGAACTCCGGCGCGGCATTGAGCTTGAGGATCCAGTCCTCGCGATGGCTGCGCACGAAGCTGGCGTTCTCGATGCGGCTGGCGTAGATGCGCACCATCTGCAGCGCCAGCCCCTGGCTGTCCTTGGCCTGCGGCGAGGTCAGCGCGGAGATGTCGAGGATGGCGCAAAGGCTGCCGTGCGAATCGAACAGCGGCGCCGCGGTGCAGGTCAGGGGGATATGGGTGGCGTCGAAATGATCGGCCTGGTGCACGGTCAGGGCCTCGCCGGTGGCCAGCGCGGTGCCCACCGCGCAGGTGCCGGCGCCGGACTCGCTCCATTGCGCGCCCAGGTACAGGCCGGCGTGGCGCAGGCGGGCATCGGCGTTGGCGTCGCCCAGGTAGTCCACCGTCACGCCCTGGGCGTCGGTCAGCAGCACCACATAGCCCATGCCCGCCACCTGGCTGTACAGCGTCTGCAGGCCGTGGCGCGCGATGCGCGCGAAATCGTCGATGCGCTGCTGGTGCTCGCGCAGCCGCGTCTGCGGCAGGATGCGGGCCTGCTGCATGCGCGCCGGGTCGAGCCCGTACTGGTGCACGCAGCGCCGCCACGAGTTCTGGATGATGGTTTCCGGCGCGCGCGGTATCGGCGCGCTGGCGCGGGTGGTGAGCTGGACTACCGTATCGATGTGCTCGCGTTGCCGCAGGTCCATCGTCGTCTCCTTGTGGTCTCCTGGCGGATCGCCGTCCCGGCGCCGTTGCGCCGCTGGTACTGCCGCGCTACACGCGGACGGACCCGCCATCCCGGCTCTGGTTTGCCTCTCTCGTTGGTGCGCGTGCATGCGCCGTTCATGCGCCGTTCATGCGCTGGCGGGCGACCGGGAATCCTAATGTATCCGACAGCGAGCGGCTTGGGCAAACTCCATCGCTCCGGTGGCACGCGCAGGACACGCCATGTGCCGCCAGGGCATCTTGGCGGACAGGGTCCTGGATGCGCCCGGCGGCACGGCGATCTGCACGCGCAAACGCATCCCGTAGCCTGGATCAGGGGCGGCGGCAAGCCGCCGCCATGCTTACCCGCACAACCGGTCCGCCAGCTCCGTCATGCTGCCCGCCACCACATCCCAGTCCGACTCGGCGGCCAGGTCCTTGGACTGGCGCGGCCCATATTCCGTGGGCCGGTTGACGTAGGCGGTGCGCATGCCATACGCGCGGCCGTGGCGCAGGTCGTAATTGTGCGCCGCCACCAGCATCACCTCGTGCGGCTGCAGGCCGAAGAAGGCGATCACGCCGAGATAGGTTTCCGGGTCCGGCTTGAAGTGGCGCACGATATCGGCGCTGAACACCGCGTCCCACGGCAGCCCGGCATGCTTCGCGGTATCGACCAGGCACGGCACGCTGCCGTTGGAGAAGGTGGAAATGATGTAGCGCTGCTTGAGGCGCGTCAGCCCGGGCACGGTATCGGGCCAGCCCGACAGCCGGTGCCAGGCGAGATTGAGATGCCGCTTCTCCGCTTCGCTCAGGTTCTCGATGCCGAACTGGTCGAGCAGGGCATCGAGCCGCTCGCGGTGCAACACGTCGATATTGGCCCAGGGCCGCTCGCCCTTGCGCACGCGATCCATGCCGGGCGCGTAACCGGCGCGCCAGGCGTCGGCAAAGGCGGCCCAGTCGGCCTCGATGCCTTTTTGCTGCCCGAAGGCGGTGAGGTCGCCGATCACGCTGGTGCGCCAGTCCACCACGGTGCCGAAGACATCGAATACGAGTGCCTTGACCCCCGCCAGGCCGCTGCCGCCTTTGTTGGTGCCATCCATCCCTGCTCTCCTTCCTGATGCTGATTGATGCTGATGCGCGCCGCGCCATGCGCGGCGCCCCCTGTCAAGACACTGGAACGCTCAGGCGCTGGCCTGGTCCAGCAGCGCGACGTCCCCGGCGCTCAACCGCAGCCGGGTGGCGGCGATCAGGTCGTCCAGCTGCGCCAGCGAAGTGGCGCTGGCGATCGGCGCGGTGATGCTGGGGCGCGCGATCTGCCAGGCCAGCGCAACCTGGGTCGGGTTGGAAGCGGTACGCGCGGACACCTCGTCCAGCGCCGCCAGGATGCGCAGGCCGCGCGCATCGAGGTAGGCCTTGACGCGCTGGCCGCGCGCGCTGCTCTTGTCCAGGTCGGCCTCGGAGCGGTACTTGCCGCTCAGGAAGCCGCTGGCGAGCGCGTAATAGTTGAATACGCCCAGGCCTTCGCGCAGCACCAGCGGCTCCAGCTCGCTTTCGTACTCGCTGCGGGTATAGAGGTTGTAATGCGGTTGCAGGCTCTCGTAGCGCGGCAGGCCGTGGCGGCGGCTGACGTCCAGTGCTTCGGCCAGACGCGCGGCGCTGTAGTTGGAGGCGCCGATGGCGCGCACCTTGCCGGCCTTGATCAGGCGGTCGTAGGTTTCCAGCGTGTCTTCCAGCGGCGTGTCCTGGTCGTCGGTGTGCGACTGGTAGAGATCGATGTAGTCGGTCTGCAGGCGCCGCAACGAGGCATCGACGGCGCGTTCGATATAAGCCCGCGACAGGCCCTTGCGCCCCTCGCCCATGTCCATGCCCACCTTGGTGGCCAGCACCACGTCGGCGCGCTTGCCGCTGCGCTTGAACCACTTGCCGAGGATGGTCTCGGACTCGCCGCCCTGGTTGCCGGGCACCCAGCGGGAATAGACGTCCGCCGTGTCGATGAAATTGAGCCCCGCGCCGACGAAGGCGTCGAGCAATGCGAAAGAAGTGGACTCATCGGCACTCCAGCCAAAAACATTGCCGCCGAACGCCAGCGGCGATACTTCCAGTCCTGACTTGCCCAGCTTGCGTCTGATGATGCTCGAGGTCATGCGTATGGCTCCGCTAGTTGCATCGAAAAACCGCCTTGCGCATACCAGCCGCCTGCTGCGTGCGGCCCGGTACCTGGCGGCAAAGGCGCCACGCGCATCCAGGCGCGGCAGAAGACACATTGTAGGCAGTGACGGCAAAGCTTGCCCGCGCGGGTGGCGCGGGCCGGTCTGGTTCGCCGCCCTCACGGGCGGCTTCGGATTGCTGACGAACCCCGCATTTTTCGGAATGTGGGGTTTTTTGTTTGCGCAAGTACAGATGCCCAACCTTGGCTCGGACGAACGCGGGATCGACCGCTGCATCGACCTTGCGCAGCAGGCGATCGGCCCGAACCAACGATGCCAGCGCCACCATCTCCAGCTCGTGCCGGCAAGGGGTGGGTGCGCTTGGCATCGCTCCACAAGTAGCACGCCACGACACCGGCGATTCGTAAGCACGGCTGAATACTGAATGTAGCTGTGGCTAGTTTCTGTTTTGGCTGCGCAGGCCTACCGTTCGCTTACACGCATGTCGCAGGTTTGTGATAGCCGGCGGCTCTCCCGCCAAAAGGAACTCAGATGCGTCTTCTCTCCTTCCGTGCTGCCGGCCTCCCCGCCCTGGGCGGTCCCCTTCCGGCCTTACTCCACCTGCGATGTGTCCCTGCCATGTTTAAACGCCTGTTGCTCCCCATTCTTACCCTTACCGTAATGACCGCCGCTGCAGCGCCAGCCGTCGCGGCCTATCCCGACAGGCCGATCCGGCTGATCGTGCCGTCGGCTCCCGGCGGTGCTCCGGACGCATTGATGCGGGCCCTGGCCCCACAGCTGGCACAGCAGTTGGGCGTACCCATCGTGATCGACAACAAGCCTGGCGGCTCCTACGTGATCGGCACCATGGACCTGGTGAAGTCCGCGCCCGACGGCTACACGCTGGCCTACGGCAACATCGTCTCGCTAGCGACCAACAAATCGCTGCTGCCCTCGGTGCCATATGACGTCGAGAAGGACCTGACGCTGATCGCGAACACGCTGCGCCTGTCCAACATGATGATCGTCAACAACAGCGTGCCCGTCAGGACCATTCCCGAACTGATCGCCTATGCGAAGAAGAATCCGGGCAAGCTGGCCTTCGGCTCGGATGGCAACGGCACCACGGCGCACCTGGGCGTTGAACTCTTCATGGCGATGACCGGCGTCCACATGCTGCATGTGCCCTATCGGGCGGCGACCTCGGCCATCACGGACCTGATCGGCGGCGGCATCCAGCTCATGATGATCAACACGCCGGTTTCCGCGCCGATGGCCCGGGGGGGCAAGGTGCGGGCGCTTGGCATCTCATCGCTGCAGCGCTCGGCTGCGTATCCGGACGTTCCCACCATCGCCGAATCCGGCCTTCCCGGTTTCGAGGTGTCGGCTTGGGGCGGAATCGTCGGCCCGGCCCACATGCCCAAAGACATCGTCGCCCGCCTCAACAAGGAGATCCGCACCGCGCTGGCCAGCCCCGCCGTGCGAGAGCGATTCAGGCTGCTAGGGGCGGAAATCGCGCCTGGCACGCCCGAGGAGTTCCTGGATCTCTCCCGCCGCGAGACGGTCAAGTGGGCCAAGATCGTGAAGTTCTCCGGCGCCAAGATCGATTGAAGGAAACCCCCATGAGTTACTGGAAAGCTGCCCAACCCGGCGACCCCGTCGTTGCCATCGACACACCCGCGCTCGTGCTCGACCTGGATGCGTTCGAGCGCAATCTGCAGCGCATGGCTGACGCATTGCGCGGCCGCAACGTGCGCCTGCGTGCCCACGCCAAGAGCCATAAGTGCCCGGAGATCGCCTTGCGCCAGGTCGCGCTCGGCGCAGTGGGCATCTGCTGCCAGAAGGTCGGAGAGGCAGCCGTATTCGTGGAAGCGGGCATCGGCGACATCCTGGTCACCAACCAGGTAATGGGCGACGCCAAGCTACGCCGCCTGGCTCCGCTCGCACGCAAGGCGCGCATCGGCGTGCTGGCCGATCACCCGCAGCAGGTGCAGGCGCTGGCCGCTGCCGCGCAGGCGCATGCCGTCACCCTCGACGTCTACGCCGAGGTCAACGTCGGCGCCAACCGCTGCGGTGTGGCGCCGGGCGACGAAGCCGTGCAGTTGGCCCGGCAGATCGCAGGCAGCGCGGGGCTGCGCTTCGCCGGGCTGCAGTGCTACCACGGGCCGGCCCAGCATCTGCGCTCGCCGCAGCAACGCGCCGCGGCCATCAAGGAGGCCATCGCGGCGGCGCGCATGACGCGGGACGCCATCGAGGCCTGCGGCATCGCTGTCGAGCGTGTCACGGGCGCCGGCACCGGCACCTTCTTGCATGAACGCGACAGCGGCGTCTTCAACGAGCTCCAGGCGGGGTCCTATATCTTCCTGGACCGCGACTACGGCGACAACGAGCGCGGCGAGGGCGACGTGCCTTTCGAGCACGCGCTGTTCGTGCGCACGACCGTCATGAGCCGGGCGACGCCGCAGCGCGCGATCGTGGATGCCGGTCTGAAGGCGTCGAGCGTGGATTCGGGCATGCCCGCCGTCTGGCAGCGGCCCGATCTGCGCTATGTGAAGGCCGCCGACGAACACGGCGTCCTGGCCACCGCCGATGCCGCCGCGGTGTCGCTGGGCGACGTGCTGATGCTGGTGCCGGGCCACTGCGACCCGACCGTCAATCTCTACGACGAACTGGTGTGCGTGCGCGGCGATAGCGTCGAGGCCCTCTGGCCGGTTGCCGCGCGTGGCGCGCTGTTGTGAGCGCCGGTGCGTCATGGAAACTTCTTTAGGAAATCCCATGCAGGAAAAATTTGACCTTCTGATCCGCAACGCCAGCATCGTGGATGGCACGGGTGCGCCGCGTTACGCGGGCGACATCGGCCTGCGCGGCGACCGCATCTCCCGCATCGGCGATTTGAGGGACGCGCGCGGCGAGGTCGAGATCGACCTCCAAGGCCGCATCGCGGCCCCGGGCTTCATCGACGCCCACACACACGACGACCGCCTGATGCTGTCCAGCCCCGACATGGCCCCCAAGGTCAGCCAGGGCATCACCACGGTGATCGCGGGCAACTGCGGCATCTCGCTCGCGCCGATGCCGCGGCCGATCCCGCAGCCGGTCACGCCGCCACTGAACCTGCTCGACGAGAAGGGCGACTGGTTCGCTTTCCCCACATTCGCCTCCTACATCGCCGCGCTGCGCGGCAAGCCTGCGGCCACCAACTGCGCCTTGCTGGTGGGTCACACCACGCTGCGCGTGGCGACCGTGGACGATCTGGAGCGGCCGGCATCGCAGGCGCAGATCGAGCAGATGCGCAGCCTGGTGCGCGAGGCGCTGGAAGCCGGCGCCATCGGTGTCTCGACCGGCCTGTTCTACGAGCCCTCGATCGCGGCGCCGACCGAGGAGGTGATCGACGTCTGCGGCCCGCTCAAGGCATTCGGCGGCGTGTACTGCACCCACATGCGCGACGAAGCGGACCGGGTGATCGATTCGCTGGAGGAAACCTTCCGCATTGGCCGCGAAGTCGGCGTGCCCGTGGTGATCTCGCACCTCAAGGTGGTCGGAGAAAAGAACAAGGGCCGGTCGCAGGAAGCGCTGTCCGTCATCGAGCGGAACATGGCCACCCAGCCGATCTGCATCGACTGCTATCCCTACACGGCCGGCTCCACGGTCTTGTCGGCCGACCGCGCGGCCAGCTCGACCCGCGTCATCGTGAGCTGGTCGAAGGCGCTGCCGGAATTCGCCGGGCAGGATCTGGACGCCATCGCCGGCAAGCTGGGCGTGGACCAGGACGAAGCGATCCGCCGCCTGAGCCCCGCGGGCGGGATCTACTTCCGGCTGGACGAGGCCGACGTTCAGCGCATCCTGAAGCACGACAAAGTCATGATCGGCTCGGACGGCCTGCCGCACGACGCGTCTCCGCATCCGCGTCTGTGGGGGAGCTTTCCTCGCGTGCTGGGCCACTACGGCCGGTTCCTCGGCTTGTTCCCCCTGGAGACTGCCGTGCACAAGATGACCGGTCTCACCGCGAAGAATTTCGGCCTGAAGGACCGCGGCGTGCTCAAGGAAGGCGCGTTCGCCGACCTGGCCCTGTTCGACGCCGACACCATCGACTCGGCCGCCACCTACGAGGCGCCGATCGCGCCGGCGCACGGTATCGATGCGGTGATCGTCAACGGCGCCGTCGTCTGGCAAGGCGGGGGCTCGACGGGCGCGCGGCCAGGGCGCGTGCTGGCGCGCGAGCCGCAGGAAGCGGGGAGCTGACATGCCGATGCTGGAACAACTGGAAACGCCCGCGCTGCTGCTCGACGAGGCGCGGATGGATCGCAACATCGAACGCATGCGCAACCGCGTGCGGCGGTTGGGCGTTTCCTTCCGCCCCCATGTCAAGACCAACAAGTGCATGGATGTGGCGCGCCGCATGATGGAAACGCCGGAAGGGCCGATCACCGTGTCGACCCTGCTGGAGGCCGAGTACTTCGCAGCGCGTGGCGTCAAGGACATCCTGTATGCGGTGTGCATCGCGCCGAACAAGCTGGACCACGTGGCGGCACTGCAGGACAAAGGCGTGCGGCTCTCGCTCCTCGTGGACAACGTGGAAACGGCGCGGCTGCTCGCCGCGTGGGCGAAGGTGCGAGGATGCCGCGCGGACGTGCTGGTCGAAGTGGATTCGGACGGCCATCGGTCGGGCGTCAAGCCCGATTCAGCAGCGCTGCTGGAAATCGGCCGGTACCTCGAAGGCGCCGGCGTCCCCGTCAAGGGCGTGCTCACGCACGCCGGCAGTTCGTACGACTGCCGGTCGGTGGAGGCAATCCGCGCCATGGCCGAGCAGGAGCGCGCAGGGGCCGTTCACGCGGCGGGCCGATTGCGGGAAGCCGGCATCGAGTGTCCGGTGGTCAGCGTGGGCTCGACCCCGACGGCGCTGTTCGCCGAAAACCTGGCGGGCGTCACCGAACTGCGCGCCGGCGTCTTCGTGTTCTTCGACCTCGTCATGGCTGGCCTGGGAGCGTGCCGACTCGACGATATTGCCTTGTCCGTGCTGGCCACGGTGATCGGGCATCGGCCGGACAAAGGCTGGACCCTGCTGGATGCCGGCTGGATGGCGATGTCGCGCGACCGCGGCACGGCCAGCCAGCCGGTGGATCAACGCTATGGTCTGGTCTGCGATCTCGACGGCCACCCGATCGATGATCTGCTGTTGCTGGAGGCCAACCAGGAGCACGGCATCATGGGACACCGCTCGCGGAAGATCGAAGGCGCGCTGCACCTGCCGGTGGGCACGCAGGTGCGCATCCTTCCCAACCATGCATGCGCCACCGCAGCGCAATACGGCCAGTACAAGGTGCTGGGGCCGGGCCGCGAAGTCGTCGCCACCTGGCAGCGCATCAGCGGCTGGTAAGGTGGTCGCGGGCCTGTGCGAAGGCCGCCGCAGCGACGCTGAAGTCACCGCGTCGCCGGCACTGGGGTTACGCTGCAGCGCGGCTGTAGCAACCTCGCGGAGTACTAACGCGGGAGTCGACGATGCAAGGGGCCGGGCGTACCATTCTTGCCATGCCACATGACATCAACGACTTGCGCTTTTTCGTCACCATCACCGAGAGCGGCTCCTTGGCGGAGGCGGCGCGCCGGCTTGACGTGACACCTTCGGCGGTGTCGCAGCGGCTACAGCAACTGGAGTTGCACCTGGGCACGCAGCTGGCCCACCGCAGCACGCGGCGCTTCAGCCTGACCGAGGAGGGCGAGCTGTTCCACGCCGGCGCTGTCGCGCTGCTGGCGGACCTGGGGGCCCTGGTCGACACGGTGCGCGAGCGCTCGGGTGACGTGGCCGGCACGCTCCATGTCTGTGGCCCGCTCGGGTTCGGCCGGCACTATCTGGCGGGGGCCATCGCCGACTTCCACACACAGCATCCCAAGCTGATGGTGTCGCTGACGCTCAGCGACGTCGTGTCCGCGGCGCAGGCCAATCGGTTCGACTTGATCGTCCATATCGGCAGCCTGCTGGATTCGAGCATGGTCGCTTACCCGATTGCCCCGAACTCGCGACTGGTCTGCGCATCGCCGCGCTATCTCGCGCGCCGCACCGCGCCGCGGGAGCCCAAAGAGCTGGCGCAACACGACTGCATTGTGCTGCGCGAGAACCATGAGGACGTGACGCTGTGGCGCTTTCGCAAGCGGCGCACCGAAGCCGCCGTGCGTGTGCCTGCGATCCTGAGCACCAACGACGGCGAGGTCGCCCGGGAATGGGCGCTTGAGGGCAAGGGCGTGATCGTGCGGTCGGAATGGGACGTGGCCGAAAGTCTGGCCTCCGGCCGCCTCGTGCGCCTGCTGCCCGACTGGCGCTTGCCGGATGCGGACGTTGTGGCGCTGATCGCGAGCCGTGCGGGCTTGTCGGCGCGGGTCAAGCTGTTCCTCTCCTTCCTGCAGGCACGCTTCAAGCCCCAGCCGCCGTGGCGGCAGTAGCGATGTCATGGCGGGAGGCCGAGGCCTTGCGCCTCGCCCGCGGCATCCATCGCCCGCCCGGCTAGCTGGAACCCCCTGTCACGCATGTTGTCTATACAAGCATACCGCCTTCCTTTTGGGGAGATGCCAAATGGACGCCCTGCAAGTAGGGGCTACGCCTCTTTCCGATGAGGACGCACGGCGCCAATTGCGCCGCGCCGTCATCGCCAGCACGATCGGTACCACCATCGAGTGGTACGACTTCTTCCTCTACAGCACGGTGACCGGCCTGGTTTTCGCGAAATTGTATTTCCCGGAGTCGGACCCGGTCGTCGGCACCTTGCAGGCCTTCCTGATCTATGCCGTCGGCTTTCTGGCGAGGCCGGTCGGAGCAGCAATTTTCGGCCACTACGGCGATCGCATCGGGCGCAAGGCCACGCTGATCGTGACCCTGCTGTTGATGGGCCTCGCTACTTTCGCGGTAGCCTTCGTCCCCACCTATGCCACGATCGGCATCTGGGGCGCCGTTGCCCTCACGGTATTGCGCTTTATCCAGGGCGTTGGCGTCGGCGGCGAATGGGGCGGCTCGGTATTGATGTCGATGGAATGGACACGAACGAACGCGCATCGCGGTTTCGTCGCCTCCTGGCCCCAGTTCGGGGTGCCGGCGGGACTCTTCCTGGCCAACCTGGCCGTCCTTGCCATGAGCCAGATCTCCGGCAGCGGATTTCTCACCTGGGGCTGGCGGGTGCCGTTCTTCCTCAGCATCGTGCTGGTCGCGATCGGCCTCTACATACGCTTCAATATCCTCGAGACGCCGATATTCGCGCGGCTCGTGGCCGAGCGCAGGATCGAGAAGACGCCGATGCTCGAGGTGTTGCGCCGCCAGCCGAAGGACATCCTGCTCTCGGCCTTTGCCCGCATGGCCGAACAGGCGCCTTTCTATATATTCACGGCCTTCGTCTTCACCTACGGCGTCTCGACACTGGGCGTGACGCGCGATCTGTTGCTGACGGCGGTGCTGGCGGCGTCGGTGCTGGAATTCTTCACTATCCCGTTCTTTGGCCATCTGTCCGATCTGATCGGGCGGCGGCGCTTGTACATGATCGGCGCCGCCGTGGTCGGCGTATTCGGCTTCCTCTATTTCGCGATGGTCGGCAGCAGGGATCCGCTGTGGATCTTCGTGGCCATCGTGCTCTCGCTGGTGCCGCATTCGATGATGTACGGTCCCCAGGCCGCGTTGATCGCCGAATCCTTCACCGGGCGCCTGCGTTACAGCGGTGCGTCCATGGGCTACCAGCTGGCTTCGGTCATCGCCGGCGGCCCCGCGCCGCTGATCGCGACCGCGCTCTTCGCTTACTACCACTCGGGCTATGCGATTGCGGGCTATATCCTTGGGTGCGCGGTGCTTAGCCTGATAGCCGCTTCGCGGCTGGGCGACTACACGAACAAGGACATCTCCCGGGAATACGACGACCGTCCGTCGACCGGCAACAGCGGACACGCGACGCCGGCAGCACGATGACCGGATGAACACGCCAATCCGCCATACACGGATCACACCCATAGCCGATACGCCCAGAACGATTCATCTTCGGCAAAACGCTGGGCGAACTCGCTCGGCGAAAAACCGGTGATCCGTTTGGACACGCGGCTCAGATGGGCCTGATCGGCGAAGCCTTCGTCCTGGGCCAGCCCCGCCCAGTCGAAGGGCAGCCCAGCCTCGTACCGCTCCCGCGCGGAGAAGAACACGCCTTCGGTCTTGACCAGCGACTGCCACTGGCGCAGCGATCGCCCGCTGTGCGCCTTGATGCGGCGTTCGACCTGGCGCGGACTGTGCGTGCGCAGCCATTGGCTGGCTTGCCAGGCCAGGCGTTCGACCCAATGGCGGCCAAACCGGCGCAGCGAGGGCATGGACGACATGCGGCCCTGCAGCGCCTGCCAGGGTGCCGCGAGATGCTGTTCCAGCGCGGCCTGCGTGGCCGCATCGTCGGCGGCGTCGAGCAGCGCCTCCAGTAACGGCCACCGGTCGGCGCCGAGCACCTCGTGGGCAGAGGCAAAGCGGTCCTGCACGGCAGCCAGGTCGAGGCCGAGCAGTGCCCGCGCAGCATCCGCTGCGAAACACACCATGCCGCTGCGCCCGCAGGTCGGTGCCCAGCTCACGGTGGGCCGGGACTGGCTGCCCGAGACCACCACCGCCGCGCCGAACGGCCGCCACAGCGGGCCGCCGCCGGTGCGCTCCACCAGCCCGGCATCCAGGCCCTGGAACCACGAAAGACAGACCAGCGGCGTGGCCGGGAAATGCGACAGCCGCTGCGCGCTGCTCAAGCTCAAACCGCGCGTATCGCGGTGGACGACAGCCACGACCGCGCCTTGCAAGGCGGGCGGAGAGAGGTAGAGGCGCTCGCGCACGGTCTTCCCTTCGCCGGGTGCGCGGGGCGCGCGCATCAGCGGATCGGGGCAGTGCGGCGGTACAGGCGGTAATTCGGTGCAGATCATCGCGCGGGGAGAGGGAGAGCCGGGGCGCGTGGCGATGTCGTTTGCGTTCAAGACCAGCGCCGCAGGATGGCGAACAATGCGTCGAATGAATACCTCATCTCCTCCGGATTGTCCATTCCATGCGGGTGCCCCGTCCCACCCGCCAGCCCTCCATCCGCCCGGGGTCTGGCCGCCGGGGCCAACCACCGGCCTGACCGGATGGCGCTTGCTGCGCAGCATGTCGCGCGATCTGCTTGGCACGCTGGCCACATGGCAGCGGGCATTTGGCGATGTGGTGCACGTGCGCATCTGGCCGGAGCATCAGATCGTCGTCACCGACCCGCAGCTCGCGCGCGAGTTGCTGGTCACGCACCACGACGCGCTGATCCGCTGGGAGCGCGGCATGCGCGTCTTTGCGCAACTGCATGGACACAGCGTGCTCATTGCAGAGGGCGATGCCTGGCGAGGCAAGCGGCACGCCCTGCAGCCGGGCTTCTCGCCGAAGGCAGTGCAGGCCCTGGTACCAACCATTGCCTCCGCCGCCATGCAGGCGCTGTCTCATTGGCCGATGCACGCAGGAAACTGGCCAATCGAAAACGCGCTCACATCGCTGGCGATGGATGTGATCGTGCGCACGATGTTCTCGAGCGAGATCGGTGCCGACGCCCGCATCGCGGAAGCTGCCGCACGCACGGTCATGGTGGCGGCCAACGCCGAGTTCTACTGGCCCGCGAGCTGGCCCGATGCGGTGCCCTGGAAGCGCGCCAAGCGGCAAGCCCTGGCGGCGCTGAATGGCTTGGTGGACCGCCATCTGCAAGCCCGATTGAAGCTGCCGCATGACGCCTGGCCCGACGACCTGGCGAGCCGTCTGCTGCAACTGCACCGCGACGACGCGGCGGCGTGGCCGCTGCAAGCGGTGCACGACGAGTGCATGACGGCATTCCTCGCCGGGCATGAAACCGCCGCGGCGACACTGGCCTGGTGGGCATGGTGCATGGCCGCAAACCCAGCCGCGCAGACCGCGGCGAGAGAGGAAGTCCTGCAGGTGCTGCAAGACCGCGCGCCGACGGCGGAAACCCTGCCGTCGCTGCGCTACCTGACGCAGACGCTGCACGAGGCGCTGCGCCTCTACCCGGCCGCGCCGATGCTCAACAGCCGCCGCTCCACCCGGCCAATCACGCTGGGTTCATGGCAGCTACCCGCCCGCACCCAGTTCCTGGTGCCGGTGCAGCTGATGCATCACGACCCGCGATGGTTCCCCGCACCGCTGGCATTCCAGCCCGAGCGTTTCGGCCCCGGCGCACCGGCGTTTCCGCGCGGCGCTTACCTGCCATTTGGCGCCGGCCCCCGCGTTTGCCTGGGACAGCACCTGGCAATGACCGAGACGACCGCGATCGCGGCGATGATATTGCAGCGCTTTGCACTGTCGGTGCCCGACGGCATGGCTGCGCCGCAGCCCGTGTTCAATGTCACGCTGCGGCCGAAGCAGCCCCTGCGGCTGCGGCTCGCTCCGGCCCCGTCCGCCGCGCCATGGGCCGGGCGATGAGGCCGACGCTCAGAGCGCGGCCCTGGCCACCGGCTCCACCGCCCGCATCGCCAGCGCCGCGATCTCGAAGGAACGCAGGCGGGCTTCATGGTCATGGATCTGCGCGGTAAGCATCAGTTCGTCGGGCCGCAGGTCCTCGATAAAATTGCGCAGGCCGGTGCGCACGCCGTCCGGATCGCCCACCACCGAGCACGCCAGCGAGCGGCGGATATGCGTGGCCTCGGTCTCGGTCCACAGCAGCTCGATATTGTCCACCGGGGGCCGGATCGGGCCGGGATGACCGCGCACCAGCGCCAGGAACTGCTGCTGCAGCGAGCTGAACAGGCGCCGCGCCTGCGTGTCCGAATCCGCCGCGAAGACGTTGAGGCCCAGCATCACATGCGGCTTGGACAATTGCTCCGACGGCTGGAAGGTCTGGCGATACAGATCGACCGCCTGGCGCATGAAGCCCGGCGCGAAATGCGAGGCAAAGGCGAACGGCAACCCCATCGACGCTGCCAGCTGCGCGCTGAACAGGCTGGAACCAAGCAGCCACAGCGGCACCTTCAGGCCCGCGCCGGGCACCGCGCGCAAGCGCTGGCCGGGGCGCGGGGCGTCGAAATACGCCTGCAGCTCCGCCACATCCTGCGGGAAGGCATCGGCCGTGTCCTGCGTGGCGCTGCGGCGCAGCGCGCGGGCGGTGGACTGGTCGGTGCCGGGCGCGCGGCCCAGGCCAAGATCGATGCGGCCGGGAAACAGCGAGGCGAGCGTGCCGAACTGTTCGGCCACCACCAGCGGCGAGTGGTTCGGCAGCATGATGCCGCCCGAGCCCACGCGAATGGTGGACGTGCCGTTGGCGACATAGCCGATCAGCACCGCGGTGGCGGCGCTGGCGATGCCGGGCATATTGTGATGCTCGGCCAGCCAGAAGCGGCGATAGCCCAGGCGCTCGGCGTGCTGCGCCAGCGCCAGCGAATTGCGCATGGCCTGGCCGGCATCTCCACCTTCCACGATGGGCGACAGATCAAGCAGGGAATAGGGGATCATGGATTTCCTTGGGGGCGGCACGCACTCTCGATGGTGTCCACCGGACCACGGCAAATTATTGAACGATCACTATAGTAATCACCGCTGGCGTCACTGGCAACGGAAAAATATAATGACCACTATGAAAAAGAGTGTTTCCGGTGCGGGCCGCGGGCGGCCCAGGCAATTCGATCGCGACGAGGCGCTGGGCCAGGCCTTGTCGCTGTTCTGGCGCTATGGCTACGGGTCCACCTCCATCGCCGCGCTCACCGAGGCGATGGCGATCACCGCCCCGAGCCTGTACGCCGCCTTCGGCAGCAAGGAGCAGTTGTTCTACGAAGCGGTGGACCGCTACGCGGAAACCCATGGCGCCCTGCTCTACCGTCCGCTGCAAGGTGCCGGCAGCGCGCGGGAAGCCGTGCAGGCGCTGCTGGGCGGCGCGGCGGCGCTGTTCAGCGCCAAGGGCAACCCGGCGGGATGCTTCCTGATGACGGGCAGCAGTTGCCCGGCCGACTGCGCCTATATCGAGGACACGCTGCGCCAGCGCCGCAAGGAAAAGGAACTGGCCCTGCAGGCCTGCATCCAGCAAGGCATCGCCAGCGGCGAGCTGCCGGACGGCACCGATGCGGCGGGCCTCGCCCGGTTCTTCAACACGGTGATGCTGGGGATGTCGATGCAGGCGCGCGACGGGACGCCGCGCGCCGCGCTGGAGGCGCTCGCCGCCACCGCGATGCTGGCGTGGCCGGTAGCACAGCAGGCAAAGGCCGCCAGGAAACGCTGACCCGAGGCATCGCTGGAACCGGTGCCACAAAACACAAGCCGCCTCCATATAGGCTTTTCATTGCGACATCCTCGCCGGCGCGCGCGCCCCGCCCGCGCGGCCGATCCACCACTTCTGGTAGTTACGGGATTCCCCCGCCCATAGTTCAATCGAACCCTGTCCAGACGCAGGGAGAACATGTGGAAATCGTTTCGGGAAATGCGCACGAATTGACGCCGGCGATGATGCAACGCATCGCGCGCTACCGGCACAAGGTATTCGTGGAATCGCTCGGCTGGCAGCTGCGCTGCGACGATGACATGGAACTCGATCAGTTTGACCGGCCGGATACGGTCTACGTGGCTGCGCAGATGCACGGCGAAGTGGTCGGGACCGCCCGGCTGCTGCCTACCACGCGCCCCTATCTTCTCGGCGATGTCTTCCCCCAACTCCTGAATGGCGCGCTCCCGCCGGCTTCGGCCGAGGTCTGGGAACTGTCGCGCTTTGCCGCCACGCCCGCCGCTTCGGCAACGGGCGACGCGCTCGGGCACTTGTCCTCGCCGCTGGCCGTCAGGCTGCTCGGCGCCGCGCTGGCGTGCGCAAAGGCACGCGGCGCCAGACACCTGATCACCGTCTCCCCGCTGGGCGTGGAACGCCTGTTGCGCAACGCCGGCTTCCGCGCGCGACGGGCCGGCGTGCCGATCCTGGCACAGGGCCAGCATATCGTCGCCTGCCTGATCGACACCGCCTGCGGTCCGCGCACCGCAGCGCGAAACACCGAAGAACCGGCGCTGGCCTAGACAGTGTCCTGAACACCGGCCGGCATCCCGCCGGCGCCTCGCCTTCAAGTCCCCGCGCCGTCGCGCCCGGGTGTCTCCACGCTTGCGCGCCGTTCCCGAACCCCATCCACGACCTTCAACAGCATGCTGACCGGAACCGTGACAGACAGCGTCTTGCCGCAACGATTGACGGAGCGTACCTTCCTGGATGCGATCCGGCGTAACGCCTGCGAACAGCCCGACGGACTGGCTTACCATTTCCTGCGCGCCGAGGACGGCGCCGACGAACTGGTCTCGCACCGGCAGCTTGCCGAGCTGGTGGGCCGCTACGCGCATGCGCTGAGCGAACTGCGGCGTGCCGGCGCCTCGCGCCAGGACCGGGTCGTGATCGTACTGCCGCAAGGCAAGGACTTCGTGGCCGCGTTCTACGGCTGCATTGCCGCCGGCGCCGTGGCGGTGCCCACCTTCCCGCCCGGCACCGCGCTGCAGGCCGAGCGCATCCGGCACATCCTGATGGACCTGCGCGATGGCATCGTGCTGGCCGAACGGGACTGCCTCGACACCTCCCTGTCCCACCTGCGGCACGATCCCGCGCTGGCCGCCATCCGCTGGTGCCCGGTGGCCGAGCTGCAGACCGAGCGCCGCACCAGCCTGGCGCCGTTCGCGCCCGATGCCGGCGCGATCGCCATGCTGCAGTACACCTCCGGCTCCACCGGCAAGCCCAAGGGCGTCATGGTCAGCAACCGGAACCTGGTGGATAACTCCCAGCTGATCCAGGATTGCTTCCACCATCGCCGCGAGACCAGCCGCTCGGTGATCTGGCTGCCGCCCTACCATGACATGGGCCTGGTCGGCGGCGTGCTGCAGCCTACCCACGTAGGCTTTCCCGCCCTGCTGATGCCAACCAGCATGCTGGTGCGCAACCCCTACCGCTGGCTGGCGGCGATCAGCGAGTTCCGGGGCACCAGCAGCGGCGGGCCGAATTTCGCGTTCCAGCTGTGCGTGAACCATATCCGCGAACGCGATCTCGGCAAGCTCGATCTCGGCAGCTGGAACATCGCCTTTTGCGGCGCCGAGCCGATCAGCCACCGCACCATGACGGAGTTTGCCGCGCGCTTCGCCCCGGCGGGTTTCCGCCCGGAAGCGATCTATCCCTGCTACGGCATGGCGGAAACGACCCTGATGGTCACCGGCAAGCCGCACGCCGAGCACTTCCGCGCGATGAACGTGGATGCGCGCGCACTGGCCAGGGGCCTGCTGCGCGCGCAGGAGCACGGCGCGCCCGGCGCCCAGGCAGTAGTGAGCTGCGGCAGGACGCACCCCAGCCTGGACCTGCGCATCGTCGATCCCGAACTGGGCCGCGAACGCATGGATCGCGAGATCGGCGAGATCTGGATCAGCGGTCCCAGCGTTGCCCAGGGCTACCTGGGCGATCCCGAGGGCTCGGAGAAGACCTTCGGGCAAACCATCGCCGGCGGCACCCGCCGCTATCTGCGAACCGGCGACCTGGGCTTCGTCGACAAGGGCGAGGTGTATGTCACCGGGCGCATGAAAGAACTGCTGATCATCCGCGGCGCCAACTACTATCCGCAGGATATCGAGCAGGCCGCCGCGCTGGCGTGCCCGGAGTTCGTCAACTGCCGCTTCGCCGCCTTCCCCTTGTCGGTCGACGGCGCGGAGGTCATCGCCATCGCCGCGGAATGCCCGCGCACGCTGGCAAACTACGAAGAGGCCGCCCGCCGCATCAATGCGCGCGTGATCGAGAACTACGGCATCAAGGCGCAGGTCATCCTGTTCGTGCCGCGCAAGACCATCAAGGTCACCTCCTCGGGCAAGCTGCAGCGCATGGCGATCCGCCATGACTTCCTGGCCGGCGACCTGCCGGTCTATCACCGCTCCGACGACCTGCGCGAAGCGGTCCCGCCATCCGCGCCGGCCGGCGAGCTTGCCGCCTGGACCATCAAGGACATCCGCGCCTGGATCGTCGCCAGGATCGGCATGATCACCCGCGCCGACCCCGCCAGGATCCACCCGGACGACAGTTTCGCGGCACTCGCGCTCGACTCGGTTTCCTCGCTGGAGATCCTCTCCGAGCTGGACCAGGAGCACGGCATCGGCGTGGCGCCCGACTCGCTCTACAAACACAACACGCCAGAGCTGCTCGCTCGCGAAATCCACCGGCTCTGGCACCTCAAGCAATCCTCGGCGGGAGTTCGTCATGGCATCGCGTAACTGCACATCCGGCACATTCGGCACATCCGGTACCCCCGGCGCACCCGGCACCTCCGCAACGCTGATCGAGTTCATCAGCGACAGCTTTCTCGGCGACGGCACCCGGATCGCCGCCGACACCGCGCTGCTGGACCTGAACATCCTGGATTCGGCTGCGCTCTTCGACGTGGTCGATTTCATCCACCGGCAGTTCGCCATCGGCATTCCCGTCGGCGAAGTGCATCCGGACAACTTCGCCAGCGTCCATGCCCTGACGCAATTGATCGAACGCCTGCAGTCCGCTCCACAACCCGCCGAGGTATCCCGATGATTCCCAATCAGTGGTACGCCATCCTGCGCAGTGAAGATGTACGGAAAAAGCCGGTCGGCATCACCCGCTTCTCCAAGAAACTGGTGCTCTACCGCGACAACGCGGGCCGCGCGGTCTGCCTGGACGATCGCTGCCCGCACAAGGGCATCCCGCTCAGCAATGGCAAGCAGCATGGCGACCATATCGCCTGCCCGTATCACGGCTTCCAGTTCAACCAGGAAGGCAAGTGCGTGCACATGCCCGTACTGGGCCGCAACGGCACCATTCCCAAAGCCATGTGCGTGCGCTCCTACACGCTGCGGGAGGAGCACGGGCTGATCTGGTTCTGGACCGGCGCGGGGCAGGCGGACACGCTGCCGCCGGTGCCGATGTTCGAGAACTTCAGCCGGTACAAGGGCTTTACCTCGCGCTACGGCTGGAATGCGCCGGTGCATTACACCCGCTACGTGGAAAGCGTCTGCGAGGTGTATCACGTGCCCTTCGTGCACAAGGGCTCCGCGCTCAACATCTGGGACCCCAAGGGCGGCCGCGTCGACGACTTCAAATGCGAGGTCAATGGCACCCTGATCAGCAGCAACTTCATCCTGCGCGCCGACGACGAGCGCACCGCCGAGGAAACCCTGCACGCCATGCTGCCATGGAAGCGCGGCTGGCGCATCGGCGTCGATGTGCAGATGCCGAACATGGTGCAGATCCGCAACGACGTATTCGACGTCTACGTGATCGCCACGCCCATCGACGACGACAACTGCTGGGTCTGCGTGTGCTACCAGGAGCCCAAGCGGGACCTGCTGCTGCCGATGATCAAGCCGCTGCCGATTCCGGTCTGGCGCAGGGTGCGGCCATGGATGATGTGCCGCATGGAACGCTACATCCAGCAGGCCAAGGATATGGAGGCCATCCGCGGGCAGGAGCCGCGCATCTCCCACCTGAAGGCCAACAAGCTGATCGCCCTGGACAAGGTCAACGCCTACTACCTCAAGCTGCGCGACGCCCTGTCCCGGGCCGCGCTGGAAAACCGGCCGGCGCAAGCCGCCATCGCGGCGGCCGCGCAGCCGGATCCCGTCACGCATAGCGAGATGGCCGCCGACTGAGCGTGCCGGCCCCGTCCTATTACCTGTCCCTGGGAAGTTCCATGAACGAAGCCGCCATGAACGAAGCCGAATTGATAGACCATGCCCGAAAGTTCGCCGCCGTGCGCGACGTGGTGATGACGCACTCCCAGTACGCCGAAGCCGAACTCGATCCCGACGCGCTGCTGCAGGAGGAACTCGGCATCGACTCGATCATGCTGGCCGCCATCGTCGCCGACCTGCAAAAGGTCTTCCAGGGCGCGGAGCGCGTCAGCGCGGACCAGTTCGACACCCTGGGCGCCCTGATACAGGGCTTCGCCAGGTTCGCGCTCGAGCCTGCGGCCATCTTCCGGTCCGCGCCGGCCGAAGCCGCGCAGACGGAGTGCGCGGCGCAGGCCGGCGAACAGAGTGGACAGAGTGCACAGGGGGAACAGCGGGAACAGCGCGGACAGGAAGACGCGCGCCTCACCATGCGCGACTTCATCGGCGGCGGTGAGTCCGACCTGTTCGCCAAGGCGCGGCGCTTCTCCCGTTTCCTGCAGGAACGGGAGGCGCACGGGGAGTTCTGGTATGGCATGGCCTCGAATGGCCTGTGCACCAACCGCGCGCGCATCTTCGACAAGTACGAGGGCCGCGAACGCGAGTTCCTGCTGTTCGCCTCCAACAACTATCTCGGCCTGGCCAACGACCCGCGCGTCATCGAGGCCATGACCGCGGCCGTGCGCGAGTATGGCGCCACCAATACGGGCAGCCGCCTGATCGGCGGCACCACCCGCCTGCATCTCGCGCTCGAGCAGCGCCTGGCCAGGTTCAAGGGCCGCGAGGACTGCATCGTGTTCCCGTCGGGCTACTCGGCCAACCTCGGCACCATCTCCGCCCTGCTTGGCGCCAACGACCTGGTCATCACCGACGTCTACAACCACATGAGCATCCAGGACGGTTGCAAGTTGTCCGGCGCGGCGAAGAAGATCTACGCGCACAACGACATGGCCTCGCTGGAAGACGTGCTCCGCCGCGCCGACGGCAAGCCGGGCGGACGGCTGATCGTGGCCGACGGCGTCTTCAGCATGCACGGCGACGTGGTCGACCTGCCCGGACTGACGCGCCTGGCCCGCAAATACGGCGCCAAGGTACTGATCGACGATGCGCATTCCACCGGCGTGCTCGGCGCCACCGGCTCCGGCACCACCGAGCACTTCGGCATGAAGGGCGCCGCCGACCTGGAGGTGGGCACCATGAGCAAGGCGCTCGGCGGCCAGGGCGGCTTCGTGGCGGGCGACCAGGAGGTCATCGACTACCTGCGCTTCTACGCCAACGCCTATGTGTTCGCCGCCACCATTCCGGCGGCGGTGGCCGCCGGCCTGATCGCTTCGCTCGACATCCTCGAAGCCGAACCGCAGCGGCTGCAACGGCTGTGGGACAACATCCGCTACCTCAAATCCGCGCTGGAAGGCTGCGGATTCGATACCGAACAATCGGCCAGCGCCATCATCCCCATCGTCATCGGCGACGAAGGGCGCGCGATGGCCATGGGGCGCTCGGTACGCCGGCGCGGCCTGTTCTGCCAGACCGTGGTCTTTCCGGGCGTGGCGGTGGGCGATGCCCGGCTGCGCATCAGCGTGCTGGCATCCCATACCAGGGAAGACCTCGACGAGGCCCTGCGGATCCTGGTCGAGGCGGCGCACGAAAACCGTCTCCTGGCGCAATGAGCCGGCCCGCCCAATGCTCTTGAGAACACCGGCCATGAATACGCCCGACCCGCACGCGCTGGTTCACCTCGCCCTGCTGCGCCATGCGAGTGAACGGCCTGCGGCGCCCTTCCTGCTGGCCGGCGCCGGCGCGACCTATCACCAGGCGGCCTGCTGGGTGGGACGGCTTGCGCGCAGCGGCCTGCTGCCCCCGCCAGGCTCGGCCACGGCCCTCTGGATGGGCAAGGGCAATACCTATGCGCTCGGCATCCTGGCCGCGCTGTTCGCCGGCAACCGTTATTTGCCGCTGGATGGCGCACAGCCCGTGGAGCGGGCCAACACCATCGTCGGCGACGCCGGCGCCAGGGTGCTGATCGTGGACCGCGCGCATGCGGCCATGTGGCTGCGGCAGGCGCTGCCCAGCGTGCTCGAACGGCTCATCGTCATCGACGAGCAGGAACACCACGAATCGTTCCCGCTGCCCCCTTCCCCGCATGCCGCCGTGGTCAGCCTGAGCGCCGACCTGCGCGAGCTCGCCGGTATGGCACCCGCCGCGGCGGAGCCAGCCGGCGCCGGCTGCCATGAAGTCTGGCCAACGGTACTGCCGTGCGGGCCGGACGACGTGGCCGCCGTGCTCTATACCTCGGGTTCGACCGGCCAGCCCAAGGGCGTCCAGCTGAGCCACCGCAACCTGGACAATTTCGTGCGCTGGAGCGTGGATGAACTGGCGCTGCATCCCGGCGACCGGCTGCTGAACCTGGCAAGCTTCAATTTCGACCTGAGCACCTTCGACCTGTTCGCCAGCCTGCGTGCCGGCGCGGCGCTGTACATCGCCAGCGAAGCCGAGACCAGGCAGGTGGCGCTGGTGGCGAACATCCTCGAGCAACAGGCCATCACCGTGCTCTACACCGTGCCGTCGATGCTGGCCCTGCTCAACCGGGCCGATGCCTGGGCCCGCATGGCGCCCTGCTCGCTGCGCCGCGTGGTGTTCGCCGGCGAGGTCATGCCGAAGCCGCAGCTGCGCGCGATGGCAGGGCAGCTGGCGCCGGACTGCCGCTTCTACAACTTCTACGGGCCCACCGAGACCAATGTCTGCCTCTACCATCGCGTGAGCGAGGCCGACCTGGCCAGCGACGCGCCCTTGCCCGTCGGCACGCCGGTCGCCGCGACCGAGGTCTGGCTCCAGGACGAGGCGGGCCAGCCCATCATGCAAGCCGGGCAGCTGGGCGAGATCTGGGTACGCGGCGATTGCGTGACGCCGGGCTACTGGCAGCGCGAGGCGGACCCCAATACGCCCAATCACCGCCTCGGCATGCACGCGACCGGCGATTACGGCGAGCTGGTGGACGGCCTGCTGGTCTATCGCGGCCGCAAGGACCGCATGTTCAAGCTCAACGGCTACCGCATCGAGCTTGGCGAGATCGAGGCGGCCCTGGCGCGCCATCCGGCCATTCACGAGGTGGCCGTGCTGGCCCACCCCGGCCACGGCTCGGCTTCGCCGCGCGTGCATGCGTGGTATGTGACGCGCGCCGCCGGCCAGCCGCTCGCGGCGCTGGATCTCAAGCGCTTTTGCGCGGACTTCCTGCCGAGCTACATGATCCCGCACGGCATCACGCAGCATGCCGCCTTGCCCAGGACACCGAACGGCAAGATCGACTATCGCCAGCTGAGCCGGCAGCTGGAGCAGGGAGCGCGCGCATGAGCGGGCAGCATGGCACCCGCGCCGGCATGGCGATTACCGGCATGGCCTGCCGGTATCCGCGCGCGGACGGGCTCGATGCCTTGTGGCAACGCCTGTGCGATCCCGCCGCCGCTGCATCCGCGCACGCCGCGCAGGTGCGGCATCTCGGCCCGCCGCGCGCCGGCTATGCCGAATTCGGCATTCCGCCGATCTACCGGAACTCGATCAACCAGGTGCAGCTGGACCTGCTGGCGCTGGCGCGCGAAGCCCTCGGGCAAGCCGGCCTGGACGACGACGCGATCGACCGCGAGCGCACCGACGTGATCTTCTGCACCGCGCTCGGCATGAACCGGCAGTACGAGAACCATGCCCGCATCGCCGCCGTCGCGTGGGCCGAGGCTTGCTGGCCGCTGGACGGCACCGGCATCGCCGCCAGCCGCCAGGCCTGGAAGCGCAAGCTCGATACGGTCTTCCGCGCCACTTCCCACGACAAGGTCGGCGAGATGGCGAGCACCATGCCGGCCCGCGTGGCCGCGCACTTCCGGCTGCGCGGCCGGGCGCTGGCGCTCGAGTCGCAGGAGTTGGGCGGGATCGAAGCGCTGCTGGCGGCCATGGATGCCATCGAACTGGGCCAGGCGCATACCGTGCTGCTGCTGGGCGCGCAGTGCCTGGCGTCGCCGCTGGCCGAAGCAGTGCTGCGCGAGCGCCTGCCCGCCGGCCTGACGGCGGCACTGAGCGAAGGCGCCTGCGCGCTGGTGCTGCAGGACGGCCGCGCCGCCGCCGGGCGCGCCATCGCGCGGATAGCGCGCATCGAGCTGGAACCCCTGGCGGGCCCGCGCCGGCAACCCGCGGCGGCGGCGCACGATGCGGAGCGGCGCTTCTACGTGCTCGACGGCATCGGAGACAACGGTGGCAGCGGTGGCACCGATGAGGGCGGTAGCGGCGGCAGCATCCCGCCCCGTGCCAGCCTGCAGGCGCACAAGGCATGCGGCTACGGCTACGCCATACAGGCGCTCAGCGCGCTCATCCAGGCCGCCCTGCTCCAGCAGCGCGGCTGTCCGCCGGCCGCCGGCACGCCGGGCACGGTGCGAACCGCCGTGCTCGGCGCCGGCCTGGATGGCGCCCGCTATCGCATCTGCCTGGCCGAGGCAGGCTCGCCGGCGGGCGAAGGCTGCGCCGCCCCGGCCGCCGCGCCGGTCGCCGTGCTTGGCCTGGGCGCGTGCTTCGGCGACGGCCGCGACAGCAGCGACTACTGGGAGGCCCTGCGCGCGCCTGGACATCGCTTCCGCGCGCTGCCGCCCGAGCGCTTTGGCCGCGCGGCCTACCACGACCCGGACCCGCAGGCGCCGATCAGCTACTACGCCGCACAGGCATCCTTCAGCGAGCTTGCCCGGGGCGACGCCGCCTTGCCGCTGCGGGCACCCGCCTTCGAGCTGGCCCGGTCGGCCGCACGCGAAGCCTTTTCCATGCTGCCCGACGGCATCGCGGCGCAGGCTGGCCCACTGCTGGTGGTGACGGCCTCCAACCTGACGCTGGCGCCGGAAAAACAGCTGGCCGCGCGCTACCTGCTGCCACGGATAGCCGCCGCGCTGGAAGAACTGGCGCGGGAACTGGGGCTGCCGGATGACGCCGCGCGGCACGCGGTGGCGCAGCTGCGGACCCGGGCACTGCAGGAGCCGGCGCCATGCGTCGACGGGCAAACCTGGCACCAGCTCTGCGCCAGCGGCATCAGCCGGGAACTGGCGCGCGCGCTGGGCGCCGCGGCGCGCCACGTGGCCGTGGAAGCCGCCTGCGCCGGTTCGCTGGCCGCGCTGGAGCTGGCCGTCAACAGCCTGCGCAACGGCCGCTGCCGGCTGGCCGTGGTGGCTGGCGTGGAAGCCCCGGTCAACATTGCTGACCTCGTGCTGTGCGCCTCGCAGCGCATGCTTGCGCCCGGCGTGATCGCCAGCTTCACGCGGGAAGCCACCGGCTTCACACCGGGGGACGGCGCCGGGGTAGTGGTGCTGTGTGCCAAGGCCGATGCCGACCGGTGGGGCCTTCCCGCCATGGCGGCGATCCGCTCGATCGCCGCCAGCACGCAGAGCCGATCCATCGTCGCGCCCAATCCGCCCGGACAGATCGCGTCGATGCAGCGCGCCTTCGCGCAGGTCGAATTCGCGCCAGGCGCCGTGGACTTCGTCGAGACGCACGGCACCGGCACCGCCATCGGCGACGAAGTCGAGATCGCATCGCTGGCGGCGGTCTATGCCGACCAGGCCCGCACCCTGCGCCTGGGCGCCCTGAAGTCGCGCTTCGGCCACTGCTTCGCCGCGGCGGGCATGGCCAGCCTGATCAAGACCATCCTGGCGCTGCGCAAGCAGGAATTGCCCGCCAATCATTTCGCCGCGCCCATCAAGCCGGAACTGGCGCTGTCCGGGCACAACTTCGACCCGCTCGAGCAGGCCAGCCCATGGCCTGCCGGCGGGCCGCGCATCCGGCGCGCCGCCGTCAACGCCTTCGGTACCGGCGGCATCAACTACCACCTCCTTCTTGAAGAAAGCGGAGATTGAGCCCATGGACTTCTCCACCAGCCCGCGCCACCGGGATATCGCCCGGCGCATGGCCGCCCTCGGGCGCGACTTGCAGGACCCCGGCCTGGCCGAACGCGACCGCCAGGGGCGCTTTTCCCGGGAGTTGTGGTCCACGCTTGCCCGCCAGCGGGTACATGCGCTCACGGTAGCACCGGAGCACGGCGGCGAGGGCTTCGGCGCACTGGACCTGGTGTTCGCGCTGGAAGCCCTGGCGGAGCACTGCGAGGACACCGGCCTGCTGTTCGCGCTGGCCGCCCACCTGTGCGCCTGCCTGCATCCCCTCGCCCGCTTCGGCGACCCGGCGCTGCAGCAGCGCTGGCTGCCGGCCATCGTGCAGGAAGGCCAGATCGGCGCGCACGCCATCACCGAGGCCGGCGCCGGCTCCGACATCAATGCCATGCGCTGCACCGCCACACGAGACGGCGATGGCTACCGCCTGCATGGCGAGAAGCGCTACATCACCAACGCGCCGGTATGCGACTTCATCGTCGTGCATGCCCGTACCGGCGCAGGCAAGGGCTTCCTCGACTACAGCGCCTTTGTGCTCGACAGCCGCACCCCGGGCGTGCAGCTCAGCCACAAGCCGCACGAGAAGGTCGGCCTGCGCACCACGGCCATGGGCGATATCCGCTTCGACGGCGCCTGGGTCCACGCCTCGCAGCGCCTCGGCGCCGAAGGCAACGGCGGCCCGATCTTCCAGGCCAGCATGGCGTGGGAGCGCAGCTGCCTGTTCGCCATCTACCTGGGCGCGATGCGCCGCCAGCTGCGCCGCACCTGCCAGCACGCCGAGACGCGCGTGCAGTTCGGCCAGCCGCTGATCGCGCACCAGGCCATCGCCCATCGCATCGCCGACATGCACGTGCGCCTGGAAAGCGCGCGGCTTGCCTGCCTCAAGGCCGCCTGGGAGCTGGACCACGCGCAGTCCGGCCAGGACACCCCGGCCATGGCCAAGCTGCTGGTCTCCGAGGCCAGCATCCGCAACGGCCTGGACGCCTTGCATATCCACGGCGCCAGCGGCGTGCTCGAGGGCGACGTCGAGCGGCAGTTGCGCAACGCCCTTCCCTCCACGCTGTTTTCGGGAGGCAATGAAGTCCTCAAGGATCAGCTGCTGCGGCAACTTCGCCGCGAACTCAGGCACGGAACAGGCCAGGCACGATGACGATACAGACCAGCGTAGGACAAGCCATCCTCGGCAAGGAAGACCTGCTCGCCGCCGCGGGCGTCTTCGTCGAGTACACCCGCGCCATGGGGGACCATCTCTTCATGGCCGGCGAGGACGGCCAGGAGGTGCCGGTGCTCGACCTCGTCGGCGGCTTCGGCGCCTCCCTGCTTGGGCACTATCATCCGGAAGTCACCCAGGTGATGCAGCATTGCCTGGACCGGCGGCGGCCCTTCCTCGCCCAGGGCTCGTGCCGCCAGCGCGCGGCGGACCTGAAGGACAGCCTGGCCGATTACCTGTTGCGGCACACCGGCACCGCCTTCAGCATCGCCCTGCTCAGCACCGGTACCGAGGCGGTCGAGGCGGCGCTGAAGCATGCCCGCTATGCCTACACCAAGCGCATCGAGCACCTGGCCAACGCCTGCGCCGCCAATGTGCGCGAGCTGCTTACCCGCCTGGAACGCGGCGAGGCGCGGATCGAGCCAGCGCTGCTGCAAGCCTGCGAGCGCCTGCTCGGCCAGGAGCCGCTGGCGTCGCTGGACGACCTGCTGACCGCGCTGGGCGCGGCCAACCAGCAGGCCTTCAACCAGCAGGCGGTGATTGCGGCCTTCCCGCGCGCCTTCCACGGCAAGACCATGGGCTCGCTCGCCCATACGTGGAACCGCGACGCCCGGCTGCCATTCATCCGCAACCACAGCGGCGCGCTCTTTATCGAGCAGCCGCAGGACTTCCTGGACGACGTGGCGCGGCGCAGCCTTGCCTACTTCGCCTTCGAGTTCAATCCGCTGCGGCTGGTCCGGCGCACCGCGCCCACGCTGGCGGCGGTGATCTACGAGCCGATCCGCGGCGAAGGCGGCGTGCTCGAGCTCGGCCCGGCCGAGAAGACCCTGCTGCGCGAGTTGCGCGCGCAATACCCGGAAGTCGCGCTGATCGCCGACGAGATCCAGTGCGGGCTCGGCCGCACCGGCCACCCCGTCGAGAGCCATGCCTGCGAGCTGCCGGCGGACTACCTCACCTTCGCCAAGTCACTGGGCGGCGGCCTGACGAAGATCTCCGCCCTGGCCGTGCGCAAGGATCTCTATCACCCCGAATTCGGCATGCTGCACAGCTCCACCTTCGCCGAGGACGACCTGTCCTCCTCGGTCGCCAGGCGCAGCCTGGAGATCATCGAGCGCGACGACCTCGCCGGGCGCAGCGCCAGGCTCGGCCAGGCACTGCTGCACGAGCTGCGCGGCCTGCAGAAGCGCTGGCCCGGGGTCATACGCGATGTGCGCGGGCGCGGCTGCATGCTGGGCGTGGAGCTGGAGGACTTCTCGGAGCACCCGTCCGCGGTGCTGGCCAGCCTGTCGCAGCAGCAAATGCTCGGCATGCTGTGCGCGGGCTACCTGCTGCACGGCCACCGCGTGCGCGTGCTGCCCTCGCTCGGGCGCCGCCGCGTGCTGCGCATACAGCCTTCGGCCTATCTCGGCGCCGAGGATATCCGCCTGGCCTGCCATGCGCTGGAAGCGCTGTGCGCCTTGCTGGATGCGGGCGACGCCGCCGCCTTGCTGCAACACTTGTCCGGCCCGGCCGGGCCCGCGGCGGCAGAGCCGCCGCGCACCGCCGCCGCGCCGGCCGTCCAGGCCAGCCTGCAGGCACCTTGCGAGCGCGTCGGCTTTATTGCCCACCTGATCGATATCGAGAGCCTGCGCGAGTGGGACCCGGCCCTGGCCGCGCTCTCCGACCACCAGCTGGGCGAGCTGCGCGTGCACATGCAGCACGCGCTGGAGCCGCAGCTGGTGGCGCGCCGCCGCGTGCGTTCCCCGCTGGGCCGGGAGGTGGAGCTGGCCTTGTACGGCATCCTGATGGACGCCGAGGCCATCGAGGTGGACATGCGCTTCAACAAGTCCGGGCAGATCCGCGGCCAGGTCCACCATGCCTACCGCCAGGCCAGGGAGGACGGCTGCTGCCTGGTCGGCTTCGGCGGCTATACCTCGATCGTCACCGCCAACTGCACCGACTTCGACCACGACCATCCCGCCGTCACCACCGGCAATGCACTGACCGTGGCCACCAGCATGGCCGCCGTGCGCGAGGCGGCGCGCGAGCAGCACATCCGCATGGCCGACGCCTGCGTGGCCGTGGCAGGCGCCGCCGGCAACATCGGCCAGGTGCACGCCACCCTGCTGGCACAGGAGTGCGCCAGCCTGCTGCTGCTGGGGCGGGCCGGATCGCAGGCGCGCCTGCAGGCCGTGGTGGCGACGCTCGCCGCCGAACTGATCGAAACGCTGCATAGCCGGCAGGCCGTCGGCGCGGCCGATGCGCCCGAGGGCCGGCTGATGGAACGGGTACGCCGGCGCTTCGGCGCGGGCGCCCTGCCGGACGCGGACGAACTGGCCGCGTATCTGTTGGGCGAGTCGCTGGTACGCCTGACCGATACGCCGGCGCACTGCCGCCAGGCGGATATCGTGATCAGCGCGTCCAATAGCGCGCGCACCTTCCTCGACGCCACCTGCTTCGCCCCCGACCGCGCCGTGCTGGTGTGCGACGTGGCGGTGCCGGGCGATGTGGATGCCGCCTCGCTGACGGCGCACGCCAATGTGCGCCTGATCCGCGGCGGCATCGTCAACCTGCCGCTGGCGCCGGACTTCGACCTGCCCGGCATGCGTCTCGCGCGCGGCAAGGTCTACGCCTGCGCCGGGGAAACCCTGCTGCTCGGCCTGGCCGGCATCCGGCGCGATTTCAGCAAAGCCGCCATCAGCACCGCGCAGGTCAGGGAGATCGGCGCGCTGGCCCGCCTGCATGGCTTCGAACTGGTGCAGAAGACGTGAGCCGGGAGCGCGGCGCGGCATGCCCGCCTGACGGGCTGGAGGCGATACGGCAACTGCTTGCGCTGGCGGCGCTGGCGCCGTCTTCGCACAACTGCCAGCCCTGGCATGTGAGCCTGCTGGACGCGCACGGCCATCCGCATGCGGATCCCGCCGCGGCGCCGCATGCGCTGGTGATCGGCATCGACCGGCGCCGGGCGCTGAACGCCTTGCCCGCCATGCGGGGCGAGATGCATCTGAGCGCCGGCGGCTTCGCAGCCATCCTGCTCAACCTGCTGCGCCTGTCAGGCTGGCAGGCTGGCGCCAGCCTGCTGCCCGGCGGGCAGCAGGACATGCTGGACGGCGCCCTGGAGCCGCTGGCGCGAATCGAGCTGGGCGCCTTCGATGCGCGCCGGCGCTCGCCCGGCCTGGCGGCATTGACCGCGGCCCTGCACCGGCGCCGCACCGAGCGCGGCCTCTACCACGCCCCCGGCGACGGCGGTTTCGACCTGCCCGACGCGACCCGGCACGACGTGCTGCCGCACAGCCTGGCGGGGGTGCCGGCAAGCCAGCAATGGCACTGGCACGCCGTGCAGCCCGGCCTGCGCTACAGCCAGCTCGGCGCCTTCTATCGGCAGCACGCCATGCGCGATTTCGTCCATGGCGCGGCCTGGCGCGAGACCTACCGGCACCTGGTGTTCGGCGGCGCCGGGCAGCCGCGCGACGGCACCGGCATTCACATCCAGAGCCTGTTCGGCCCCATGCCCGCGTGGCGCCGCTGCCTGCACCGCGTACTGCTGCATCCGCGGCTGCTCGGCGCGCTGGGACCGTTCGGCGCATCGGCAAGCGTCGGCGCGCAGATCGAGCGCCTGATCCACAGCAGCCCGGCCGTGGTCTACCTGAGCACCGCCGCCTCGCACGCACAGGCGCCCTGCCGCCACGTGCTGGCGGGCGAGGCCATCGCCCGGCTCTGGCTGGCGGCCAGCGCGTCCGGGCTGAGCCTGCACCCGCTCAGCGTCGCCCTGCAGCATCCGGACCTGCGCGCGCGGCTGGGCCATCTGCTGGGCTGCGACGAGGAACTGCTGTTCATTGCCCGCGCCGGCGTTCCCCTGCACCCGGGCAACCCGGCATTGCGCTATCGCCGCGACCCTTCCGCCTTCTGCTCGCCGCCGCTCGCCGCCGGCTGCGCGGCGGCGCATCACCGTACACAGGAGTAAGCCCATGCATATGCCCACCCATCTTTTCCGAGTCCTCAAAGTGCTGGGCGCCTGCGCGGCCTGCGCCGTGCTGGCGTCCGGCCCGGCCCGGGCCGCCACGACGGTCGATAACGGCACGCTTGCCGAATGGATCTACGGCGCCGAGCACATCCTGCGCGGCAAGACCTCGGCCGCGGTCATGGGCATGAAGATCAAGAAGACCAGCTTCGAGCGCGAGTACGACCTGCTGGTGATGACCGACGACCGCGCGCCCGCGGCCAAGGTGCTGCTGCGCATGCTGGGCCCGGCGCTGTGGCGGGACAACGCCACCCTCAAGGTCGGCGAGAAGATCAGCTTCTACGATCCGCGCACCAACCGCATCACCGTGATGGGCAACTCCATGCTGGGCGATAACTGGATGGGCAGCCACTTCACCAACGACGACCTGATGCGCGAGACCGACCTCGCCAGGCACTACAGCTATGTGCTGGTCGGCAGCGCGCCGGGCAAGGATGCCGGCGGCCAGGCGGTGGAGGACTACACCATCGCGCTGACGCCGCTGCCCACCGCGCCGGTGTCGTGGGGCAAGGTGATCTACCGCCTCTACGTCGGCGCCGACAGGCAGGCTTACCCGGTACGCGTGGAGTACTTCCGCCGCGCGAACGACGACAAGCCCGTGCGGGCGCTGGTCTACGAGGACGTGCGCGTGATGGACGGCAAGGCCGTGCCGACCCGGCTGACCATGAACGTGCTGGACCAGCCCGGCGAGTACACCCGCATCGAATACAAACGCATCCGCTTCGGCCTGGACCTCAAGTCCGACGAATTCACCGAACGCGCCTTCCGCTGAGCCCCGACTACCATGAGCACCACATTCAAGATGGCGTGGCGGAACCTGCGCCGCAACCGCAAACGCAGCCTGGTCGCCGGCTCGGGCATCGCCCTGGCGATGTCGCTTTGCATGGCCACCCTGGGCATCATGGACGGCCTCAGCCTGGACCTGATCAAGGGCACCGTCGACGGCGAGGTCGGGCATATCCAGGTGCACCACCCGGACTATCTCGCCACGCGGCAGGTACTGAAGACCGTACCGGCGGGCGCGGCCGACATGGCGCTCCTGCGGCAAGCGGAGCAGGTCAGCCAGGCGAGCCGGCGCCTTTATGCCTGGGGCTACCTGAGCCGGGGACAACGCTCCAGCGGCGTACAGCTGATGGGCATCGACCCCGGCCCCGAGAGCCAGGTCACCACGATCCACCGCACCCTGGCGCAGGGGCAGTTCGTCGCCAGCCAGCCAACCCCGTGGAAGGCGGCCCGCCCGCTCACCGCGGACCAGTCGGCGCTCGACAAGCGGCTCACCGCGGCGGCCGTCGTCGACGCCTTCGCCAGGCTGGAAGACGCGCCGCGCGCGCCGGACGCCGTCGCCGCGGCCATGCGCGCCGAGCAGACCGCCGAGATCGCCGAGCGGCTCGCGCCCGGGCCCGGGCTGCCGCCCGGCGTGGTGCTGGGCAGCAAGCTGGCGAGCAACCTGGGCGCGCACGTGGGCGACCGCGTCAGCCTGCTCTACGAGAACACCCTGGGCGCGCAGAGCACCATCGACATGCAGGTGGTCGGCATCTCGCGGGCGGGACTCGACACCACCGACCGCAGCCGCATGCTGATCCACGTGGAAGACCTGCAGAAGATGCTGCTGCTGGACGGGCAGGCGCACGAGCTCGCCATCCGCATCCGCGATCCGCGCGAAGCCGCCGCTGTGGCCAGCGAACTGTCGGCGGCGCTGAACGCCACGCCGGCCGGGCGCCAGGTGCCGCGCATCGTGCAGGCCTGGTCGCAGCTGCGGCCCGACATCATGGCGCTGATCGCCTCCAACCGGGCGCTGATGGGCACGCTGGTGTTCATCGTGTTCCTGATCGCCGGCATCGGCGTGCTCAACACCATGCTGGTCAGCGTGCTGGAGCGCCAGCAGGAGATCAGCCTGCTCAAGGCGCTCGGGCAGGCGCCGCGCCGCATCATGGGCCTGATCATGCTGGAAACGTTCTGGCTGACCGCGCTGGCCTGCCTGCTGGGCCTTGGCCTGGGCTACCTCGGCCAGCTCTATCTGCACTTCCACGGCCTGGACGTCTCCGCCTTCGGCGGCTTCTCGATGTCTGGCGTCAGCGTGGCGCCGGTGCTGCGCGCCAGCCTGGCGCCCATCAACGCCCTGATCCCGCTGCTGTGCCTGTTCTTCATCAACCTGCTGGCCGCGCTGGTGCCGGCGGCAGTGGCAACGCGCATTCCCGCCGCACAAGGATTGACGATCAAATGACCCTGGAACACAGACTCGCGATGCGCAACCTGCTGCGCAACCGGCGGCGCAGCGCGCTGACGGCCCTGATCATCGTCGCCACGGTGGCCTTGATGACGGTGTTCCAGGGACTGTCCGACGGCGGCCACAGGGCCATGATCGACGTCGGGGTCCGGATGGGCCTCGGCCACCTGATCGTTTCCCAGCGCGGTTATGCCGACAACCCGGGCCTGGACCGGCTGATCGGCAAGGGCGAGGCCCTCTCCGGCCAGTTGCAGGCGGCCTTGCCGATGGCGAGCCACGTGGTGCCGCGGCTGCGGCTGAATGCCATGGCACAGGCCGGCGGCAATACCGTGGCGGTGACAGCGTCGGGCGTGGTGCCGCGGCTCGAATCGCAGGTGTCCGGTATCGCCGACCGGAAAGCCATCCTGACGGGCGAGCCGCTGGCGCAGGACGACGCCGGCGCGCAAGGCGGCAAGCTGCCGCCGATCGTGATCGGCTCGCGCCTGGCGCGCTCGCTCGCCGTGGGGCTGGGCGACCGCCTGACCCTGACGGTAAAGCCCGCCACCGGCTCCGACTTCGCGCGGGCGGCCTTCCGTGTCGCCGGCATCTTCCATACCGGCATGGTCGAGTTGGATGCCTTCTGGGTCGAGCTGCCCCTGGCCGAAGCGCAGCGGCTGGCGCGCACCGGCGGCGAAGTCAGCGAGATCGCACTCTACCTGCACGACGAGTCCGCGCTGGACGCGGCCGCCGCCGCCCTGCGCCAGGTGCTGCGGGACCAGCCGCTGCAAGTGCGGCGCTGGAGCGAGGCGGCGCCGGAGCTGTACTCGGCGGTGATGCTGGATGCGGCCGGCATGTACCTGCTGATGGTGATCGTCTTCATCGTGGTGGCGGCGGGCATCCTCAACACCATCGTGATGTCGGTGATGAAGCGCGCGCGCGAATTCAGCGTGATGCTCGCGCTCGGCGCCCAGCCCGCGCTGGTGACCCGCGTGGTGCTGCGCGAGGCGCTGTACCTGGCGGCGTTCAGCGTGGCGCTGGGCCTGGCCATCGGCTACTCCGCCCACCTGCATTTCGCCACCGAGGGCCTGAACTTCCGGGAGATCTTCGGCACCAGCCTGGAAGCAGGCGGGGTGCTGCTGCCGGACCGCTTCTACTCGTCCCTGCAGCCGGACAAGCTGCTGTTCGGCGCGGGTTTCGTGTTCCTGCTGACCGTGGTCGTCACGGTTTACCCGGCCATCAAGGCCGGCCGTCTTTCCCCACTACAAGCGAGTCAACATGGCTGAGCAAGACGCCTTCGCGCCCATCGTCCAGCTTCGCGGCATCAGCAAGGTGTTCCGGCAGAAGCACCAGTCCGTCAACGCCCTCAACGGCATCGACCTGACCATCCGCCGCGGCGACTTTGCCGTGATCGCGGGCCCTTCGGGCTCGGGCAAGACCACGCTGCTGAACATCGTCGGCCTGCTTGACACCGCTACCTCGGGCCAGCTTTCCTTCTGCAACCGCGCGCTGGCGCAAGCCTCGCTCGCGGAGCTGGCACGCATCCGCCGCGACGAGATCGGCTTCGTGTTCCAGGCCTACAACCTGATGCCGGTGCTGAGCGCCGCCGAGAATACCGAGATGGTCATGGAGTTCCAGGGCAGGCCGGCGGCCGAGCGCCGCAAGGTCTCGCAGGAAGTCCTCTCGCAGCTGGGCCTGAAGGCGCTGATGCACCGCTTTCCCGACCAGCTCAGCGGCGGCCAGCAGCAGCGCGTCGCCGTGGCGCGCGCCATCGCCAGCCGGCCCAAGCTGGTGATCGCCGATGAGCCCACCGCGAACCTGGATTCCAAATCGGCCCGCAACCTGATGGACCTGATGGTGCGGCTCAACGAAGAGGAAGGCATCACCTTTGTCTTCAGCTCCCACGATCCGCAGGTCATCGGCCGCGGCAAGCGCGTCATTTCCCTGCACGACGGCATGATCGTTGCCGACAACGCGGCCGAGCAGGTCCATGCCTTTGCCTAGGCTGTGCTGCCGGTCCTTCCGCCGCTTATCCGGCCAGGGTTGCGTGGTGCTGCTGCTGGCGCTGCTGACCAACCCGCGGGCCGTCTCGCAGGAGGTCGACGTGCTCGACCAGTTGGAGAACCCCGAGCGGGCCGCGCAAGCGGCGGCCCTGGGCGGCGTCTTCCAGTTTCGCGGCATCGCCAGCAAGCCGGAGGGACAGGAGCGTACCGCCTACGCCAGCACGTCGACGCTGCGCCTCACTTACGAGGCGACCTACGGTGCCATCCGCTGGGTGGCCCACCTCAATATGGAAGACTGGCACGCTTCGCAGGCGGGCGCGCTGCGCTCCCTGCTGGACGGCCAGGCCCATGCCGACCGGCTGCGCAGCCTGGCGTTGCGCGAGCGCGGCGACCGTTCGCAACAGACCGCCGGCATGGACTGGATGTACGCGCAGGGCAGCTTCGCCAGCGGGCGCTACACCGTGGGACGGCAACCCATCAGCCTGTCGCTGACGCGCTTGTGGGCGCCGGCCGATACCTATGCGCCGTTCCTGCCCGGCGACGTAGAGCGTCTCTACAAGCCGGGGGTGGATGCGGCGCGGCTCGACTACTACCTGAGCGAGCGGCTCAACAGCGTGAGCATCGTCAGCCTGGACCAGGACGCGAAGGCCGGCACCCAGGCCAAATGGCTGCAGCGGCTGGAATTCAACGGCGAGGCCACCAAGTCCTTCGCCTACGTCGGCCAGCGCCGCAACTGCGACCTGCTCGCGGCGGGGCACCTGGTCACCGGCCTGGCGGGGGCCGACTGGTATGGCGAGGCGCTCTGGTACCGGCGCAACGGCGATGCGGCCAGGGGCTGCGCCAATGGCGGCGGCACCGGCAGCAACTGGGGCCACCGCGCGGTGCTGGGCAGCAGCGTGAAACTGGCGGCCAATACCGTGGGGACCGTCGAGTACCTGCACCAGACGCCCATCAGCCGCTTTGCCGACCTGCCCTGGATCGGCACGGGCAGGCAGTACCTGGGCACCTCCGTCTCCTACCAGGCGCACCCGCTGGTGCATCTCGATGCGCTGTGGTTTGCCAACCTCAGCGACCACGGCCAGCAACTGACGCTGGCGGCCAGGTACACGCCGCAGCGCAATGTGGTGCTGCGCGCCAGCCTGGCCGGTCCGCTCACCGGCACCGGCCGGCGCCATGGCGTGGCCAGCGAGTACTGGCGGATGGGACGGGTGTTCCAGCTCGGCCTGGACTGGTACTTCTGACACGCAAAGCGCCGGCATTTCCCCGACCACACGCGCTCTCGCACCTCGTATTTCGTAGATCGTATCTCGTCGCTTCCGGCATGGCCAGCATCTCTCAACTCAGGCGGACCCACGCACCATGAACCTCGCAACCTTGCGAAAACTGATCCTGGAAAAAAACCTGCTGGCCCTGCTGCGCCTCGGCACCCAGGCCAATCACGTTTACCGCTGCGCGTTCGCGGCGGCGGCGGGGTCCAGCGGCTTGCTGGGCCTGCTGTCGCGCCAGCCCAGCAAGCTCGATGAAATCGTCCGGCACCTGCAGTTGGGCAACGGCCAGCTGGCCGCGGTGGAAGCGTGGCTGGACTGCGGCGTCAAGGCCGGCGAGCTGGCGCTCAAGGATGGCCGCTACCGCCTGAAGGGACGGCTGTCC
This sequence comes from Cupriavidus sp. 96C5-1, assembly GCF_057798855.1. Taxonomy (NCBI): domain Bacteria; kingdom Pseudomonadati; phylum Pseudomonadota; class Betaproteobacteria; order Burkholderiales; family Burkholderiaceae; genus Cupriavidus; species Cupriavidus sp. 96C5-1. The sequence goes on along the minus strand of NZ_JBYOJU010000018.1, from coordinate 111,504 downwards.
AGGCTGCTCGCGCCGTCCGGCAATGCCGTGCTCGGCTCGCTGTTCGAGGAAGTCACCCGCTATCACTACGACGCCATCCTGCAGGCGCCGCAACGCCTGCGGGACGCCCGCCGCTACACGCTGGCGGACCAGGACGGAGAACTGATCGCGCGCTCGTCGCGCGTGCTGGAGCCCCTGGTCGAAGAGGCCATCGACTGGGCGATCTCCGGCATGCCCGGCCGGGCACAGAATGCCTCGGTGCTGGAGATAGGCTGCGGCGCCGGCCATTACCTTTGCTACATGCGCGCCCGGCATCCCGGGCTGCGGCTGCTCGCCATGGACTTCCAGGCGGAGGTGGCCGATGCCGCCCGCCGCAACCTGGCCGCCGGCGGCCTGGACGGCGCAGTGCGGATCGAGCATGCCGACATCCTCGGCTTCGACAGCGCCGAACGCTTCGACCTGATCACCCTGCACAACAACATCTATTACTTCAGCGGCGAGCGCCGCGACGCGCTGTTGCGCAAGGTGCGCGCGCTGCTCAAGCCCGCCGGGCGGCTGCTGCTGACCACCAGTTGCCGGGGCGGCAGCGCCGCCGTGGCGGCACTGCACCTGTGGTGGGCCCTGTCGGACGAGGACAGTGGCCTGCCGCGGCGCGAGGAACTCCGGCAGCAGCTGCAGAACCATGGCTTCACGCGGGTGGACGACAAGCGGATGCTGCCCGGCGAGAGCTACTTCGCCTTCCTGGCCAGCACCGGCTGATACGGGTCGATACCGGCATCCCTTTGTCCGGCGCCCGCTCCGCCGATGCGCCGATGCGCCCTTGGCACGCACCCGACCGCTTCCAGTTCCTGCCCTTGATCACATCCAATTCACCACATCGCATTCCGGGAGTTTCCATGGACACGCTGACTTCCAGTGCCGCCGCGAATGGCCTGGCCACCGCTTTTGTTCCCCTTGGCCAGCCCTTGGCCGACACCGCTCCCGGAAGCGGTGCGCAAGCTGGCAACCGGCCGCTGCACCACGACGCGGCGCAGCGCTGGGCGCTGAGCTTCGATGCCGCCGCCGGGCTTGGCCCGGACCGGCTCGGCGGCAAGGGGTGGAGCCTGGTCAGGATGCACGCGCACGGCTTGCCGGTGCCGGCCGGCTTCTGCCTGCCCGTCGCCAGCTTCGAGCGCTTCCTGCATGGCAACGGCATTCATCTCGATGCCGCCTGGGCCCGGGACAGCGAGGCGGAAATAGCCGGCATCGCCGTGCGCATCCGCCGTGGCACCTTTCCCGCCGAGGCACGCGACGACATCCTCCAGGCCTATGCGGCGCTCGGCTCGGGTCCGGTTGCGGTGCGCTCGTCGGCGACGGGCGAAGACTCGGCCGAGCACTCCTTCGCCGGCCAGCACGACAGCTACCTGTGCGTCGAAGGGCCCGACCGCCTGCTGGATCATATCCGGGACTGCTGGGCATCGCTGCTGAACCGGGAGGCGCTGGCCTATCGCCGCAGCCTGCGCATCGATAGCGGCGCCGGCGGCGCGCCGGGGACGCACGTACCGGCCATGGCCGTCGTGGTGCAGGCCATGGTGCCGGCGGAGCGCGCGGGCGTGGCCTTCGCGCACAATCCGCTCAACCAGCGCAGCGACCAGATCCTGATCGAAGCCTGCTACGGCCTGGGCGAGGGCCTGGTGTCGGGCCGCATCGCCTCCGACCTGTACATCCTCGAAGCCGCCGTGCTGTCGCCGCTCGGCGCCCAGGTGCAGGCCAAGCCTTCGGCCATGCGCTGGAACGCCGCAGCGCGCCGGATCGAGGAACAGATGCTGGCGCCGGAATGGCGCGGCACGGCGGTGCTGGACGGCCAGCAGACGCACGCCATCGGCCGTCTGCTGCAGCAGTGCAATGCCTTGTTCGGGAGCCCCCAGGACATCGAATGGGCGCAGCACGGAGACGGCATCTGGCTGCTGCAAAGCCGGCCCATCACCCCCATGGCCGCGGACGCGCCCGCGCCCGAAGTGGAATCGCCGCACCAGGGCCGGCCTTCACCGGAGGTGGCGCGGCGCGCCCTGTGGTCGCGCATGGATATCGGCGAGATCTTCACCGGCCGCATGACGCCCCTGGGGCTGTCCTTCACCCGGCATTACCAGTACAAGGTGCACCGGGCCTGCGGCACCGGCATCGGCTTGCTGGACCTGGGCGACCCGGACGAGTACATGGGCTACTTCAAGGGCCACGTCTACCTGAACGTGGCCTATACCGCCTACCTCCTCTCGCAAACGCCGGCCGGCTTCGACCAGCGCCCGTTCCTGCAGCGCTTCGCGAGCGAGGACGTGGATCTCGCGGACTACAGCAATCCCTACGGCGAGCGGCACCGCGGTTCGCGCTGGCGCTCCGGCGCGTACTGGCTCTGGAAGACCATGGCCGAGCTGGCTGGCGCGAAATCCCGCGCCGGCCACATGGTGGCGTCGCGCTATCGCGAATTCGACCGCGCCACCGGCCTGGACCTGGCCGGCATGGAACTGAACCAGCTGCGCGAGGAACTCACGCATGCGCTGGATTACTTCCGCGCCATGCATATCGGCTACCTGCCGTTCTATATCAACGCCTTCGGCATGTACGGCATGCTGGAACAGCTTTGCCAGTCGTGGCTGCCCGGCGAGGGCGCGCAGCTGCAGAACCGCCTGAAAGGCGATATGTCGAACCTGCGCACCATCCGTTGCGCGCGCGACATCTGGGACCTGGCCCGGGCCGTGGCACGGTACCCCAAGGTCGAATCGCTGTTCCGGGCGCTCCCGGCAAAGCAGCTGCTGGCGCGGCTCAAGGAAGACGCCGAAGGCATCGCCTTCCTGGACGAGCAGCTTGCACCCTTCATGCGCGAGAACGGCGTGCGCGCCCGGCAGGAGATGGAGCTGAGCCATCCGCGCTGGATCGACGACCCGACCTACGTCTTCCAGATCATGAAGATCTACCTGGCGCGCGGCAATACGGTCGAGCAGCGCCTGGCCGGCGCCGACGACACCCCGCACGACGACACCGAGACCCTGCTGCGCAAGCTGCCTGCGCTCAAGCGGGCTGCGCTGCGGCGTGTCATCCGCCTGTACTGCGCCTGTAGCCGCATGCGGGAGGAAACCCGGATGAGCATGATCACCTCGATCTGGCTGGTGCGGCGCGTCCTGTGCGAGCTGGCACGGCGGCTGCGCCAGCAGGGCCTGCTGCTCGACGAGAGCGAACTTGCCTACCTGGACTTCGAGGATCTCATGACCTACGCCAATGGCTATGCCAGCGCGGCCGAATGCTTTCCCCGCACGAAGATCGACGCGGCGCGCCGGCAGCACCTCGCCCACGAGAGCGGCGAAGAGCCCCCGCTGACCTTCTTCGGCCAGGCCGGGCATGCAGCCGACGGCAGGCAGGGCGACCCGGCCGGCAGCCTGAAAGGCCTGGGCACCTCGCGGGGCCGCGTACGCGCGAAGGCTCGCGTCATCCACGACCTGACCGGGCAAGCCGGCGAGCTGCAAAGGGGCGAGATCATCGTCACGCGCTTTACCGACGCCTCATGGACCCCGTTGTTCGCGCTGGCCGGCGGCATCGTGACCGATGTGGGCTCCATGCTGTCCCACAGCTCCATCGTCGCGCGCGAGTTCGGCGTACCGTGCGTCGTCAATACCAGGACCGCGACGGCACGCATCAAGACCGGAGACTGGCTGACGCTGGACGGCGAGGCCGGTCTCATCCACCTGGAAACCCGACTGGAAACCTGCGAGGCAGACTGAAACATGCTCACCATCATCGACCATATCCGGCTCAAACACCCGGACCACCGCGCCGCATTCGTGAAGTGGGTCAGGGAGGTGGACTACGCCGCCTGCCGCGACCTGCCCAGCGTGGTGCGCTTCGAGATGCACGAAGCCGCCGGCAACGCGGAGTTCGACTTCTTCGAAATCATCCTGGTCAGCTCCCGGGAGGCGTTCGAGCGCGATATGAAGCTGCCGCTGTTCCACAGCCTGCAGGCGCGCTTCTCCGAGATGGCCAGCGTGGTACGCCAGATCGCCGGCGCCCCTGTCCCCCCGGGCTACGCGCGCCGTGCTTGAACCGCCCGCCAGCCTGAAGCCATGCTTCGCCACGCCGCACACGGCAGGCATCCGCTGCTGGCGTATCGACCTGGACGCCCTGGCCGAGCAGTGCCCGGAGCACGCCTGCGCCGGCTGGCCGGCCAGTGCGTGGCTCCATGCCGAAGAACTGTCGCGGCTCCAGGGCTTCCCGATGCGCAAACGCCAGATCGAATGGCTCGGCGGCCGCCTGGCCGGCAAGCAGGCGCTGCGCATCCTGCTGGCGGACAGGCGCCCCCTGGACACCGAAGCCGCGCACGCATGGCACATCCGCAACGGCGAGGACGGCCGACCGGTCTTTACCGGCAAAGCGGTGCATCTCTCGATCAGCCACGGCAGGCGCATTGCCATGGCCGCGGTCGGAGAGGTGCCGGTGGGCGTCGACGTCGAGGGCTTCGACGCCGTGCGGGCGCGCAGCCTGGACACGCTGCTGTGGCCTGCGGAGGTGTGGGTGATACGCCGCGCCCTGGGCGGCTTGCCCACGGAAGCGCGCGCCTTTCTCTGGTGCCTGAAAGAGGCACTCTTCAAGGCGCTTGGACAGCACGGTTTCGCCCGTTTCGCGTGTGCCTTGCGCCTGCGCGACTGGCATGGGCCCGACCGGCCGGTATGGCAAGCCGTGGCGCCCTGGCCAGCGTTCGATGATGCCGGCCAGGACACCGGCACGCTCGCGCGGGAGGCCAATGGCTGGCGCGCGCTTTGCCACCAGGACGCCGGCGCCGCCCATGTCCTGGTGACGCCCGCCTTGCCCCGGCCTGCCCCACCGGCGCGCCCGCCACGCTGAAGCCGCCATGCCAGGCGGCCGGGCGCTGTCCCGGCGGCATTGCGCCAGGCGCACACCTTTCCCTTTCCCCAATTCCATTCCGAGGAAAAATCATGGACCAACAAGCCATCCAGTTCGGCGAGGCTCTCGAAGCCGCGCTGGGCGATCCGGTACAGGCACATTCGGCCATCAACTTCCATGCTTCGCTCGAACTCGACGAGCAGGAGGCCTTTCCACAAGCGCACCTGGATTCCCTGCGGGAACTCGGCTGCTTCGAACAGCTGATCCCCCTGGCGCTGGGAGGCGCACTGGCCGAGCTGGAGCGCACCATGCTGATGTCACGCCTGATCTCGCGGCGCGATCTGACCACCGCCATCGCCTTCGGCCAGACCATGCTGGGCAGCATACCGATCTGGCTGGCGGGCAGTCCCGCACAGCAGCGGCAGGCGGCGGACCTGCTGCGCCAGGGCGGCCTGGCCTGCCTGGCGCTCACCGAGAAGGAACACGGCAGCGACATCCTCTCCACCGAGTTCCTGGTACGGCAGCAGGGCGGCAGCCTGCTGGCCAGCGGCAGCAAATGGCTGATCAACAACGGCCGGCGCGGCGCCAGCCTGACGGTGCTCTGCCGCGTCGAGCGCGCCGACGGCGGCTCGGCGCTGGGGCTGCTGTGGCTGCGCCGGCCCCAGGACGCCGACAGCGCCGCCACCACATGGCGCTCCCACCCCAAGATCCGCACGCTGGGCATCCGCGGCGCCGACATCAGCGGCTTCCAGCTGCACGATCATCCATGCGGCGCCGACGCCCTTGTCTGCGGCCCGGAAGCCGCCCTCTTCACGGTGCTCAAGACGCTGCAGATCTCGCGCGTGCTGTGCGCGGGCTTCTCCCTTGGCGCTGTCGACACCCTGTTCCGCCTCACCTTCAGGTTCGCGTATGGGCGCCGGCTCTACGGGAAGCTGGCCTCCGACATTCCCATGGTCAAGGCCAAGCTTGCGCGAAGCTATGCCGGCATCCTGGTGGCCGACCTGGTGGCCCAGATAGCCTGTCGCGCCATCGCCGCCAACCCCGCCGAGCTCAGCCTGCTATCCGCGGTGGCGAAATGCCATGTGCCCGCCCAATGCGAGGAGATAGCCCGGCAACTGGCGCTGGTGCTAGGCGCGCGCCACTACGTGCGCAGCGAGTACCCCTGGGGCGTCTTCCAGAAGCTGATGCGGGACAGCCAGGTGGTGAGCCTGTTCGACGGCAGCACGCAGGTCAACCTGAGCCTGGTCGCCACGCAGTTGCGCGCGCTCGGCGCGGGCCTGCGCCGGAAGCTGGAGGCCGGGCTGGGCACGGGCCACCTGGATCAGGTCAGACCGCTGCTGTGGCGCGACGAAAGCAGCAAAGGCTGGCCCGCGCAAAGCCAGTTGCGCCTGACCGCCAATGGGGAAGACAGCCTGCTTGCGGCCTTCTTCGAAATGCAGGCGGTGCGGCACGAGGCAGCGCAGCCGCCAGCCCTGGAACAGGCGCTCACCGCGCTGGAGACGCGCCTGCGGCTCTGGCTGGCGGCCTGCCACGCGGCGCTGGAACTGGAATCCCTGGGCCAAGACACGGTGCGCGTGATGCAGTTGGCCGAGCAATACGTCGGCTTGCACGCGGCGGCATGCGCCGCGCTGGCCTGGCATCTGCACCGCGGCACGCTGCCGGCGTACCGGCTCGACGATGCGGTCCTGCTCGAATACCTGGCTGGCGCACTGCCGGAGGCCGGCATCGTGGTCGAGGATGCACAGCGCCAGGCGCTGGTCGACGCGGCCGCCGCACTGATCGAGCAGCCGCGCCTGATCTCGCTCAGCGATGTGCGCATCAGCGACGGGCCGTGAGCCATGCCCTGGCGTGCGCAGCCCCGTCGCGGCGAGCCCGGCACCGCCCTATTGGGGGGACCGGGACGCACCCGGCGCCGCCACGCTCTCGCCGGGCGCCGCAAGCAGGCGGTTCACCTTCGCCACCAGGCGCCAGTGCGCCACCCAGCACAGCAGCGCGACACCGCCTGCCAGTTCCCCGACGACATTGGGCAGTAGCGACACGATCTGCGCCGCGCACCAGCCAAAGCCGGAGACGAAGCCGAAGCCCGTCAGGCCAGCCAGGCGCGCATTGGCGGCGGCTTCCGCGCGTATCGAACGGCTGACATTGGCGACGATATAAAAGTCCTCGACGAAGTTGTACGGCAGCAGGAACATCAGCCAGACCGATGCCGGCTGCGCCGCCCGCGCAGCCGGGCCGACCCGCTCCAGGCAGCGCTGCAGCGAACGGCAATACAAGCCGACCGCGGCGAGAAAAGCGAGCACCACGGCGGATACCGACAGCCACCCGGTCTGCCAGACCGAAGCCAGCACGCCGGAGCGGGCCTGCGGATCCGCGAACGGATAGAGCAGCGCCGCCGCGACCAGCAGGGTCGCGCACAGCTTGAAGCTCATCGATCCGATTCCAATGGTTCTTGTCGACACGGCAGACTCCGAAGCCGGGAGGGCTACGCCCGGCAAAACGTCATGGTACGGCAGGCTGGTGTCCAGCGTCTGAAACTCGTTGAAGCGATAAGTCAGTCGAACAGGCGCGTGAGCCTGGGAGCAAAGCGCGGCAAGGCTGAAGCCTTGCGGGCATTGGTGGCGACGGATCGCGCGTCCTATCGGCTGGCTTGTTCAACGAAGTCGTGAGTCAGGGCACTGTCTAGTGCAACAAGCCGAGCATGGCCGCCCGTACGACGGCCCCCGTCTTGTTGGTGGCGTTCATCTTGTGCACTGCATTCTTGATGTGGAAGTTGACGGTATCCACCGACACCTTGAGGATGCTTGCGATCTCGCCCGAGGTCTTGCCGTCCGCGGCCCACCGCAGGACCTCGGTCTCGCGGCGGGTCAGCTTGTGCGTTGGCATGGGCGGAAACTCGGCGCACAGGATGCGGGAGAGCGTGGCGTGGGTCATGCAGACCAGCGAGCGCATCCGCAGTTCGCAGCTATCGAGTTCGCCGCGGGAGATCGGGGTGGACGAGCGCGCCATCGAAAGCATGCCGCCCACGCCGTTGGCGCTGAAGCAGGATTGGCTCCACCCTACCCTCAGGCCGGCCGCCCGCGCCTCTTCCCAGAGCGCCCGGGTGCCGGAAAAAACGTCGTCCGTCCACACCAGCGGCACGGCGGTGCGCCGGCCATGGGCCACCGTCGGGTCTACGCCGAGGTAGTTGGCCTCCTGATAGCGGGCCTGCCACGCTGCCGGGAAGTTGTTGAGGATGATCGTCCTGGGCTTGGACACGGGCAGCGGCATGCGGATGCCGTAGGCGCACATATCGAAGCCCAGCGCACGTACCGCCTTCTCGACTCGTCCGAAGGCCTCGCGCGCGCAGGACACATCAGCCATTTCCACCTGGATATCTCTTTGCCATTGACTCGTTTCCATTTCACCACCGTTACTGCATTGCCATTCATCAGAGCCCCCCTCGGCCATGGCTTTCCAGGATTGGATGCAATCGAATCCAGACCGCATATTCGCCAGGCCAATCCCCGAAATTTGCTGATTATTTAATTCCCGGTTTTATTATGGTTAATTCAGTCGGGCGGGCATCATCGGCCATGACGGCCATCACTGCCCCCGCTGGCAACCTGTTTCTGGCGCACGCCCGCCCGCCGACACGAGGCCGATAGCGAAGGGGAAAATGCGATCCGGGGAGACGAGACGCCGGCGGTGGCCCGCAAACGAGCCAGCAGCGCCTGCTTCAGGAAGGAGTTTGTCATGCCAACCAATGTATTTCAACTAAAATCTCTCCTGATGTCTTCTTGTACTAACCAAGAAACATATAAATCTTACCCGCCTACCCGGCGGTATATCCGGAACCGATCGATTTAATATTTTCTTTAACCAGAGATAGAATTATTTTCTATGCATGCAACGCATTCTGCTTGACGGACACAAGCGATATCGAGCAGCGTCCGCCGGCAGCACCCGCGCGGACGATGCCGGCGAGCGCATGGAGCAAGGTGCGGCGGCGGCCAGGGGAGCGGCGCCCGGGCCTCAGGCCGCCGGCTCGGGCCGGCGCCACAACCACGCCAGCACGCAGGCCATGCATGCAATCGCCCCGTAGGCCAGCCACGGACGGTGCATGCCAACCAGGAGCACGGCGCTGCAGACGCTCATGGCGACGGTGGCGCTCCATTTGGCGCGGCGGCTGACCATCCGGCCGTTGTGCCAGTTGTAGAGCATGGGGCCGAATACGCGATGGTGCAGCAGCCAGCCATGCAGCCGCGGCGATCCCTTGGCCGCGGCCCAGGCGGACAGCAGCAGGAATTCCGTGCTGGGCAGGCCGGGAACGAACAGCCCGAGAATGGCCACTCCCAGGCTGAGGAGCGCCAGCGCGGTCAATAGCACGCGCGCCGTGCGGGTGCGCGCCAGCCGCAGCGGCGGGTCGCCCACGGCGTTGGCCGCGGCGCCTGGCGCTGCGGCCGGCCGGGGCGGAGCGGCCGCGTCCCGCGCGCAGGCGGCGTCGGTCTCATCCAAGGTGCTTCACCGTAGCTCGGACAAGGGCGGAGACAACAGCAACGGCGGCAGGCATGACAAACGATTCCCGGTTCTCGCAAAAAGGTACGGCTGGCGCCATTGTCCGCATCACCAGCCCGTGCGGCAAGGCCCACCCTTGGCCGCTCAGGGAAGGCAATCTGTCAGATTGCCAGCGGGCTCATTTCAGCAAAAGATCATATTGACCCGCAGCCCATTGGCTTCACCGCCGGATGGCAACGGGAAGGATAATCATCTCATGGCCGACGCCAAGGGCAACGCGGTCGTGGCCGCTGTCTCTCCGACAACAGTAACGCACGGCAATGCCATTCTTGTGGCCTACCATTCGGATGGCAAAGCCCGTGGAAAGCTGCGTGGGGAGATTGGCGTCAATTGCGCATCATCCGTTGATAGCGAGGCCGTAACCGATCAAGAGCGGTTCGCTGGATGAGGTGGAGACGATGATGGACAAGGTCAAACCGCAGTCGACCATCACCTGCCCGCTCTGTGGCCACAGGAAGGAAGAGTCCATGCCCACAAACGCCTGTCAGTGGTTCTACGAATGTGAACATTGCCACACCGTGCTCAGACCCAAGGCCGGGGACTGCTGCGTTTTCTGCTCGTACGGCACCAACAAGTGCCCGTCGGTCCAGCAGCGGGGCTCGTGCTGCGCATCAGGATGAGCGGTGCGTGGTTCTGAATCGTCACACCTCTCTCCCAGGCACGGCGCTATCCCCGGATCCGCGTGAGCCACGCTATACGTTTGGATACAAAGTTGCGCAGCCAGTGGGTCAACTGGCCCGGCAAGCCTCACGTTACTCCGGATGAACTGGCTCACATCCAGTGCCAAGACTAACTGGTGTGGTGTCACCGCACGGAAGGAAGGAGTTCCAACGATGAGAAAAGCCCTAGCATTCGGCTTGGCGGCCGGGGTCGCGGCCCTCGTTTCTGTCAGCGCCCAGGCTCATGTGAGTGTTGGTGTCGGCATCGGCGTCCCGCTACCCTTCGTAGCTGCACCCGTGTATGCCCCCGCTCCGGTCTACGGCCCGGCGCCTGTCGTGATCGAGCCGCAGCCTGTTGTTGTTGCGCCCGGATACTATGACGACTGGCGGGATCGCGCCTGGAGAGAGCGCCAATGGCGCGAACGGAGATGGAGAGAACAGGAGTGGAGAGAGCGTCACCGTGAGTGGCACCGCTGGCACGATGACGAGGACTGAGTTTCCGCAGGGGCCGGTCAGCAAGTCTCCGCTCGCGTCCCTGAACTCTCCGCTGCTTGACAAGGTAGAACCGTGCGCCCCCGTCATGCAATGAAAAGCGACCTCCCCGAAGTGGAGGCACTGCTTCGCTCGTGTACCCTGCCGGTAGGCGGGATAGGCGAACATGCGCTGCAGTTTCACGTCAGCCGCGACAAATCCGGGCTGCTGGGATGCGCTGGCATCGAGGAGTATGGCGGAACAGTTGGCCTGCTCAGAGGACTGGCCGTAGCGGAACGTGCGAGATGCGCCGGCCTGGGCGAGTTGCTTATGTCTGCACTGGTCGCTGACGTTCGTCAGCGCGGGCTCGAATCCCTGGTGCTGAGAACCGAGACCGCTGCCGGCTACTTTTCCCGGTTTGGATTTACGAAAATTCCTCGTTCCGAAGTGCCCCACCGCTTGCTTGTCTCCCGCGAGTTCGCTGAGACTATCGCCGCCCGCGCAACGGTGATGGCGATAGCCCTGTAATCGCATTCTTCTTATCGAACGCATACGCGCCGGCACGCCCAGGCAGTCCAAATGAAAAACCCTTCGTCATTGCGAAGGGCTTTCTTGCTTCCAGACTTCCCGGTCAGAGCGGCACATGCCCCCAAGTAGTGGCAAATGCCGCCGTCCCGCTATTACGCCTCTGCAATCAGGAATTTATCGCGGTTTTTTCCAAGCCAGGCAGGTGCACGGCCGCGGCCGGTCCAAGTGGCGCCCGTCTTCGGGTCTTGATACTTCGGAGGCAGCGACGTCTTGGATTTTGCCGGAGCCTTGGGCGCCGCGCTGGCGGCCGGACGACCACGACGACGCTTGGGAGCGATGTCTTCGGCGGTCAATTCGTATTGCATCATCAAAGCTTGAATCTGTTCGATAACACCGGCGACTTCCGTTGCCCGCACTTCGACAAGCTGGGCTTCCAGCTTTTCCTTCTCTGCCAGCAGCTGTTTGTATGTAGCCATGCTTCCTCCAGGTAGTGATATTTCCACTATGGTACATCATGAAGCATAAAATCAAGCCCTCCTTGTAGGAAACCACTAGAATTAACATGGCATGGCACGTAGCCCCTGAATCAGAGTCAAGTGTCGATGTGTGAATTAAGGTTACGACATGGCGTCTGGACAGCTTATTTCTTTCGAAAGGCTTTCAATTCGCCCTCTATATAGGATTTATGGTTATTTTGCAAAATCTGACGGAAATTCTCACCGTCGCACATTTGCAGTCGATAACCGACGCGAAGACATGCGCGCGCGGCAAGGCCTGCGTCCAAGACGGTAAGGGCGAATTCCAGAGTTCTCGAAGGTTCGGATGCTGTGGCTCGCAAGACCCTCCGTCGCGTGCTGGTTGTCCCCAGCCTTTGGCCACGGGTCGGCCTTCCTGATCAGATAGAGGCCCGCAGCCGTACCTATGACATTGGCCTTGTTGAGTCAATGCCAGTGGTAGAGTTCGCGCGCATCGAGCAAGTCCTTCAACGAGGGGCCGCGAAAATTATGCTGGGTGGACAGAACATCCATTGGTGGTCTCCCAGCGCTAAAGATCTCGGGGGGCCGAAAAAGATGGAGAGCGGGTGAGCCACACATCGGCTCGCCGCACTGATTGCCACATTTCGCTCCCATCGAAGGCGCAAGCAGCTTGCCTGGGAGCGTAGTTGCCACTGCCATGAGGAGCCTCCTATCCAAGCACACCCCAATGACAATACTGTGTCGCAACATCGCCTGCCGGTATGCAAGCTGCGTTCCAGGCTGCGTCCTTGATCAACCGGCAGGCGCGCACCGCCTTCACGCTGCCGTTGCCGGCCTCGCGGCATCCATCCCGGGGATCGCCTCGAGGCGGGCGGCCGGCGACACCAGGATGATCGCCGCCTGCACCACAAATCCACCGACTGCGGCAACAAGGCATGCCTCCAGCCCGAGGCGCGCGCTGATGGCCGCGCCAAGCAGCGCGCCCAACGGCCGCGCGCCATAGGTGGCTGTGCTGTTGATCGCGGATACGCGCCCCATCATGCCGACGGGCGTGATGGCCTGCCGCAGGGTGGTGGATCCGACGGTCCAGAGTATCGGACCGGCACCGAGCAGGAAAAAGCTCGATGTGGCAAGCCAGAACGATGGCGCTGCCAGCGTCCCCAGCATGACCAGCGATGCAACGAGACCACAGACAGGGCCTACGGTAAGTACGCGCCCAAATGCAAGCCGCCGCAAGATCGACGGCGCGGCAAGAGCGCCACACGTCATGCCTGCGCCATAGGCACCAAACGTGATGCCTATCTGCCCGGCGGTCAATCCGAGCCGGGTCACGGCATAGGGGACGTAGACGGCCTGCAGGATGAAGAAGCCGATATTGAAGAAAACGGCCGTCGCGAGCATCGACCGCAACTGCGCACTCTTCATCACGAAGCGTCCGCCATCGGACAACTCAAGCAGGAAATGGCGCCGTGCGGTTTGCGCGCGGGCCGGCTCACGCAGCCCCGCCAACAGTCCGACCGCCAGTACCGAGAGCGCTGCGGCGCAACCGTATGCCCAGCCGGCGCCTACCCACCCCACCAGCAGCCCTCCCGCTGCCGGACCCGCCGAATAGGCAACGCTGCGCGCCAGCTCGATGCGGCCATTCGCCACCGCGAGCGCTTCACGCGCCACGAGCATCGGCACCAGCGCAGGCGCCGCGACGCTATAGGCAACGGTTCCGGTCGCACCGATGAAGCCCAGGATCGCCAGCAGCGGCAGCGTCAGCGCGTGCGCCGCCAGCAGGAACAGAACGCCCAATAGCGCCAGTACCCGCAAGCCTTCCGCCATGGCCATCATGGTTCGCCGCGACCGGTGATCGGCCCAGACGCCGAGCGGGATCGACAATAGCAGGAACGGCAGCGTCTGCGCTGTCTGCAGGAGACCGGTCTCGCCGGCTGTGGCGCCAAGCGCCAGCACGGCGATAATCGGCGCGCTCGCCAGGCTGGTCTGCTCGGCCGACTGAGCGGCGAGATTCGACCAGGCCAGACGCCGGAACGCGGCAGGCAGGCGATTCGCAGGGCGAAGAACAGTGGGGATCATTGGCATGCTCCATCGTTTGATGCATCTTCGCGGAGACTGGCCAGGGCAGACACCCCGTTTCTTGCCATGCAATCTGCAGGTGAGCAAGGTGTCGGCGGCATCAAAAAAACCCGCCGCGCCCGCCCATGCTCGGTATACTCCCAGGCACGCTTCCCCCTGCCTGCAGACCCTTCATCGTGTCCAATTCCTCCGCGCGCAAGACCGCCGCGCAAAAGCCGGCCGCTGCCGAGTACGATTTCACCGAACAGGTCGGGCACCTGCTGCGCCGCGCCTACCAGCGCCACGTGGCGATCTTCCAGCAGACCATTGCCGATTCGCAGCTGACCGCGGCGCAGTTCGTGGTGATGTGCGCGGTCAACGACCGCGGCTCGTGCTCGCTCAGCGAGATCGTGCGCGCCACCGCCATCGACCAGGCCACCGTGCGCGGCATCATCGAGCGGCTCAAGGCACGCGCGCTGGTGGCGGTCTCGCACGATCCCAACGACCGCCGCAAGGTGGTGGTCACGGTGACGCCGGCCGGCCTGGCGCTGATCGAGGAAACGGTGCCGTTCGCACACCGCATCTCGGAGCAGACCTTTGGCGACCTCAATCCCGCCGAACGGGTGGCGATCACCTACCTGCTGCGCAAGATGAGCGAGTTCGACGACCGCGACGGCGCGCCGGAGGGCGCGTCCGACTGACGTCTCCGGCGCACGTGCGAAACTGCCCGATGGCATTTCGCCGCCCTCAGGCGGGTGCCCGGCTCTCCCCCGCCAGCGCGGCGCGCACGGTTTCCGGCGTGAATGGCGCGCGCCGCAGCCGCACGCCCGTGGCATCGAAGACCGCATTGGCGATGGCCGGCGCGCCCGGCAGCGAGGCGGATTCGCCCGCGCCCATCGGCGCTTCGTGCTGGCGCGGCATCAGCACCACCTCGATGGGCGGCAATTCGGGAAAGGCCAGCAGCGGGTAGCTGCCCCACTCGCGGCAGGCCACGCCCGCGGCGTCGAAGCGCACCTGCTCCTTGAGCACACGGCCGAGGGCCTGCACCACATTGCCCTGCACCTGGTGGCGCACGCCGTCGGGATTGACCATCATGCCGGTGTCCTGTGCCACCACCAGCCGCTCCACGGCGATCTCGCCGGTGTCGGGCGCCACCGCCAGGTCCACCACCCACGCTGCCCAGGCTGCGCCAAAGCCCGGGAATCTGCTGTGGATATAGCGGGCGTAGGCCACGCCGCGCCCGCGCAGCAGCCCGTCCGGCCCCGGCGCGCCGCGCGTACCGCGCGCGCCTTCGCGCCAGCCCGCGCGCGCGGCCAGTGCGCGCAGCAGGTCGGTGGCGCGCTCGTCGGGCAGGTGGCGCAGGCGAAAGGCCAGCGGATCGGCGCCGGCCTCATGCGCGAGCTCGTCGATAAAGCTCTCATGCGCGAATACGTTGGGCAGGGCCGAAACGCCGCGCAGCCACGAGGCGCGCACAATGGCGGGCGTGTCGTCGCAGCCGATGCGCGTGTTCGCGTAGCGGTAGGGCGGCACCGCGGTGCGATCGCCCATCTGCAGCGTGCGCGGTGCGTTGCCGGTCACGCCGGTCAGCAACAGCGCCAGCGTGGGCGCGTCGTTGGACGGATAGCGGCTGACGAAGTCATAGGCGAGCAATGCGCCGCCGGGGCCGATGGCGCCGCGTACGTCCATCAGTTGCGCCGCCCCCTTGGGCTCCCAGAGGTGTTCCTGCTCGCGGGTCAGTTGCACGCGCACCGGCCGCCCCACCGCGCGCGACAGCAGCACGGCATCGGCGCAGGCATCATCCGCGCAATTGCGGCCGTAGCAGCCGGCGGCTTCCATCCGCACGATCTCGATGCGGCCTTCGTCCAGGCCGGTCAGGCGTGCCAGGTCGATGCGCAGCACATGCGGGTTCTGCGTGCCGGACCAGACGGTCAGGCCGTCGCCGCGGTAATCGGCCACGGCGCAGGAGGGACCGATGGAAGCGTGCATCTGGTAGGGCCAGGCATAGCTGCGTGACAAGACCCGGCCCGCGCTGCCCGCGGCGTCGAAGACAGCCTGCGCATCGCCATCGTCCAGCAACGCGCGCCGTGTCGCCGGATTGGCGCGCAGCACGGCTTCGGCGGCGTCGGGGCCGTTCAGGTCGGGCAGGGGCGGCACCGGCTTCCAGTCCACCCGCAGGCGGCGTGCCGCCTGCATGGCCTGTTCCTCGCGCTGCGCCACCACGCCGACAAAATCGCCCTGCACCACGATGTCGACCACGCCGCGCACGTCGCGCACCGAGGCGCGGTCCACGCCGCGCAGGCTGGTGCCGACAAAGTCGCCGCTATCGCGGCCCGCGTAGGGCGGACGCACCACCCGGCCATGCAGCATGCCGGGCACGCGCACATCGTGCACGAAGGTGAGCTGCGCGGTGGCCTTGGCGGGAATGTCCACGCGCGGCGCGGCAGCGCCCACCACGCGATATGCGGCGACCGGCTTGGTGGCGACATGGTCGGCCAGCGGCAACTCGACATGTTCGCCCGCCAGCAGCTCGCCATAGGCCAGGCCCCGGCCTGGGTCGCCGCGCACGCGCAGGCAGCCGTCCTCGGCCACCAGCGCCGGCACGGGTACGCCGAGACGCTGCGCGGCGCGCTCGCGCAGCCACGCCATGGCCTGCGCCGCCGCGCGCCGCAGCGGCAGCGCCGAGATCTGGATGGTGGCGCTGGCGATGGTGGGCCCCTGATTGGGGGTCGCCTCGGTATGGCCGAGTGTCATGGTCACGCGTGCTGCCGGCACATCGAGTTCCTCGGCCACGATCTGCGCCAGCGAAGTGCGGATGCCCGTGCCCAGGTCGACATGGCCGTTGAAGGCCAGGATCTCGCCGCTATCGCGCACCGCGACGAAGATATCCGGCTGCGCGCCAACGTAGTCCGAGGCCGCGCCAGGCTGCCCGGGCGCCGGACGCGGCGCCGCCTGCGGCGCGCGTGTCACCAGCAGCACGCCGCGCGCGCGCAGCAGCGCGTCGCGCAGCGAGCCCGGCGAAAGCGGCAGCGATGAAGGAGGGGATGCGGACTGCGACGCGATGCCGGGATTGGTTTCCATACGCTCCATGGTTCGGTTGCCCACGCGGGCGGGCCGCCGGATTCCGGGGCCGCCCGCCGTGGCCGTTATACTGCCAGCCTTGAACAGCATGGCAAGTCGAATTCAACGATATGAGCACCCCGACCGCTAAGAAGAGCGCGGCAGCCGGCACCCGGGCCCGGCAAGCTCAGGACACCCGCGCCAAGATCCTCAAGGCGGCGATCAAGGTCTTTGCCCTGCGCGGCTACGAAGGCGGACGCGTGGAGAAAATCTCCTCGCTCGCCAAGACCTACGACCGCATGATCTACTACTACTTCGGCAGCAAGGAAAAGCTGTTCGTCGAAGTGCTCGAGACCATCTACCTCCAGCTCAACGAGGCCGAGCAGGCGCTGAAGCTCGACACCGGGGATCCGGTACGCGCGCTCACCCAGCTGGTCGACTTTGTCTGGGGCTATTACCTGGCGCATCCGGAATTCGTCGCCATCCTGTCCAGCGAGAACATGAGCCAGGGCAAGCATGCGAAGAAGTCCGGCCGGCTCCGGGAAATCTCCAGCTATGCGCTGTCCGTGCTGGACGGCATCCTGGCGCGCGGAAAGGCCGCCGGGTCGTTCCAGCCCGATGCGCAGGCACGCGATATCTACCTGGTGATCGCATCGCTGGGTTATTTCTACAACTCGAATCATCATACGCTCAGCGCTTTCCTGGGCGAGCCGATGATGAGCAAGCCGGCGCTGGAGCACTGGCGCAATATGATCCAGCGTACGGTGCTGAGCACGGTGTGCCTGCCGGACGCCGTACCCGCCGCGCTGGCGGATGCCGGCGCCGCGCAACTGGCGCAGGCTGCGGCGAGCGCCGCAACGAAGAAAGCGGCGCGCGCCAAACGCGCGTAGCGTCTTCACGGGGCCGGGGCTAGGCGGCGCGCGCCAGCATCGCCAGCGCCTCGTCGCGCGGCATCACGGTGGCGTACTTCTGCGCCATGTCGAACAGGTTGGCATGGTGCGGCCCGATGGCGCGATCGCCCACGCAATCGGACAGCACCAGCGGCCGGAATCCCAGCGACATCGCATCGACCACGCTGGCGCGCACGCAGCCGCTGGTCACGCAACCCGCCACCAGCAATGTCCGCACGCCGCGCTGCGTGAGCCACGCCGCCAGCGAAGTGCCGAAGAAGGCCGAGGGCACGGTCTTGCGCACCACCAGTTCCCCCGCGCGCGGTGCCAGTTGCGGCACGATCGCGCTGTCGTGGCTGTCTTCCTTCAGGCCCAGCATGCCGGGCACCTTCAGCGTGAAGATATTGTGGTCGCTGTCGTCGTCGGCAAACACGATACGGCTGTGCGCCACCGGCCAGCCCTGCGCGCGCGCCGTGGCCAGCAGCGGCCCGGTGTTGGCGATGGCCTCGGTGATATTGCCGCCGCCGAAGACCTCCGGATTGGCGAAACCGTTGACGAAATCGATGATCAGCAGCCCGTAGGGCGCCTTGGGCTCCAGCGCGGCGCCGAAGCCCTGGCGCTGGTAGGTCCTGGCTTCTTCATGCATCGGCGGCTCCTTTCGCTGCTTGCCGGTCTTGCGGGATTTGCCGGGTCTGCTGGATTTGCTGGTATTCGCGATCCAGTACCTTGCCGTTTTCCACCACCGCCTCGCCATCGAGCCGCACGGTGCAATGCCGCACCGGGATATCGATATGGCAGGCCGTGGTGCGGCTGCCGCCGGCTTCGTTGTTCGGGCCGAAGGAGCACAGGAAATTGCCCTCGAAGGCGCGCGCATCCATGCCGATGGTGGCCTCCCGGTCGTACATGGCGAGGGTGGACCAGCGCGCGCGCGGCTGCAGGCCCCAGCCGATATGCGACATGGCGTAGGCCTCGGGATCGTTGAACGATGCCATGTAGTCGCTCAGCAGCTCGGCATCCAGTCCGCCTTCGATGCGGGTGACGTAGCCCTTGTCCACCGTGATGCCGATCGGCTCCTGCAGATAGGTTTTCATCGGCAGCAGGATGTCGCCGCGGTCCAGCACGATGCGCCCGCTGGTGCCGCCTTCGTCTGGCCAGGTCAGCACGAAGCCGCTCGGCCAGTGGTCCCAGCGCCCGGGCTCGTCGACGAAGCCGTACTCGCTGATGGCGGGAAACTCGCCGAGCGCGCAGCGCAGGTCGGTGCCGGCAGCGGACGTGACGTGCATCTGCTTCGCACGCGCCAGCCGCGCGGTAGCGGCCTTGACGCGCGCACGGTCGCCTTCCGTTGGCACCAGCCGCACCAGCACTTCGGGAGGCTCCACCGCCAGCAGGATCCTGGTGCCGCCGCGGAGGATCTCGTGCTGCTCGGGGGAGAACAGCAGCGTCATCAGGTCCAGCACCAGGTCGCTGGCCTTGAGCGCGGCGATGGCGGCCGGGTTGCCGGTCAGCGGCGTGGTGCCGAGATAGGCCAGCGCGTCGCGGCTCAGCGCCTTCTCCCCATTGACCGGCGGCAGGTCGAGCCGGTTGACGATGGCGCCCATCGAGGCCGCGGCCACCTGCGCGGTGCGCAGCGTTTGCGGATGGGTGGCGGCGCCGGTCAGCACCGTGACGGTCTGTCCGGGCTGCAGCCTGGACAGCGTGAGCACCTGGCGCCAGGCCTGGGTCAGGTCGTGATCGCTTACTGGCATGTTCTCTCCTTGATCGTTGCGTTGGCGGCGTTCGCGGCGGGCGCGGCTCAGGCGGCGGCCTGGCCCCGCAGCAGCGGCACACCGAGGAAATCGCCGAAGGCGCGGTAGAAGCCGGCCTCGTCGTCCCACGGGATCATGTGGCCGGCATCGGGCACGCGCGCCACCTGCACCGCCGGCAGCAAGCCGCGAATCTCCTCGATGTCCTCGGCGCGGACCACGTCGCCGCGGCCGGCCACCATCAGCAGCGCGGGCACCCGCAGCGACGGCAGGTCCGCGTGGATGTCATCCCGGTGGAAGTCGTCAAAGCTCTGCACGATGGCCCGCTCGTCGCAGGTGTGCAGCCACTCGGCGCGCAGGCGCAGTTGGGCCTCGGTCCAGGTCGGGCAGAAGCGGCGCATGCCCTCGGCGTCGATGCCCTGCCGCGCAAGGCGGATGGAATCCACATACCAGGACAGCTGCGACGGATAAGCACGGCGGCCCGGGCCGGAGACCGGCGGGTCCACCATCACCAGCCGCGTCAGCCCGGCCGGCGTGCCGCGCGCGGCACGGATGCCGATGCGCGCGCCCATGGAATGGCCGACGATGGCGTAGCGCGCCAGGCCGAGCGCCCGGGCCACGGCGGTGACATCCGCCGCCTGCGCGTCCAGGCCGTAGTCGAGCGTGTCGCCCGCCTCGGACAAGCCGCGTCCGCGCACGTCCAGGATGTAGGTGTCGAAGTGCTTGCCGAACTGTTCGCCGACAAAGCCCCAGGTCACGGCCGGGCTGGTGATGCCCGGCACGATCACCACCGCGTCGCGCGCCTCGCGCCCGCCGGCGTTGCCGCCATAGCGCAGGTAGTGCTGGCGGATGCCATTGGCGAACACATTGCCGCCGTGGAGAAATTCGCTCATTGCTGGCTCCCTTCCGTTTTTGCTTGCGTTTTCGCGCGTGCCGATGCCGGCATCAGTAGGCACCCGACAGCAGCGCGCCCGCGCCCGGCACCACGGGCTCCAGGTCGAGTTGCCTGAGGATGGCGTAGGTGGTGGCGATGGCGGCGGTGATCACGGGCTTGCCGGTCATCGCTTCCACCTTGGCCACGGCGGGCAGGGAGGGCATCTGCACGCAGGCGGACAGCACGATGGCGTCGACGTCCGCGGTGTTCATCTGCGCGACGATGCCGGGCAGCCTGGCGGGATCATGGCGGCCCACTTCGAGGTTGTCGGGGATCTCCAGCGCGCGCCAGTCCACCACTTCGTAGCCTTCGTTGCGGATATAGTCCACCACCAGTTCGGTCAGCGGCTTCATGTACGGCGCGACCACGGCGATGCGCCTGGCGCCGATCACCTTGAGCGCGTCCACCAGCGCGCCGGCGCTGGTGATCACCGGCGCGTCCGCCCCATTGGCCGCGGTATGGGCCTGCAGGCGCTTCTCGGAAACGCGGTGATAGCCATGGCCCATGGCCATGATGGCCACCAGGCAGGCGTAGCCCAGCACATCGACGCGGGCGTCGCTGAGCTCCAGCGCGCAGCGGTCGGATTCGGCGTCCATGGCCGCCAGCTCTTCCTTGACCACCCTCTTCATGCGCATGCGGCTGGAATGGAAGGTGAAGCGTTCGGGGCGCACCTGCTGGCGCGCGGCCAGCATCGCCGGGATCTCGGTTTCCATCGTGGTGTTCGAGCTCGGCACGATCTGGCCGATACGGAAGACTTTCTGCACTGTCGACTCCATCATCCATCTGTTTGTCCACCCGCCCAGGCACCCGCTTTCGTGGCGACCGCCTTGCACGGCTAGCCCGAGCGCCTCTCCGGCGTCGGTGCTCTGCGAATTATTGTAGTGTACACATTCTATTTCCACAACAAGGCGACGCAGCGCGCGCCTCGCACTGTTTCAGTGCTCACTTAATGAGAAAATCCCTGAAATAGGGCTTTTTATCACGATATTTTGGCAATGTGTCGATACTGTCATTTTGAAGTCAGGGTTTTCCATAGGGCTGCGTTGTCATTGGTTTACAAGCATTTTTATGATGTGTACACTCAATTCACCGATCGGCCAGACGGCCTGGTCAGACCCACATCACACCGCCAGGAGAAATATCGTGCAAGGCAAACCACGGATCGCAGTGATCGGCGCCGGACTGGGAGGGACGGTCGCGGCCGCCCTGCTGCAACGCGCCGGATTCCAAGTCAGGCTGTATGAGCAGGCACCCGCGTTCTCGCGCCTGGGCGCGGGCATCCACGTGGGGCCCAATGTGATGAAGATCATGCGCAGGATCGGCCTGGAAGACGCGCTCAACGCCATGGGCTGCCATCCGGACTACTGGTACAGCCGCGACTGGCAGACCGGCGAAGTGATTGCGCAGATTCCGCTCGGCGACTACGCGGTGTCGCACTACGGCGCCAGCTACCTGACCGTGCACCGCGGCGATTTCCACGCCCTGCTGACCGAAGCGGTCGCCCCCGGCACGCTGCTGTTCGACAAGAAGCTGGCCAGCGTGGAGGATCTTGGCCATGTGGTGCGCCTGCGCTTTGCCGATGGCTCGGTGGACGAGGCCGATATCGTGATCGGCGCCGATGGCGTGAACTCCCGCATCCGCGAAACCCTGCTGGGGGCGGAACCACCCAAGTACACCGGCTATGTGGCGCACCGCGCCGTGTTCCCGATCTCGCGCGTCAAGGGCTTCACGCATGACCGCTGCACCAAGTGGTGGTCCGACGATCGCCACATGATGGTCTACTTCGACACCGGCAAGCTCGACGAGATCTACTACGTGACCGGCGTGCCCGAGCCCACCTGGGACATGAGCAAGAGCTGGCTGCCCAGCAGCATCGAGGAAATGCGCGCCGCCTTCGACGGCTGGCACCAGGGCGTGCAGTCGCTGATCGAAGGCACGGTGGAGGTGACCAAGTGGCCGTTGCTGGAGCGCGATCCGCTGCCGGTGTGGAGCCGCGGGCGCCTGGTGCTGCTGGGCGATGCCTGCCACCCGATGAAGCCGCACATGGCGCAGGGCGCGGCCATGGCCATCGAGGACGCCGCCATGCTGACGCGCTGCCTGGAGCAGACCGGGCTGTCGGACTTCGGCAGCGCCTTCTCGCTGTACGAGGCCAACCGCGCCGAACGCGCCAGCAAGGTGCAACTGGTTTCGCACAACAACACCTGGCTGCGCACCAACGAAAACCCCGACTGGTGCTTCGGCTACGATGTGTTCAGCGTGCCGCTGGCGCAAGCAGGGCGCGTGGCCGTCGCCGCCTGAGCCACGTCCCAGCCAGACCGCCAGGCGCCCCGAGGCTCCGGCGGCCTATGCCGCGGAAGCGGGTAGACGCCCGGCGACGCGAGTGATGTTCTAAAACGCCCCCAGCCCCCGATGAACACGCCCCGCCCCCTGTCCCTACTGGTCAACCGGACCACGTACCAGCTCGACCCCGAGGTCGACCCCGACACGCCGCTGCTCTATATCCTGCGCAACGACCTTGCCTGCAACGGGCCCAAGTACGGTTGCGGCCTGGGCCAGTGCGGCGCGTGCACGGTGCTGGTGGACGGCGTGGCGGCGCGCTCCTGCGTGATCCCGGTCAAGGCCGTGGCGCATCATGCCGTCACCACGCTGGACGGACTGGGTACGCCGGCGCACCCCGACCCGGTGCAGCAGGCGTTCATCGATGAACAGGCGGCGCAGTGCGGCTATTGCCTGAACGGCATGATCATGACCGCCAAGGCGCTGCTGACAGAAACGCCCTCCCCTGACGAAGCGCAGATCCGCGAGGCACTGCGCTTCAATCTTTGCCGCTGCGGCACGCATGTGGAGATCGTGCGCGCGGTGCGGCGCGCCGCCGTGCTGCTGCGCCAGGCTGCCGGCCAGGATGGTGCGGCATGAGCGGACGCGACGATCTGGTGCTGGCGCAAGGCGGCGTGGCGGCGTGGCAGCCGCCGCCCGAGCGGCAGTGGCTTGCCGGGCATGTGGTACGCCCGCCGGTACTGGAGTGGCAGGCGGGCAGCCTGCGCAGCGCCCGGCTGCTCGCGTGCGATGAAGCCGCCGCGCGCGCACTGCCGGGCGTCGCCGCGGTAGTGCGGCGCGGCGGCTTCCTCGGCATTGCCGCCGCCAGCGCGCAGCAGGCGGCCCGGGCCGCCGATGCGGCACGCGCCCGCTGGCAGGCCCCGCCGAAGCAGGCCACCGCCCCGGGTACGCCGATGGCGCGCCGCGTGCTCGCGGCGCATGGTGACATCATGCAGGCCAGGGCGGATGCCGCCGGCCACAGCGCACAGGACTATCGATGGCCGCTCGCCGGCCTGCAGCCGGCCGGCTGCACCGCCGTCGCCGACTGGCGCGACGGCGCGCTGCGCGTCTGGCTGCCCAGCCGCAACCCCGGCGCCCTGCGCCTCGAGCTGGCCGCCCTGCTGGGCATCGGCGAGGACCGCATCACACTGATCTGCTGGCAGGCCATGGCGGGCGAGGATGCGCAGCACGCGCACCACGCCGCGGCCGATGCCGCGCTGCTGGCGCACGCCGCCGGCGGCGCGGTACGCATGCGCGTGGAAGCCCATGAGCTTGGCGCCACGCGGGCGCTGCTCAACACCCATGTCGAAAGCGCATGGAAGGCCGAGGGCGACATCGCCGCCTATGCCGTCAATGCGGCCGTCGATGCGCGCGGCGGCCCGGCGGTGGCATCCGCGCTGCCACTGGCGCTGTGGCTGACCGGCACGCCAGCACCGGTCAGCGAGATCGAAACGCATGCGCCCGTCGCGGATCAGGGCAAGGATGACGCCATCCTGCCGCCTTACCGCTTCGACGGCCTGAGCGTGACGCAAACCGGCACGCCCGGCTTGCCGCGCGCAGCCGGCACGCCGGCCCAGACGGCAAGGGCTTACGTGTTCGCGCACGAATCGCACCTGGACGAGGTGGCGGCAGCCAGCGGGCAGGACCCGGTCGCCTTGCGGCTGCGGCATATCGACGACGCGCGCGGCGCCGGCCTGGTGCGCCGGGTCGCGGCGCAGGCCAGCTGGCAGCCGCGCGGCGAACACGCGCAAGCACGCAACAATGTCCGGCGCGGGCGCGGTTTCGCCTACGCCAGCACCATCGAAGCCGGGCACGCCGATGAAGACCCGCCGGTACGGAGCTGGTCCGCCTGGGTGGCGGAAGTCGAAGTCGACGCCAGCACCGGCGAAGTCAGCGTGACCGGCGTCACGCTCGGCCATGACAGCGACGCGGGAGAGCCAGGCGCGGGCAATGCGCCGGCCTTGCAGCAGCAAGCCGAACACGCCGCGCGGCAGCTCACGGCCGGCAGCGGTTTCGACAGCTGGCCCGCTCAGGCGCTGGCGCCATTGCCTGCGGCGCACGAAGCCGGCCTGCCGGCGCTCGCCACGGCGCAACTGCCGGAAGTCCGCCTTGCCGGTGCGCTGGCCGGTGCGCCCACCACCCTCGGCGCCAGCGCCACTGCAATCCTGCCCGCCGCGCCCGCAGTGGCCAACGCCATCTTCGACGCGACCGGCGTACGGCTGCGCGAGCCGCCGTTCAGCGGCGAACGGATCCGGCTCGCGCTTGCGGCGCAGTCCAGCGCGGACGGCAACGGCAAGCGCGGCACCCGCCGCAGGCGCAACTGGCTGCTGGCCGCGGCCACCGCCACCGCCGGCCTGTTTGCAGCCGCGATGCCCTGGCGCGCGCCGATCGCACCGACGGCCCCGCCGGCGGCGGGCTTCTATTCCGCCGCCACCATCGAGCGCGGCCGGCTGGTCGCCGCCGCCGGCGACTGCGCGGTCTGCCATACCGCGCCCAATGGCGCGCCAAACGCGGGCGGCCTGGCACTGGACACGCCGTTCGGCACCATCTACAGCACCAACATCACGCCCGACGCCGAGACCGGCATCGGCAACTGGTCGTACGCCGCCTTCGAGCGCGCCATGCGCGAAGGCATCCATCGCGACGGGCGGCATCTCTACCCGGCGTTTCCGTACACCGCCTTCGCCAAGGTCAGCGAGGCGGACATGCAATCGCTCTACGCCTACCTGATGGCCGCCGAGCCGGTACGCGCCAGGGCGCCCGGGACGGCGCTGGCCTTCCCCTACAACCTGCGCCCGCTGATGGCCGGCTGGAACCTGCTGTTCCACAGCCCCAAGCCCTTCGAGGCGGACCCGGCACGCTCGGCGCAGTGGAACCGCGGCGCCTACCTGGCCCAGGGCCTGGGTCATTGCAGCGCCTGCCATTCGCCGCGCAACGCGCTGGGCGCCGAACGCGGCGGCCGCGCCTATCTTGGCGGCGGCGAGGCCGAAGGCTGGGAAGCGCCGCCGCTGGGCGAGCTATCGCGCGCGCCGGTGCCGTGGACCGAGCAGGCCCTGTTCGCGTACCTGCGCAACGGCTACGCCCCGCACCATGGCGCGGCGGCCGGACCCATGGCGCCGGTGGTGGAAGGACTGGCACAACTACCCGAGGAGGACGTGCGGGCCATCGCGCACTATGTCGCGTCGTTCGGCGACGCCGCGCCGGATACCGCTGCCAGCGAACAGGCGATGCTGCTGGAACAGCGCAGCGCCACCGCGGCCCGCACCCTCGGCGGCCCGGCCGAACGGCTGTACCAGAACGCCTGCGCGGTCTGCCATCAAAGCGGCCAGGGCATCCGGCAGTTCGGCATCAAGCCATCGCTGGCGCTCAACACCAACCTGCATGGCGACAGGCCCGACAACCTGATACGCGTGCTGCTCGCCGGCATCCCGGCGCCCGCATCCAGCGAACTGGGCTATATGCCCGCCTTCGGCGAGAGCCTGGACGACCGCCAGCTGACTCAGCTGGTGCACTACCTGCGGGCGCGCTTCGCCCCCGGCAAACCCGCCTGGGACCACGTCGACGACACCCTGGCAAGACTGCGATCCTCACCCGCTCATTAAGCGGCCACTGAACAAGATAAGGCGCATCCGAGACATTCGGATCGCCACCTTTCCCGGCAAGCCCGCTTGCCGCCGACCGCTGCCGCGCGCGCTTTCGCGCCGCGCGGGAAAACCCCGAGGAGAAAACCGCCACCACGCCCTTGCCAGCTTTTTTCATGTAGCTTACGCTGAATGTTCATGTAGAAGGCACTACATGAGCGCCGGATGAAGGAACCCGGTGCCGCCCCTGCACAAGGACGGCGCACAGCGCAGCGACTGACGTGCCTTGCGCCGCGCACCGGAGCACGCATTGCCCGCCTGGCCAGACGGAAACCACAAGAACCGCCCCATCCATCACTGCACAGGCGCTGGCCCGCAGCTTGCGTAGGCAACAGCGCAGCCAGCCGCCCGCAGCGGTGGCGAAGACACCCAACGGTAGACAACGGTAGAAAATCAAGGAGTGAACATGTCGTATCAGTACCAAGACGGCGCGGCGGCGGTACTACCCGCCCCGGCCCAGCCAGATGTCTACCGCAAGGTGACCTGGCGCCTGATCCCGTTCTTCTGCGCCTGCTATCTGGCCGCATACCTCGACCGCATCAACGTCGGGCTGGCAAAGCTGCAGATGCTGGACGACCTGCATTTCAGCGAAACGGTCTATGGCCTGGGCGCCGGGCTGTTCTTCGTGGGCTACATCCTGTTCGAGGTGCCGAGCAACCTGGTGCTGCAGAAGGTGGGCGCGCGCATCTGGATCGCCCGCATCATGGTGACGTGGGGCCTGCTGTCCGGTGCGACCATGTTCGTCAACACGCCAACGCAGTTCTACGTGCTGCGCTTCCTGCTGGGCGCCGCCGAGGCCGGCTTCCTGCCCGGCGTGCTGCTCTACCTGACTTACTGGTTCCCCACGCACAAGCGCAGCAAGATCATTGCGCTGTTCATGATGGGCCTGCCGCTGGCCAGCATGATCGGCAGCCCGATCTCCGGCTGGATCATGACCGCCTTTGCCGGCATGCACGGCTGGGCCGGCTGGCAGTGGCTGTTCTTCCTGGAGGCCATTCCCTCGGTGCTGCTGGGCGTGATGGTGTTCTTCTACCTGCCCAACGGTATCGACAACGCCAGCTGGCTGCAACCCGACGAGAAGCGCACCCTGCATCGCAACCTGGAAACCGATGTGCTGGTGGAAAGCAGCCACTCGCTCAAGGCGGCCTTCACCGACCGCCGCGTGTGGATGCTGGGCCTGATCGACATGTGCCTGCTGATGGGCACCTACTCGATCGGCTTCTGGATGCCGACCATCATCCGCGACTCCGGCGTGGCCAGCCCGCTGCACATCGGCCTGCTGACCGCCATCCCGCATGCGGTGGCCGTGGTGGCGATGCTGCTGAACGGCGCCCATTCCGACAAGACGCGCGAGCGCCGCTGGCATATCGTCGTTCCCATCCTGGCGGGCGCCGCCGGCCTGGTCGCCAGCACCTTCGTCACCGGCTCCACCAGCGCCACCGTGCTGATGCTGACGCTGGCCAACGTAGGCATCGTCGCCACCTTCCCGGTGTTCTGGTGCCTGCCGTCGACCTTCCTGAGCGGCACCGCGGCGGCGGCGGGCATTGCGCTGGCCTGCTCGATCGCCAACCTCGGCGGCTTTGCCGCCACCTACCTGCTGGGCTGGCTCAAGGACACCTTCCATAGCCCGAGCGCCGGCCTGGTGCTGTTCGCGGCCTGCCTGGCGGGTAGCTGCTTCCTGGTGCTGGCGATGCCGGCCAAGGTGGTCAACCGCTAGTGTTCCGGGCTTGCCGCCAACGGCAAATATTCACCGGGGCTGCGGCTGTTCGGGCTGGGCCAGGTGGTGCGCAAGACATTGTCGCCGGCCGAAGCCGTACAGCCGGTGCTGGAAGCGCTGGTGGGCTTCGGGCGCTGAGCGGCGCCAGCGCGCCCCGCGGACTCAACGCGCCCACAAGGCTCGCGCTACAGCATCGCCATCCGCCCCGCCGCCGAAGACGCGCTGGCCGATGGCAAGCCCAAGCGCGCGGTAGCTCTCCCACTGCGCTTCATCGAAGAACTGGTCGCTGGTGGGCTCCTGCGGAAAGGCGGGATGCCCGGCGCCGTATTGCCGCACGTCCGCGGGGGCCGAAGCGATCGGACATGGCTTGAGCAACACGATGCGCGATACCGGACGGCGCGTGCCGGCCGGCTCGTCGGCGCGAAACACATTCAGCAACAGCGCGCATTTGTCGCTCGGCGTGCGGCGCCCTTGCGGGGAAAAACTGGCCGGCGTGCCGAACACGCTGCCGAGCACCGCGTCGCCGGCGGCCGCAGTATCGACCACGATCTCCAGGCCCAGGTCGATGCGCGCCAGCCGGATCAGGTTGGCCAGGTCGCCGAACTGGTAGCGCGGATCCGCTCCGCAATCGCACAGCACGATCAGCGCCACCCGGCGCTCGGGGCGCAGCAATTCATATACGGCCGTGTTCTCGAAGTGGCCGCCGTCCGACAGATACTGCCAGCCGCGCCGCGTGCCATGAAAGCGCGCGCTCAGCTCGCAGGCGAGATAGTACTGCGTGCGGAACAGCGTGATGAAGCCGCCCAGCCAGGGTGCGCCGGCGCACTCCGCCTGCACGCGGTCGCGCTCGGCGCCGCCCCTGCGCGGCGCGCTGCCGGCATCCAGCGGATAGGACGGCCACCAGGTGCCCAGGCGCAGGTTGGCCAGGCCGAGCAGCAACGAGGTGCCAAGCGTGGTGGACCGCCCCAGCCCCGTGGACACCGCGGCGCCCGAGGTTGCGATCCAGTCGCCCAGCGTGCGCGACTGGGATAGCTCGCTGCCGCCCGCCTTCCAGGTCTCGGGATAGTAGAGCTGCCCATCCACGGTGAAGCGCACGAACGCGTCTGCAGGGATGGCGCGCGCGGCCGTGTGCGGCAGCATGAAGGGCCCCGGCGCAATGCACAGCGGCTTGCCCTTGCGGTCGCGCTGCACCAGTTGCTCGGCGGGATCCACGGTAAGGTTGAGCGTCACGTTGATCAGGTGCAGCGGCGCCAGCATGGCGGGATCGTAGTAGGCGTTCAGGCTGAGCGAGTCGCCATCCTCGGGCTCCGCCACGCTGAGCCTGGCGCGCTGGATGGCATGCTGCTGCGCGGGCCCGGCGCCGCTGCCGGGCATGAAGCGCTTGCCGTTGGAGCCCCCCAGGTAGGCCCGCGTGAGGCGGGCCGCGTAGAACGGCTGCAGGGTCGAGAGGTTAAGGAAACCGGCGAAGCGTCCGGCGATCAGCGTGAGCCCCAGCGCCAGCACGCTCAGCGTGCACAGTACCGGCGTGGTGTAGGCGTTGCCGAACACCATCCAGTCGAGCGGTTGGCCGCCGTTCCAGCGCACCCACAACACCAGCCACGACCACAGCATGAAGACCAGCAGCGCCACCAGCGCCGCGCCAATGCCGGCCAGCAAGGACACCGGCAGGCGCGACAGCCATGGATTGCCGCCGCCGGCGCCGCCTTTGCCGTCGACCAGGCCCGCGCCGTAGCGCACCAGCCAGACCAGGCCGCCCGCCATCGCCGCCGGACCGAGCGTGCCCCAGGGGTGGCCGGTGTTCTGCGTGTAGAGGTAGAAGGTACGCCCCACCGTGTCCGCCGCGCCCAGCGCCGCAAACCAGAGCGCCGCGCCGACACCGTTGCGCAACGCGCGCGTGGCGCGCACGCGATAGGCCTGCACGGTAGCCGGCTGCCCCCGGCACAGGGCGAAGCAGCAAGCCACGCCGAGCAAGGTCAGCACGGCCGCCGCCAGCAGCAGGCGGGGCAGCACCAGGCCCGGCGTCAGCCGGTTCAGCCATGCCGCCAGGACCAGCATGGCCACGCCGGCCAGCGCGGCCAGGCGCGTGGCCGCGCTATCGAAACGCAGCGCCGGCCGCGCCTCGCCGGCGTGCGGGTAGACCAGCCAGTAAGCCACGCCGGGCGGCACCGCGAACAGCAGCAGCGCGGCCAGCGGCAACCACAGCAGCTCGCTCCACCAGATTGCCAGGCCACCCTCGTTGAACACCTGGCGGGCATCGTGCAACAGGTCCATCTCGTGCCTGCCCAGGTCCAGCCAGTTGCCCACGGCGAGATGCCGGAGCAATGCCAGCACCGCCAGCAGCAATAGCAGCGCGCTGCCGATCACGTATTGCATGGCAAACCAGTTGCGCACCACCAGCGCGCCGGCGTAGAGCGCATCGCCGGCGCCGGTCGGCGTGAGATAGCGGCCGTTCTCGCGCAGCCACGCCACCGCTGCGCGCCCGGGATCGGCGGCGTAGGAGGTCGAGGACCGGATACGCCCCGGCGGCTCCTGCTGCAGGGTACGGTAGGCCAGCGCCGCAGCCTCGGCCGGCGCGGTGCCGGGCTTCAACCGGCCTGGCACGAACAGGCTGCAGAAGAACGCGCCCAGGTAGCCACCGCCGCTGACCGTGGAGAGGTAGTCGAACTGGCCGAGCAGCGCGGTGGTGGCCGGCGGTGGCGCCGCCGTGGGCGCGTTCGGGCCATCGCCTTCCTGCACGGCATCTTGCAGGCGGACCTGGACGTTGTCCGGCGGGCCGTCCGGCGCAGCGTCCGGGGTGACCGCATGCAGCACCGGACCGGCCGGATCGGCTACCGGCGGCGGCGGCGCCTTGGCCAGCGCCTGCATCACCCCCAGGCAAAAGGTAGCGCTGCGGATGCCGCCGCCCGACAGGGCCAGCGCCCAGTGGCTGTCGCCGTCGCGCAAGCGCCTGGCAATACCGAGTTGCCGGCGGCGGCGCGCAATGCGGGCCAGTTCGTCTCCGGAAGCCTGGTCTTCGACTGGCATGCCGATCCTCCGTGGCAGATCCCCGCCCAAGTATAGGCGGCGCCACGGCGTGCCGAGGTGCTGGTGGCCGATACGGAGATGCTCAGCAAGCTGTTGCCGTGGAAGCGCCTGGAGCAAACCCGCGGCATCGTGGCGAGGAGGGTGGCCGCCGGGCCGATGTGCGGGCAGGGAGCAAACGCTATGGCGAGGTGGCGCTGCACCACGCGGTATTACGCGGGCCCGATCGTGGCCGTGGGCGATTGCCCGCAGACCCGCGACAGCCGGAGGCGGGATGTGCGCCAGGCCACACGCGGGCATTTTCAGCGGGCGCGCTTCGGTGTATGGTTGCGCTCCTGACGCAGTCCCTGCCTTTGCGGCCATTTTTTGCACCATGTCCAGCCTGAACGCCACCGACAACCCCGCGCTGTCCCGCTGCCTGTCCACCCTCGCCGCCTGCGCTGCCCTGGCCGCGCTGCCGGGCTGCGAACGCAATGAACCCGCTCCGGCAGCGCCTGTCGCCGCGTCGGCCTCGGGCCCCCAGGCGGCGCGGGCCGACGACGCCGCGCAGCCGGACGATGCCCCTGCCTTCGCACCCGCGCCGCTGACCCGCCCGCTGGTGGCCCTGCGCGGGCTGACCAGCATGGCGGATGTCCAGGCGGCCTGGGGCAAGCCGCCCAACATCACGGCCAACCAGGAAGAATGCGGTACCGCGCTCGACGAAGAGCACCTGATGGACTATCGCTACCCGGATGCGCTGATCGAGGTGGGCCGCAGCGGCGACGCCGTGATCCGTGCGCTGCATGGCATCCCGGACGGGCTGACGCTGCGGCTCGAAGGGCATGACATCACCGGCGCCTCGACGCTGGCGCAGCTCAACGCGGCCTTGCGCAAGAACCCGCACTGGAAGATGGCCGAAGCACCCGGCAAGGTACGCAGCCCCGCCGACCGCGACGAGGGGGACCCCCTCGAACAGCTCGCCTACACCACGCTCTACACGCTGGACGGCGACGGCGACCAGTACCGCCTCTACTTCCTGGGCGAGCGTCTGGTGGGCTACGCTTACTGGGTCGGCTGCTGACGCGCTGGCGCGGCAGCATCTGCTGGCAGGTTTGCGCCCCCGCGCCAGGTCAGAGGAGCGGGCCGGGGCCCTTCACGCGTGGCGCCAGCGCCGCGGCAGCC
Organism: Cupriavidus sp. 96C5-1; assembly: GCF_057798855.1. NCBI lineage: Bacteria > Pseudomonadati > Pseudomonadota > Betaproteobacteria > Burkholderiales > Burkholderiaceae > Cupriavidus > Cupriavidus sp. 96C5-1. The sequence goes on along the minus strand of NZ_JBYOJU010000018.1, from coordinate 79,431 downwards.
TCCGGGCCGGAAGCCGTATGGGGCGCGACACCGTGCAGCCGCTTCCATTCGTCGAAGCCGCCGGCCAGCGCCCAGGTGTTGGCATAGCCGGCGGATTTCAGCCGCTCCGCCAGGATCGCGGCCGACACTTCATTCGGGCATGCGCAGTAGACCACGATCTCGGTGGTGACCGGATGCGCCGACAGCAGATCCAGTGGCGCGTTCAGGTCGACGGCCAACGCGCCAGGGATCCGCTCGGCCACCTCGCTGCGCACGTCGAGCACCAGCGGGAAGCGGTCGCCAAGCCGGCGCTCCTCCAGTTCGCCCACCGACATGCGGGGCACGCGGCGGGTGCGGCGCAGCAGGCGCACACGGCGCACGAACTTCCACGCGACAAAGGCGGCAAAGGCCGCCGCCACCACCGTCACGGCCATTGGTCCATACGTGCTGAAGGCACGCAGGATGACTTCGACGAAATCGGTGAACACGACGCCGATCAGCAAGGCGCCGCCGGCCCACACCAGCGCGCCGAGCGCATCGTAGAACAGGAAGAGCGGAAATGGCGTAGCCGTCATGCCGGCCATGGCGGTGGACAGCGCGCCGGCGCCCGGCAGCAGCTTGGCGAACACCAGCGAGCGCGGACCCACGCGCAGGTACAGCGACTGGGTCTGGCGGATGCAGCTGTCGGGCGAGATCGAGACGCGGCAGATGGTGCGCAGCATGGGCTGGCCAAGCCGCTTGCCGGCGAAATACCACGCCGTGTCGGCAATCAGGCAGGCCAGGATGACCGCCGCCAGCACCGCGCCGAGTTCCGGGCCGCCCTCGCGCATGCCGAGCGCGCCGGCCACCAGCAGCATGGGAACGGCCGGCACCGGCAGTCCGGCCTGCTCGGCCAGCACATTGAGAAACACGAGCATCACGCCGTGACTCTCCAGCAAGGACTGCAATTCACCCACACCCGTCTCCCGCGCCTTCGCATGTTCCGCCCGGTCGAGGTATCCGGCGCGGGCACAACGCCCCACGCCGACGGGCATAGGCCATAGTGTGCCACCAGGCCAGTCCGGCGCAGCGTGCCATCTTGCACGGGAGCATCAAATTCCGTGAACGAACAGGCGAGCCCCATCGCGATGCCGCGCGCGTGACGCGCGCAGGCACTCAGCGCGGCTTGCGGTACTCGTTCTCGATCCAGTCGGCAGCGCTGGCCTTGCTCAGCTTGAAGCCAGGCGAAACCCGCACCTGGGCCAGTTCAGCGCCGTTCTCGTCGCTCGCGCTCAATACCGCGTAGGGATTGTCCTCGTCGGGCACGATGTCCAGCGCCACGCTGATGCGGGCTGTGTCCGTGTCCACTATCACGCTCTTGTGCAGCATGGCGTGCAACTGCTGCTCGTGGCGGCGCAGCACCTCCGAGGCGGTCTTGACCAGCGTGGAGAATGCGTTGGCATCGAGCGGCTTGGGATTCTTCTTGTCGCGGCCCATGGTCCAGGGGCCGACCAGGGCGGGCTCTGGCTCGCCGTCCTTGATCATGGCCACCGCCCAGCCGTCATCGTCCTCGTTCTTGATCACGCGGGCGGTCCAGCCATCGGCCCGCCACAGGCGGGGTTCCTGGATCTTCTCCACGGTTTCCCCGGCGGCATCCGGGTCGTCGGCGTCGGGGGAAAGGTCAGGCTGGTCGGTCATGGCTGGATTCGCTTCGGGGAATGCGCGGAACACCGCGGGTGCCGCCATGGGCCCGCCGCGCGATGCAGGGGCAGCGGCCTGCGGGCGGCGGCAGACAAGGGGGCGATTTTACCCGCCCCGGCGCGGGGCGGGCGCGAGTGGCGTACGGCCCACTATCGCCCCCGGTATTCAATGCACGAATCCCCCCAGAAGTCGTATGTGATGTCCCCCCCGTACCTCCTATGCTGGAAGCGTCGTCGAGGCCCCCGTCTTGACCGACAACCCCTTACTGTCGCCGCGACCTTGAGACGGCGACGTTTTTTTTCCGCTTTTGGGCGCCCAGGCACCAGAAGGGGGAAGACGGCACAACAAAAGCGCTGGCCCGGGGCGGCTATGCGGTTTAAGATGCGCGATTATCGAACAACCCGCGCGAACCGCTCAAATGGACGTCCCTTCCCCCAGCAGCCCTGGCCAGGCATCGGCCGCCACCGTTCGCGTGGCTCGCCCTCAGGCCGATCTTCTGAACAGTTTCTCCGGCGACCCCAATTTCATGCTGTCGCTGGCACGCGGCCTGAGCGTGCTGGAGGCCTTCTCCGAGCGTAAGCGCCCGCTCACAATCTCCCAGGTGGCCCAGCGCACCCAGCTCTCGCGGGCTTCGGTGCGGCGCTGCCTGTACACGCTGGAACAGCTCGGCTATGTCAGCCAGCAGAACGGCCAGTTCGCGCTGCGCCCCCGGGTACTGCACCTTGGCCATGCGTATTTTTCGTCGACCTCGCTGGTTTCGCTGGCGCAGCCGATCCTCGACGGTCTCAGCGCGCGCATCCAGCAAACCTCGGCGCTGGCCATCCTGGATGACACCGACATCCTTTACCTGGTGCGCTCGGAGGTGCAGCGTGTGCTCACTTATTCGCTGGGCATGGGAAGCCGGCTGCCGGCCTATTGCACCTCGATCGGCCGCCTGCTGCTGGCCCATCTCGCCGCGCCCGCGCTGGAAGACTTCTTCGACCACGTCGACCTGCGCCCGCGCACCCTGCAGACCAAGATCTCGCGCCCCGAGCTGGAAGCCAGTTTTGCGCATGCGCGCGAGCTGGATTACGTGCTGATCGACGAAGAGCTGGAGCCCGGCCTGCGCGCCATCGCGGTGCCGGTGCGGGCGATCTCCGGCAGCGTGATCGCCGGCATCAGCGTCAGCGTGCGCGCGGCGCAGGTATCCGAAGCCGAGATGATCTCGCGGCTGCTGCCGCCGATGCGGGAGGCCGCGGCCGCGATCGGCAAGCTGATCGCCGCCTGAGCCGGCGTACCCGGTACAGGCCGCCGAACCTGGCGGCCCGTACCGGGCGAGCCTGGTCTCATTGCTGTTTCAGACAAAGTCAGACAAGGAACGGCCAGAACATGGCGCAACGCTCATCCAATCCCCTGGCAGGCAAGGGGATGCGCTTTGTCCGGCGCGTCCATGCCATGCGCTCCATCGGGCTAGCCGTCGGATTCTTCGCGGTTGCGGCCGCCATGCTGGAGGGCGGTGCGCCACGCTGGCTGCTGGCGCTGGTCTTCGTGCATGGCTTTGCCTGGCCGCATCTGGCCGCCTGGTGGGCAAGCCGCAGCGAGGTGCCCTATCTCGCCGAGATCCGCAACATGATGATCGACGCGCTGCTGGGTGGCCTGTGGGTGGCGGGCATGAAATTCAATCTGCTGCCGAGCGTGTTGATCCTGTCGATGATGAGCATGAACAATGTCGCCGCAGGCGGCACCCGCCTGATGCTGCGCGGCCTGGGCTGGCACCTGGCAGGCGCGCTGGCCGGCATGCTGGTCTTCGGCGCAGCCTGGCATCCGCAGGCCAGCCTCGCCACCATCGCGGCCAGCATGCCCATGCTGGTGCTCTACCCGCTGGCGCTGGGACGCACCACGTACAGCATCTCCCAGCGCCTGGCCGCGCACGGCAAGGAGATGGAAGCCAACAGCCGCCTGGACGGGCTGACCGGCGTGCTCAACCGCGGCTACTGGGAGGCCATGCTGGCCGCCGAGTTCCAGGCCTGCAAGAGCGGCCGCCGCAGCACCGCCAGCCTGGTGCTGCTCGACATCGACCATTTCAAGCAGCTCAACGATGTCCACGGCCACCTGGCCGGCGACGAGGCGCTCAAGGCCTTCGCCGCGCTGGTGATGCGGCATGCTGCGCATCACAACGCATCCTGCCAGCCTGGGCGCCAGGGCCGCGGCGAGACCCGCCAATGCCTGGTCGGGCGCTACGGCGGCGAGGAGTTCGGCGTGCTGCTCGGCGGCGCCAGCCTGACGCAGGCCGTGGAAATGGCCGAGCGCCTGTCGCGCGCCCTTCAGCAGGACGCCTCGGCCGGCGCGGAGATCGCCGCCTTGCGAGGCCATACGGCCAGCGTGGGCGTAGCCGCCTTCGATCCCGGCATGGAAGGCCACCACGACTGGCTGGCGCAGACCGACCGGGCGCTCTACGAGGCCAAGCGGGCCGGCCGCAACCGGATCCGCATCGCCGCAGGCTGAGCCGGCAGGAACAAGGCGGCGGGACCGGGCAGCGCCCCGGAGCAGCTCAACGCAGCAGCCTGCCCGGCCCAAGCATGGCTTCGGTCAGCCCGAAATCCGCGATACGCTGCGGCAGGGGCTTGCCCTGTACCAGCGCCGCGCAGGCCTCGCCCATCGCGGCCGAGGTCTGGATGCCGTAGCCGCCTTGCGCGGCCACCCAGAAAAATCCATCGGCCTGGTCGTCGAAACCGCCAACCAGGTCGCCATCCGCCACGAACGAGCGCAGGCCCGCCCAGATACGCGCGGGGCGGCGGATGGAGAGCGTGGTCATATCCTCGATATGGTGGATGCCCAATGCGATATCCAGCTCCTCGGGTTGCACATCGTGCGGCGGCACGGGGTCGGCATTGGCGGGCGAGCCCAGCAGCATGCCGGCATCGGGCTTGAGGTACCAGGTCTCGTCGAAGCAGACGAACATGGGCCAGTGCGCGATCTCCACCGCATCGGGCGGCGCGAACACGAAGGCCGAGCGGCGCTTCGGCGTGAGCCCCAGCGGCCTGACCCCGGCCAGCCCCGCCACCACGTCGCACCAGGCGCCGGCCGCGTTGACCAGCACCGGTGCGCGGTAGGCACGCCCGCCCGCCTGCACTTCCCACACGCCCTGGCTGTGCGCGATCGCGGTGACCTCGGCATTGCACACCAGGGTGCCGCCGCGCTGCCGCATGCCGCGCAGGTAGCCCTGGTGCAGGCTGTGCACGTCCATGTCGGCGGCATCGGGTTCGAGCACGGCGCCGAGCACCTTGTCGGCGCGCAGCACCGGCACCAGTTCGCAGGTGGCGGCGCGATCCAGCCGCTGCGCACGCGCGCCAAGCGCGCCCAGCGCCTCGAAATGCCGGTCGAGTTCGGCGGCCTCGCCCGGCTTGCCCACTGTCATGGCACCACGCGGACTGAGGACGGGATGCTCGGTAAAACCGTCCGGCGGCGCATCCAGGAAGGCACGGCTGGCCATGGTGAGCGCGCGCACCTGCGGCGTGCCATAGCTCTCCATGAACAGCGCGGCCGAACGGCCCGTGGAGTGGTAGCCGGGGTGTTCCTCGCGTTCGAGCACGATCACGCGCCCGGTCCGGGCCAGCCAGTAGGCCAGCGAAGCGCCGGCAATGCCGCCGCCGACAATCAGGAAATCCGCGGAATCGTATGCCGCCATCGAAGCCCTCCTTCATCCTTGCGCATGCCGCGCGCCGGGAAGCCCGGACGCGGCGGAACCGATGGCGGATAGCGTACCCCAGATTTTGCGTATACGCAAAAAAGCGTGAAATCAGGCACGGCAGGGAGGGGCCGGGTGCGCGCCCGGGGCAAGCGCCCGCGGTACCGGAAGCGCCGATGGCGCTGCGGGGCCGCGCATACCGGCAAAGCCACGACGAAGGGCAGGGAAGATGCCGGAGACCGGGGGACAGACTGGCGCTGATGGGAGCAGCGGGCGCCGGAAGCGGGCCGTCGGCGGACGGCTCGCCTGCGCCGGGGTCACTCAACCCCGGCTGGCAAGCTCCAGGGCGAACACCAGACGCTGCAGGAAGTTTTCCATGCGGCCGTCGAGGTTGGAGAAGGCGCAGCCGAAATGGTGGATGGCGCTGTCGTCGCGCCCGGCCAGCCAATGGCCCACCACTTGCAGGCTCAGTTCGAGCTTGCCCAGCGACCCGAAATCCAGCTTCACCCCCGATATGGTGGTGCCCACCGGCAAGTGTGTAGCGTCCACGGTCTTCGAGCGCAAGCCCACGCCCGAGAGCGAGAGATCGGCGATATCGAGCTTGAGCACGGTGCCGTCGACCATCCTGATGGTGCAGACATAGCCCTTGGTCACCAGCGTGCGCGCCCGGAAATGGCGGCGGCGCTGGAAATGATAGAGCTTTTCGGGAAAGGGCGCGGTGAAGGCCGGGCCGCCCTGGAACTGGGTGGCCTCGGGCGCGCCGATCACAAAGTTCACCGGCACGCCGCGCAGCGACGCCGAAAAGGCATTCTCGCTGGAAGCCAGCAGCGCCTGCCGCTCGGGCTCGGTACGGCACCAGTCGAAGACAAAGGTCCGGCTGGACGGATCCACATGCAGCACCGTGGTAACCATCTCGTGGGCGGTGCGCGCGCGCACGTTCAGGCTGCACTTCTGCCAGGCGAGATCGCGCAGCACCGTGCCGATCTGCGAGGAATGGGTGAGGCGATAGCGGTCGTCCGGCAACGCACCCGCGTCAAGCTCGGATTGCTCCGTGGATTCTTGGAGACTCATGAAATCACGCAAACGTCTGAGAGGCCTGCGTCGCACCGGGCTGGCTTGCGACGGGGAAATCGGGTTGACCGCGAACTGGGGGCGCGGCCAGCGCCGCATGTTAAGCGCGGCGACTATCGCTGCGCAAGCTCTAGTTTGGACAACGGCGAAGTGTGGCAAAACTTGAGCCAGACTTCCGTGGGGTAGCCCACCGGCGCGGATTCGCGCCTCCAGCATCACTCCGGCCTGGGCGCCCTGGCGAGCCTGGCGATCTTCGATGCCTTTGCGCGCCCTTGCCGCTCCACGCCACCCTTGGGGCCCGCGCGCCCGCTTGCCGCCCGCCGCCGCGCGGCGACCCCTGCGGGATCGGCGCCAAGCGATGCCTGCGCCTCGCGGCACAACCAGTCGCGTACCGCGCGGCGGCGCTCGTCGTGCTCGAAGGCCACCGGCGACAGCAGATGATAGGAAGAGCCGTCGCGCACGAAGCCCAGCGGCGCGGCCATGCGCCCGTCGGCGATCTCGTCGGCCACCATCAGCCGCGAGGCCACGGTACAGCCAAGCCCGGCGGCGGCGGCCTGGATGGTCAGGTAGAAATGCTCGTACCAGGCATCGGCGCCGAAGCGCTGCGTGCTGCCGGCGGCCTGCGCCCAGCGCCGCCAGGCATCCGGTCGCGAGCGCGTGTGCAGCCGGTCCAGCGAAGCCAGGGCCACCGCGCGCGGCCCCGGGCCGGCCCGGCACACCACGCCCATCCACTCCTCGGCCACCTCGTACGCATGCAGTTGCGGCCCGAAATGGAAGTCGTTGCGGCGCAGCGCGAGATCGACGCCGCTGCGCGCGAAGTCGACCGGGCCGCCGGCGGCCATCAGGTGCAGCGTGATGTCCGGATGGGCGTCGGTAAAGCGCGGTAGCCGCGGGATCAGCCAGCGCATGGCAATGGTGGGCTCGCACGACAGCACTAGCGCCCTTTGCTGCCCGTGCGCGCGGATACGCTCCGCCGCCATGGCGAGGACTTCCAGCGACTGGGCCGCGGCGGCATGCAGGATGCGTCCGGCCTCGGTCAGGAAGACGGCGCGGTTGCGGCGCTCGAACAGCGCCACGCCGAGCGCCTCCTCGAGCTGGCGGATCTGGCGGCTGACCGCACCATGGGTCAGGTGCAGTTCGTCCGCCGCCCGCATGAAGCTCTGGTGGCGCGCGGCCGCCTCGAAGAATCTGATGCCGCCAAGCCAATGCATGATGCGCCCCCCCGGTACCGTTGCCTTATATGTCAGTTTTCCTGACGGATTTGCACCAGTATAAATCGGTTGTTGGCGGCAGAGCCGGCTCGGAAAATAGCATCTTTCCGGCTTCAGCGCGCTAGGTGCAGCGACACCGCCAGCGCTGCCATCGCAGCCATAACCGTCAGAGATACTCATACATACGATATGCACTCCCTCACCGAACTGCTGGCTGTCGCCACCATCACCGTGCTCGCTGTCGTCAGCCCCGGCCCGGACTTCGCCATGGTGATGCGCAACAGCTACCTGCATGGCCGCCGCGCCGGCCTGCTGTGCGCGTTCGGCATTGCGCTGGGCGTGCAGGTGCACGTGTTCTATACGATGTTCGGCGTGGCGCTGCTGATGGAGCACGCCCACGGCCTGCTGAGCCTGGTCAAGCTCCTTGGCGCCGCCTACCTGATCTGGATCGGCATCCAGACCTTGCGCAAGCGCGCGCCCGACCCCGCCGCAATGGCCGGCGCGCCGGCCGCCGCGGCACCGGCGCTGACGTCGCCGGGCGCGCTCAAGATGGGCTTTCTCACCAATGCGCTCAACCCCAAGACCACGCTGTTCGTGGTCAGCACGTACACCCAGGTGGTGCACGCGCAGACACCGTTGCCGGTGCAGTTCGGCTATGGCCTGTTCATGTCGCTGGCGCACCTGGCGTGGTTCAGCCTGATTGCATGCTGCTTCACCACGCCCGCCCTGCGCGCCGCCATGCTGCGACGCCAGCGATGGCTGGACCGGGTGATCGGCACGGTGCTGCTGGGGCTGGGGATCGGGCTGGGCGTCGGCAATCTTGCATGATGGGATCCGACCGGTTTGCTCTGGTACGCTCCGATGTGTTCCATCGCGCCGCGCCCGCCGCGAAGCCGGCCCGGTGCCGTTTTTGAATGCCGCGCGATGCTGCCCGAGATCCCCTCGAACAGGGCATGTTCTTCGCTACCTTTTACTTTTACTTTTACTTTTACTTTTACTGTCGGAGCCCTTTCTTGCCCGCACCATCCAAATTGCTTTTTTTACCCGGCGCATCCGGTGACACGCGGTTCTGGCAGCCTCTGGCAGACCGGCTCTCGCACCCCGCCGCCAGGACAGTGATCGGATATCCGGGCTTTGGCCCCGTGCCGCCATCCCCGGAAGTCAGCGGGTTCGGCGATCTCGTGGCGAGGGTGGTGAAGGAGATCGATCAGCCGACAGCCTTGATCGCGCAGTCCATGGGGGGCGCCATTGCCATGCGCGTAGCGCTCGAGCGGCCAGGGCTGGTGACACATCTCGTGCTTTCGGTGACGTCCGGCGGGATCGATACCAAAGGCTTGGGCGCGGCGGATTGGCGCATCGGCTTCAGCGAGGCCAATCCGCAATTACCGGATTGGTTTGTGTCCTTCAATTCGGATCTTGGCGCGGAACTCGGCAAGATCTCCGCCCCGGTCTTGTTGCTGTGGGGTGACGCGGACCCGATCAGTCCGGTGGCGGTCGGCCAGCGGCTCCTGGCACTCCTGCCAGACGCGGAATTGCATGTCGTCAGCGGCGGCAATCACGATCTGGCGAATGTCCACGCGCAGCATCTGGCGCCCATGGTCGATGCGCATCTGGCCAAGCCCTCACTCGCGGATCGCTGAGCGGCGGCTTGCCGAAGCGCATTTCGCGGTATCCGCCATCCGCGCGGACATCCCGCGCGCACCGGCAAGCGGCATCGAACCAGCCTAACGCCCGCTCGCACCCAACGCATAGGCACGGCGGCACAGATGCTGCGCGCCTGAAGGGTGCAGGTGGCTCTGGTAAAGGATGAAACGCTCGACCAGCCAGGGCGCGCACGCCAGCCCCGTCTGCGAGACGCGCCATGACTGCAGCACGGCGTCCGGCACCGCCGGCGTGCAGCGGGCCAGCGTGATGTGGGGCTGGAAGCGTGGCGGCGAGTGCCGCATTGCGGTGTTCTCCTCGGGCTCGGAGCCGCTGGCCGCCACTGCCCGCTCCACGCTCGCATGCAGGTCGTCGAGCGCCGGGCTGGACGCTACGCCGGCCCACAACACGCTCGCGCGCCGCCCGCGGAAATAGCCGGCCTCTTGCACGGCGAGCGGGAAGGAGGCACATGACACCGCGCCCAGCGCCTGTTCGACGCGAACCGCCGCCATCTCATCCTGCTCGCCAAGGAAATGCAGTGTCAGGTGGATCTGGTGCGCCGCCGCCGGCCGGACTCCCGCCGCGCGCGGCACGCGTGCCAGCAGCGCGTCTGCCAGCGCCGGCGGGACTTCAATGGCGACGAACAGGCGTGCCATCGCCCTCACCTCCCCTGGCAGCCCTGCGCCGCCTCCCGGCACTGCGGGTCAGGGGCAGCCGCACGATGCCCCTCACTCGAACGCCAGCGCCGACTGGCGCAGGATGGGCAACGCCATCGCCGCTGCCGTGCCTTCCAGCCGCAGCAGCGCGCGCTTGCGGTCGGTGCCGCCGGCGTAGCCGGTAAGGTCGCCGCTGGCGCCCAGCACGCGGTGGCAGGGCACGATCACCGACAAGGGGTTGCGCCCCACCGCGCCGCCAACCGCGCGCGCATGCGTGGGCGCCAGGCCCAGCCCGGCGGCCAGTTCGCCATAGGAAGTCGTCTCGCCAAAGGGAATGGCGCACAACGCCTGCCAGACCGTGCGCTGGAAGGGGCTGCCGGCCAGCAGCATGGGCACCGTGAAGGCTTGCAGGCGTTCGGCGAAGTAGTCCGCCAGTTCGTCGGCGGCCTGCTCGAGGATAGGCTTCGCGGCAGCCGGCACGGCGGCATCCGCCGTGGCCGCCGCCGGGTAGTATTTCTGCCCGGCAAAAAACAGCCCGCTCAGGCGCGCGCCGTCGGCGCGCAGCAGCACTTCGCCCAGCGGGCTGGCGACGATGCGGTAGGCAATCATGATTTGTCCTTGTCCTCGTTCCTGTCGTGCTCGCCGTTCTTGTACTTTGCTTCTTTCTTATCCTGGCCCGGCTTCAGGTCTTCGTAGCGGCGCCACAGATGGATGGCGGCATAGGCCCGCCACGGCGCCCATTGCGCGGCATGCTGGTTCATGCCTCTCACGGTAGCGATGCCGAGCACCTTGCGCAAGGCATAGTCGGTACCGGGGAACGCGTCCGGCCAGCCGAGCGCGCGCATGGCCACATATTGCGCGGTCCAGTCGCCCACGCCCTCGATCGCCAGCAGGCGCGCCACGGTATCTTCCGGCGCGGCGCTCGGCTCCAGCTTCAGCTCTCCCGACGCCACGCGGCTGGCAATGGCATGGATGGCGCGGCCCTTGGCGAGCGGAATGCCGATCTCGCGCAGGGTTTCCGGCGCCACCCCCGCAAGCGCGGCGGCGCCGGGAAAGCCGAAACGCAGCGCCGACGAGGGCTGCGCCAGGGCCTGGCCATGCCGCTCGGCCAGCCGCGCCAGCAAGGTGCGGGCATGCTTCACCGAGATCACCTGGCCCACCACGGCGCGCACGGCGATCTCGAAGCCGTCCACCGCGCCGGGCAGGCGCATGCCGGGCGTTTCGGCGGCCAGCGGTCCCAGGTGCTGGTCGACCACATCGGGACGGCAGCCCAGGTCGCACAGCCGCCGCACCCGTCCCAGCGCTTGCGGGATCACGTGCGCCAGCGAGCCGGACAACGTCACCCTGATCACATGGCGGCGCGCCACATGCTCGAGCCGCAGCCAGCCGAGATGCGTGCGGCCGCCGCTATCGATCGCCAGCGTGCGCGCATAGGTGCCGTCGCCGAGCTGCTCGACGCCGTCCACCGCACGCACGCCAAGGAATTGCAGCCACGACGCCCAGGCCATCGGCGGGCGGTATCCCAGTTCGAACACGAGTTCGTCGGCCACATTGTCGGCGGCGCGCTTGCGCATCGCCAGCGGCGTGAGCCCGTAGCGCGTCTTGAGCACGTCGTTGAAGCGCCGCACGCTGCCAAACCCGGCGGCATGCGCCACGTCGGTCACGGTCAGCCCGGTATCGGTCAGCAGGCGCTTGGCCAGCAGCAGCCGCTGGGTCTGCGCATACTCCAGTACCGAAACACCGAACTGCGCGTCGAACAGCCGGCGCAGGTGGCGCTCGGTAATGCCGATGCGCGCGGCCAGCCCGGCCACGCCGGCATCGGCCATGAAGCCTTCGTCGATCAGCGTGGCCGCGGCCTGGGCCAGGCGGCCCGACAGGTCGGCCAGGCCGTGCCCTGGCGCCAGTTCCGGCCGGCAGCGCAGGCAGGGGCGGAAGCCTTGCTTCTCGGCCGCGGCAGCGGTTTCGTAGAAGGAGCAGTTCTCGCGCTTGGGGGTGCGCACGGCGCAGATCGGCCGGCAGTAGACACCGGTGGACGAGACGCCGACGAAGAAGCGTCCGTCGAAGCGGCGGTCATGCGAGGCGACAGCCTTGTAGCAGGTGTCCGGATCGAGTTTCATAGGCGGCATGCTACTCCGTCGGCGGAGCCGGAATAGCTGGATTCGGACATTTGCCTCAGACCGTCGGCAGCATGGGAGAGCCGAATACTCGCAAACTGCACCAAGAATCATCTGAAATGAGAACGCAATGCCACTTCGATGCCCGGCAACGGCTAGAATCAGGCACCCGGGCCGTTCCTGCCGTCGTCTTGCCACCCCGCAGCTTGCCGCGCCAAGGCAGCCATTCCACATTTCGAATTCCGCATGCGTCTCACCTTCAAGCGCCTTTCCTGCCTGCTGGCCCTGACCTTCAGCGTATCCGCCCAGGCCGCGCCCCCCGTGCCTGCCGTGCCACCCGCCACGCCCGCCGCGGTGGCCACCGCGGAAGGCATCACGGAGTACCGGCTGGCCAACGGCCTGCGGATACTGCTGGCGCCGGACGCGGCGCAGCCCGTGACCACGGTCAACATGACCTACCTGGTAGGCAGCCGCCATGAGAACTACGGCGAGACCGGCATGGCGCACCTGCTCGAGCACCTGCTCTTCAAGGGCACGCCGGCGCTGCCCGGCAACACCATCTCGCAGGAACTCACCCGCCGCGGCATGCAGTTCAACGGCACCACCGGCTTCGACCGCACCAACTACTTCGAGAGCTTCGCCGCCAGCGAGGAGAACCTGGACTGGGCGCTGAAGATGGAAGCGGACCGCATGGTCAACAGCTTCGTTGCCCGCGAGGCGCTCGATAGCGAGATGACGGTGGTGCGCAACGAGATGGAGCGCAACGAGAACAGCCCGGGCGGCATGCTGATGCAGCAGATGCGTTCGGCCGCCTACCGCTGGCACAACTACGGCAAGATGCCGATCGGCGCGCGCAGCGACGTGGAGCATGTCGCCATCGGCAACCTGCAGGCGTTTTACCGCCGCCATTACCAGCCCGACAACGCGGTGCTGGTGGTGGCGGGCAAGTTCGACGTGGCCGCCACGCTGGCGCGCATCGGCACCTACTTCGGCACGATCCCCCGGCCGACGCGCACGCTGCCGCTCCAGTACACCGTGGAGCCGCCGCAGGAAGGCGCGCGCGAGGTCACGCTGCGCCGCGTCGGCGACGCGCAACTGGTGGCGGTGCAATACCACATCGCGCCGGGCGCCCATCCCGATACCGTGGCCATGCAGTTGCTCGCCGACATCCTCTCCGACAGCGCGGGCGGGCGGCTCTACAAGGCGCTGGTCGACAGCGGCAAAGCCAGCTGGCAGTTCGGCTCGGTGTCCTCGCTGAAGGATCCCGGCTCGGTGCTGTTCGCGGCCGGGGTGGGCAAGACGCAGGACCTCGATGCAGCGCGGCAAGCCCTGGTGGCGCAGGTCGAGGGCTTCGCCGCGCGGCCGGTGACCCAGGAGGAACTGGAGCGCGCCCGCACCCGCCTGCTCAACAGCTACGAGCGCCTGCTGGAGAACCCCTCCGGCTACGCCGTGGCCTTGTCCGAGGCCATCGCCGGGGGCGACTGGCGCCTGCTGCTGGTCGCGCGCGAGCAGGCCGAGCGCGTGACGCTGGCCGACCTGCAGCGAGTGGCGCTGAACTACCTGCGCGCAAGCAACCGCACGCTGGGCCGCTTCATCCCCATCGACATGCCCGGCGACAGGCCCGGGGAGACGCTTGCACGGGCCACCATCCCCGCCGCCCCGGACGTCGCCGCGATGGTGGCCGCCTACCAGGGCAAGCCGGCCAAGGCCGCCGTGCCGGCCTTCGACCCAAGCCCGGACAATATCGAGGCGCACACCCTGCGCGGCAAGCTGGCCAACGGCATGCAGTTCGCCCTGCTGCCCAAGCCCAGCCGCGGGCAGACCGTCAACGGCGCGCTGATCCTGCGCATGGGCGACGTCGCCAGCCTGCAAGGCCTGGATGCCGCCGGCAGCCTCACCGCCGCCATGCTGATGCGCGGCACCTCCCGCCTGGACCGGCAGCAGATCGCCGACCGGCTGGCCGCGCTCAAGGCCGTGGTGTCGGTCCAGGGCGACGCCGAATCGGTCACGGTGCGCTTTGAAGCCCGCCGCGAAACGCTGCCGCAGACGCTGGCGCTGCTGCGCGACATACTCCGGGAGCCCGGCCTGCCCGCCGCCGAGTTCGAGACCCTGCGCACCAATGCCATCGCTGGCATCGAAAGCGGTCTGAGCCAGCCGGAGACGATCGCCCAGAACGTGCTCGGCCGCCACGGCAATCCCTACCCCATGGGGGATCCGCGCTATGTCGCCACTGCGCAGGAAAGCATCGCGGCGCTCAGGGCGGTGAAGCTGGCCGACCTGCGCGCCTTCCACGCGCGCTTCTATGGCGGTGGCGACGGGCAGGTGGCGCTGGCCGGCGACTTCGACCGGGCGGCGGTCGAGGCCCAGCTGGCCAGCCTGTTTGGCGACTGGCGGTCGCAAGCGCCTTATGCGCGCGTGGAGCGGCCCTTTATCGCGCTCGATCCGGCCCGGCTGACCCGCCAGACGCCGGACAAGGCCAATGCCATCTACCTGGCCGCGCTGCCGGTCCGGCTGACCAGCGATGCCCCCGACTATCCGGCGCTGGTCATCGCCAACCGGGTGTTCGGCGGCAGCGCGCTCAAGAGCCGCCTGGCGGATCGCCTGCGCCAAAAGGACGGCATCAGTTACAGTGTCGGCAGTTTCGTGCGGGTAGGCGCCCTGGACACTGCCGGACGGTTCGGCATGCAAGCGGCCTATGCGCCGCAGAACCTGGGCAAACTCCAGCGCGGCGTGGAGGAGGAACTGGCCCGCCTGGTGGCCGCCGGTATCACGCCGGAGGAACTGGCGCAAGCCAGGAGCGGCCTGCTGCAGCAAGGCCTGCTGGCCCGCACCGGCGATTCCGCGCTGGCCGGCACGCTGGCCAAGCAGCTGTTCCTGGGCCGCACCATGCGCTTTGTCACAGAGTACGAGCATGGTATCGCCACGGCGACGGTCGAACAGGTCAATGCCGCGATCCGCAAGTATCTGGACCCGGCACGGGTAGTCCATGTCTATGCCGGGGACTTTTCTGTCACGGCAGCGCAAAATACCGGGACGACCATGAAATCGGGAAAGGCGGCGGCCACCGAGGCCGCGCCGGCCCCCTGAAATGGCAAGACTGGAGGAAAATGATGACCGTGCAGCGCGGCGCAAGCCGCCGCTGGCGCAGTAGTCCGTACGGCCTGGGGGCAACCCCTTGCCGCAATGACGCGTTGACTGTATATTCGTACAGTATAAGTCGATATAAGAGGTGTGGATGTCAATAGTGCGAGCTAGCAGCAAAGCAGAAGCGCTTCGGCTTCTCGCATCGAAAGATGTGCTGGCGCTTGAGCTGGACTATGAAACCGGATGGCAGGATGCCGTCGAACTCGGCAGGCTCGGAGAAAAACGCGGCATCAAAGTGCAGTACCGTGGACAGGAGAGCATCGCTGTCCATTCGCGTGAAGCCCTGATCGAGGGGCTGGCCAAGACCAAGACCACTTTCAGGCAGCGCAATCTGTACTGCCAGTTCGATCTCGGCACCCTGGCCGATCATGAACTGCTCGATCTCGAGGCCAAGGCGACCCGGCTGGGCGACTACATCCTGGCAGGCCATCTGCTAAGGGATGTGGACGGCGTCTGGCCGCAAGAAACGCAAGAATCGCAGTAACGCAGGAAAAACTTCAAAAAGCGTCAAGAAGCTTCATCCACGTCATCCAGGTCGAACGCAGCGGTGCTGGTCCGGATGCCCGGCCGCTGAAACGACAGACGGCGTCAGCCACGCCGCGCAATGCGGCCAGGCCTGTTCTGCGTTGGCCGGTGCCATCCGCGAGATCGCGCGATCTGCACAAACCCCTGCCTCCCCCGCACAAACCCGTCCAGGGCACCCCGGTTTCCCGCCGGCATTGCGCCGCATTCGCACTACACTGAAAGCCTGCGTGCCGATCTCGCACCACGGCTTTCGCCGCGTGGCGCGACACGCGGAAAGGGAGAGACAAACCATGACCGACCTGTCCGCCTCCGTGCTCGATGCACCGCCAAGCGCCGAAGAAAAGCGCAAGCGCGTCTACGCGATCGTCGCCGCATCCTCCGGCAACCTGGTCGAATGGTTCGACTTCTACGTCTACGCGTTCTGCGCCATCTATTTCGCAGGCTCCTTCTTTCCCAAGTCCGATCCTACGGCGCAACTGCTGAATACCGCAGGCGTGTTTGCCGCCGGCTTCCTGATGCGGCCCATCGGGGGGTGGCTCTTCGGCCGCCTCGCCGACAGGCATGGCCGCAAGAACTCGCTGTTGATCTCGGTGACGATGATGTGCGGCGGCTCGCTGCTGATCGCCAGCCTGCCCACCTACAACAGCATCGGCGCCTGGGCTCCGGCGCTGCTGCTGGTGGCGCGGCTGGTGCAGGGGCTGTCGGTCGGCGGCGAGTACGGTACCACCGCCACCTATATGAGCGAGGTGGCGCTCAAGGGCCAGCGCGGGTTCTTCTCGTCGTTCCAGTACGTCACGCTGATCGGCGGCCAGTTGCTGGCGGTGCTGGTGGTGGTGTTGCTGCAGCAGTTCCTCGACGAGCAGGAACTCAAGGCCTGGGGGTGGCGCATCCCCTTCGTGGTGGGCGCCGTCACGGCGGTCGTCGCGCTGTTCCTGCGGCGCACCCTGCATGAAACCACCTCCGCAGCCACCCGCTCGAACAAGGAAGCGGGCACCCTGACCGCGCTGTTCCGCCATCACAAGGCGGCGTTCTTCACGGTGCTGGGCTATACCGCGGGCGGCTCGCTGATTTTCTATACCTTCACCACGTATATGCAGAAGTACCTGGTGAACACCGCGGGCATGTCCATCAAGACCGCCAGCTACGTGATGACCGGCTGCCTGTTCCTTTACATGTGCATGCAACCGTTCTTCGGCGCGCTGTCGGACCGCATCGGACGGCGCAACAATATGCTGCTGTTCGGGGCGCTCGGGGCGCTCGCCACCGTCCCGGTTCTCACGACGCTGAAGAGCGTCCACAGTCCTTTCGTGGCCTTCGTGCTGATTTCCCTCGCGCTGGCCATCGTCAGCCTCTACACCTCGATCAGCGGCATCGTGAAGGCCGAGATGTTCCCGACCGAGGTGCGCGCGCTGGGCGTGGGGCTGGCTTATGCCGTGGCGAATGCGATCTTTGGCGGCTCGGCCGAGTATGTCGCGCTGGACCTGAAATCCCTCGGCCACGAATCGAGCTTCTACTGGTACGTGACGGTCATGATGGTGGTCGTGTTCGCGGTCAGCTTCCGGCTGCCGCGGCAGGCCCGATACCTGCACCACGAGCACTGATGGGGCACTGACGCCGGCGGGGGCAGCTGCGCACGCTGCGCTAGACGGGAAAGGCCGTGCGCCGATGCATGCCCGCACGCGTTGCCAACTGCCTGGCCGCCACCGACAGCTCGATGCGAATGCCGCCGGCCAGCGTCTGCGATTGAAGCGCAATGCGCGCCCCTGGCCCGTCGACGAGGTCGTCGGCTCGCAGGCCGAAGGCCGTTTCACTGGCCCAGCAGCCCATCTCACGGCCGTCGCGCCTGAGGGTCAGCATGGCCCTGCGCGAGGTATAGGACAGCCAGCGCCGCGCCACATGCAGCACAGGCAGGCGGAAGCGGCCAGCCAGCGCCGCCAGCACGTCGAGGTCCACCGCACCCGGCAGGGCCCGCCGGCAGGCATCGATCGGCATCAGCAGTCGGCTGGCAAAGGCATAGCCGCGCCCGCCGGGCGAGTCATCGTCCGGCATCGCCATCAATGCCGCATTCGAACACTCCACGAACTCCAGGCCGCGGCCGCCAAGCAGTTGCCGGCCCAGAAGATAGGCAATCATGAAGCGAACGTCCGGCGCGGCCAGCCTGTCGCTGTAGAGGATGGTCCATGCCCCCGTGCCGGTCCGGTAAAGCGCGCCGTCGAAGCTTTGCAGGCGGCTTGCCTGCACCGAGGAGACGGGGTCGGATCGTCCCAGCACAGCGGCCGCATCGAGCGCCAGGCGCGCGCAATCCGGCGGCGTGCCGGCCACACCGGCCATCAAGGCCCGGATGATCGGGTAACAGGGCGCGCCATCGGGCCCGATGGCATCGTCGTCCAGTTCGGGACCGGCCATTTGCCACTGCGGCGCAAGGGAAGCAGCGGGCACGGCGGGGCCCATGCCCGGCAGCCGCGGCGTTTCCTCGCTTGAGGGGTTCTGCCGGGCAGGAACGCCGCCGGTGCAGGCGGGAAGGCTGAATGCGGCAATTGCCATCGGGAGCGGTCCGGTGAAGCAACGGGACATTGCGCGCGCGAGGGCGCTGCAGGGAGCGCCGAAGGGGCGCCATGCGGCATCGGCGCGGATACGGATGGCGAGACCGGCCTGGCGCCCGCCTCGCCCTCGCCTTGCGCCGATCAGTCGCGCAGGAGCTGCTTGGCGATGATCAGTTGCTGGATCTGCGTGGTGCCTTCGTACAGGCGCAGCAGGCGCACGTCGCGATAGAAGCGCTCCGCCTTGTACTCGGCGATGTACCCGGCGCCGCCGTGGATCTGCACGGCGCGGTCGGCCACGCGGCCCACCATCTCGGTACAGAACATCTTGGTGCAGGAGGCCAGCATGCTGACTTCCGGATCGCTCTTGCCGGGCGCCTTGGCGTCGTAGCGCTGGGCGCAGTCGCGCACCATCGACAGGCCGGCGTACAGCTCGGCCTGGCTATCGGCCAGCATGGCCTGGATCAGCTGGAAATCGCCGATCGGATGGCCGAACTGCTTGCGCTCCTTGGCATAGGCCACGGCATCGGTAATCAGGCGATGCGCCATGCCGCAGGCCAGCGCGGAGATATGCAGGCGGCCGCGGTCGAGCACCTTCATGGCGGTCTTGAAGCCGACGCCGGGTACGCCGCCGATGATGTTGGCGGCAGGCACGCGCACGTTTTCCAGCACCACGTCGCAAGTCTTGGTGCCACGCTGGCCCATCTTCTTGTCCGGCTTGCCCAGCGAGATGCCCGGGGTATTCGCCGGCACGATAAACGAGGAAATACCCGACGCGCCGGCGCCGCCGGTACGCGCCATCAGCGTGAAGGCGCCGGCTCGCGGCGCGTTGGTGATGAAGCGCTTGGTGCCGTTGATGATGTAGTGATCGCCGTCCAGTTCGGCCCGGGTCTGCAGCGAAGCGGCATCGGAGCCGGCGTTCGGCTCGGTCAGCGCAAACGAGATGACCAGTTCGCCGCTTGCGATCTTTGGCAGGTATTCCTGCTTCTGCGCCTCGGTGCCGTCCATCAGGATGCCTTGCGAACCGATGCCGACGTTGGTGCCGAACACCGAGCGGAAAGCAAAGGCGGTATGGCCGAGGTCGTACACCACATCGCATTCCTGCGACATCGACAGGCCGATGCCACCATAGTTCTCAGGGATGGAAATCCCGAACAGACCCATCTCCTTCATGTCGGCGACGATCTCCGCCGGCACGTCGTCGATTTCCTCGAGCGTATCCTCCGCCGGCTTCAGCCGTTCGTCGATAAAACGCTGCACCGACGCGCGCAGCAGCGAAAAGGATTCTGCATCCAGGCTCATGGGAATCTCCGGTCAAGGCAAACGACGATGTGGCCAACATGGTACGCCGTCACCTGGCTTTGACAATCCCACATACCTTGAACAGAATGGATAATCAAATTTGACAACACAGTCAAATGCAGTCATCGGCACTTTATCGTGCCGGCGACACCGGGTTTAACTGGGTTTAACGCGCTTCCGTTGCCAGGTCGCCGAGTTCCTTGGCGCGGTCCGCGGTCATCTGCATCACGCAGGCGGCTGCGCTGACGCCGGCGAGAGTGCCGCCATCGGGGTCGGCCAGGAATCCGCAATTGGCATCGCGGAATTTCAGCCAGGCACGCTGGGCATCGAGCAGCTTCGGCTTGCGGGCCGGCAGAATCGCCTGCTGCAAGGTTTTGTAAGCGGCATTCAGGGTTTTATCCTGCCTTGCCGTCTCCGCTGCAATGCACTCGTGCATGCCAACGGTGGTGACATCCGGCTTGTCCATGCAAGCCGAATACTGCTTCGACAGCAGCTTTTCATCGGCATGCGCGGCAAGGGGCGCGGCCAGCAATAACGCTGATAGCAGCGCTTTTTTCATAGCGAATCCGGGGGGCATTTCGACGCGGATACCGCTTGCCGCCTCGAAACAGGCGGCAAGCGGCCTGCCGCGCGCCCCGCGAAGGGGCGGGCAGTACGGGCCGGGGCCGGCAGATCAGGCTTCGGCGATCAGGAAACGGGCGCGGTTCTTACCGAGCCATGCCGGTGCGCGGCCACGGCCGGTCCAGGTGGCGCCGGTCTTGGGATCGCGATACTTGGCGGGCAGGCTGGTCTTGGGCTTGGCCGCAGCCTTGCCATTGGCACCGGCTGCCGGACGGCCGCGGCGACGCTTGGGAGCGATATCGTCGGCCGTGAGTTCGTATTCAGCCATGAGGCCCTGAATCTGGGCGATCACGCCAGCCACTTCGCTCGCACGCATCTCAGCCAGCTTTGCCTCGAGAGCTTCTTTCTCTGCAATCAGCTGCTTGTAAGTTGCCATTTTGAATCTCCTGGTGCGGGTGTTAATTCAATGATAGAGGAAATTTTGCTGGCACAGCCTACCACGTTTGATTAAAGAAAATGTAATCGCGTAAGAAGTTGATACAACAGCCGGGATTTGTACACGAATTGAAAAGCGCAAAGGCACGCCAATTTCGGGCCAATTGCCGGCCGGATTGCCTGGCGATAGCCTCGACAAACTCCGGCTATTCCGAATCCGTATCCGGTGATTCAATCGTTAGGCTGACGGCCAATCTCTTGCGCGCCCAGAGCCAGCCGCATTGATGTCCCACCCCGGTACCGTGACAAAGCGCTGCTAGCGCCGATGAGGCGACAGTGCGGAGAAGGCAATTGGTTGGGGAAATCCGGCAATCGCCAGTAGCCCGTATGCCTGAGCGCCACCTTAAATGTATGGACAATAAGATAGGCAAGAGGGCTGCCGTGGGCAAGGGTTTCCGCCAATTGCCGGTGCCAGGGTGGCAACACCGGTCCAATGCTAAGCAATCTCCACTTTCGCTCGTATTCCGGCGGTTCTCGTCGCCTGCCGGATTGCACCCCGGTGCATAGCGGGCGGCACTTGTCTTTATATACTTGTGACTTTCTTTACCCTGCATTGGTAGGAATGCATTGGCAAGACATCGCGGCAGGTGCGCAAGCGCTTGGCCCGGAGGGTCTGCAGGCCGTTTGATACGCCGCCTCCGGGCTATTGGAATCCCCCCGGTGCATTTTTCCTTTTTGCCAATGGGAATTACGGCGCCAGGCTCGGGAATACGGCAGCCTGGACCTTCCGGCAGGCTGCCGCCGCGTAGAAGGTGATGGACGTGCGGCTACGGCGCTGTCGGCGCCTATCGCGCCGTCGCATATTCCATGCGTCTCGGGCGTGGACGTCAGCGTGCGCGGCGTCTGTCCGACCACCACCGTATCGTCCAGCCGGAATCCGCCAATGCCGTAGGCATAGATTCAAATACACCTCGTCATCAAGCAAAGGCCAGTGGCAAAAGGCCATATCCTCCGGATACGCATGATTGCCGATCGCGTGGCCGGTGCGATGGCTAATGAAATCCCCAAACCCCGCTTTTTCGATTTCCGCCTGCGCTGCGGCATCGATCGCGTTCACCGGATGACCGGTGCGGACCGCGGCAATGGCTGCTTCATTCGCATTCCTGACGGAGATCCACAGCTTTACCTGCTCGTTGCCAGGCCGGCCACGGAACCAGGTGCGCTCGTTCTCGATGGCGAGGCCATTGAGCGGGGGAATCACGATATTGAACAGCACATCGGTATGGAAGTCGGTCGCGAGCTGAAAAAATGGCCACTCGTAAGAATAAGTGCGCCGACATGGAGTTCATCCATCAAGGTGGCCATCTTCCGATAGCGGCTGTCCCGAACAGCTTTGCTGAGTTTTGGCATTGAAGCGATCCCTTTGCCGTTTTTCCTGGTCGTTTTGTCGAGCCGTCCGATTGCGCCGGCTAATTGCGACGCCTGATCGAGACGCTTTGTCGATTCGTCTTGTCTGGTCGTTGCCCAGGCCGGGTTGCCGGAGCAGCGGACCCCATGCCTTGCCGTCGCGTCGCATCCCCTCCTTTACGGCCTCCGGCTTTGAAGGCAGCGGTTCAAGCTGAAGCGTGCCCAGCCTTGCCTTCACCGCGGCGCCGGTAAAGAAATTCCTGCTTTCCGCATTCAGGCGGTCAATGATGGCCCTTGGCGTGCGCGCCGGTACCACCAGCGCACCAGCCCGTCGCAATGCCATAAAACGCTAAACTGTCTGCCGTGCCCGCGCCCGCCGGCACGCGTTCACCCGAGAAATTCAAGCGCCACATGGACCTTAACGCCCTACGTCTTTTCGTGGATATCGTCGACGCCGGCAACCTCTCCGCGGCGGCACGCAAGCTCAAGATGACCCGCGCCAATGTGAGCTACCACCTGAAGGCGCTGGAAGAAGCGCTTGGGGTGCAGTTGCTGCGCCGGACCACCCGCCACGTGGAACCCACGCCGGTAGGCGCGGGCCTGTACGAGCACGGCCGCAACATCCTGGGCGAGGTGGCCGCGGCCAATGCGCTGATCACCAGCATGGGCAAGAGCCTGCAAGGCCATGTGCGGCTGTCGGTGCCGACCGGGCTGGGCCATTCGATGCTGTCCCCGTTGCTGGTGAAGTTCAAGCACCGCTACCCCGACATCACGCTCGATGTGGTGTTCGACAACCGCATCCACAACCTGGTGTCGGAAGATGTGGAAGTGGCCCTGCGCATCATCTCGACACCGCCGGACTCGGTGGTCGCGACAGAGATCGGCGTGGTCGAATGGGTGGTATGCGGCTCGCCCGGCTACCTCTCCACGCAGCCCGCCCCGCGCGAACTGGCCGGCCTCCGGGACCATGCCATCGTCTGCGCCTCGCCGATCGGCCAGAAACTGAAGGCCTTCGGCACGCGCGGCAACGGCGCCGCGCGCGAACAGGTGGCGCTGGAACCCACGCTGAGTTCGGAGAACTTCGCCTTCCTCAAGGACGGCGTGCTGGGCGATCTCGGTCTCGGCATCTTCCCGCTCTATGCCGTCGCAGCGGAACTCGAAGCCGGCACCCTGGTACCCGTGCTGCCCGACTATCGCATCAGCGTGTTCGGCAGCCGGCTCTATATGCTGACCATGCCTAACCGCTACCAGACCATGGCCACGCGCTACCTGCTCAACTTCCTCAAGACCGAGTTGCAGGCCTTGTGGCCGCAACCGCGGCAGGCGCTGCCCACGGATGCGGACGAAGAGGCATAGGGCATGCACCGATGAGAACGCCGTACCGCCGCGGCCAGGGGCACGAACTATAGTAGGAAACGCAGGGGCCAGCCACGGCCCGTGCGCAACGTACAGCGAAGGAGACGCATCATGGCCTTGGCTACCACCCTGGCAAATTGCCTGAATAGCAGGAACAGCCGTTTCGACACCATCCGCCATCCCTACACCCTCAGCAGCATGGCCACTGCGGAGGCTGCGCACGTTCCCGGAGATCGCCTGGCCAAGACCCTGTTGCTGGAGGATGACATCGGCTATGTGGCCGCCGTGATTCCGTCCAGCCACCACCTCAACCTCGCGGCCATCTGCGCGCAAACCGGCCGCACGCTGGTACTCGCCCACGAGGAAGAGATCCGCGAAGTCTTCAAGGATTGCGATCTTGGCGCCATCCCGCCGGTGGCGATGGCCTACGGCATGCACACCTACCTGGACAGCAGCCTGCTCGGCCAGCCGGAAGTATTCTTCGAGGCAGGCGACCACCAGCAACTGGTCCATATGAGCGCCGACCAGTTCGCCGACCTGATGGCAGGCGCGGAACAGGGGAACTTCTCCCGCCGCATGATGTAGCTGTCATCTCGCCAACGTTGGCCGAAGCCGGCAGGAGGCGCCAAAGCCGTCCGCATTGATGATGGTGTTTGCTCCCCTCTCCCGCAAGCGGGAGAGGGGAGCAAACATGAGGCACGGAACCAGGCCGGATCGCGGCTGCGCGTACGGCCCTCAGGCCATGACCGGCACGAGACCCGACAGAAAGGAATCGAGCGCTGGGCCGATCGCTTCGACCTCGTAGCCGCCTTCCTGCACCACCACCGTGGGCACGCCCAGCGCATTGACGCGCTCGCCGATGCCGCGATAGGCGTCCAGCCCCACCCGCAACACGCTGATGGGATCGTGGATATACGTGTCGAACCCGAGCGCCAGCACCAGCGCCTGCGGGCGGTAGTCGCGCAGGGCGTCGAGAGCGTTGTCGAGCGCGCCCAGGAAGCCGGCATCCCCGGTGCCGTGCGGCAGCGGGAAGTTCAGGTTGTAGCCATAGCCCGCGCCATAGCCACGCTCGTTGGCATAGCCCGTATAGAAGGGGTAATACGCGCTCGGGTCGGCGTGCAGCGAGATCGTCATCACGTCCGCACGCTGGTAGAAGATCTGCTGGGTGCCGTCGCCATGATGCGCGTCCACGTCCAGCACCGCTACCTTGCCGAAGCGCTTGAGCAGGGTTTCGGCGGCAAGGGCCGAGTTGTTGACGTAGCAGAAGCCCACCGCGCGGTCGCTGTGCGCGTGGTGGCCGGACGGGCGCGACAGCGAATAGGCAATGCCCTGCCGGTCCTGCTGCTCGCAGACGTACTGCGCCGCGGCTATGGCGCTGTGCGCCGAGCGCAGGATCGAGCGCCAGCTGTGGGGACCGAGCGGTGCGCTCAGATCGCCCAGGTAGTAACCCGCCTGGGCAATGATGGAATCGGTCGGGCACGGCGCGCGGCGCGACTGGTCCACGCGGCCGTTGTAGTAAGGCGAGAGGTTGGGCAGCACCTCGATGCCCGGCTCGAAGCCGGGCCGCGCCAGCGCCATCCAGCGCTCAAAGGCATAGCCCAGGAAATCGAGATAGGCCGGGCTGTGCACGGCCTCCAGCGGCGCGCGGCCGAAATCGGCCGGCTCAGCCAGGACAATGCCGCGCCCGGCCAGCGCGCGTTGCAGCGCATGGGCCCTGGCAGGCACGTCGGTGGGTTCGCACAGGCGGCCCGCGCGCATGAACTGGCGGGGCTGGTGCAGTAGTTGCTCATCCGAAAAGAAGGCGCGCATGATTTTTCTTGAGGTGACACCTGTCGTTGCACGTCAGCTGCCCGTCGCCGGGGGCTGCGCGGCGGCCTGCTTGATCTCGATCTCCACGAACACGCATTCGCCCTCGTGGGCGTTGATCACGTTGTGCTCCACGCCGGCGCCGCGGTAGTAGGCACGGCCTGCCACCAGTTGGCTGACGACCTCGCCGGCCGGCGTCTCCAGGCGCAGCGCGCCGGTGGTCATCGGCACCACCACGTAGTCGTAGCCGTGCCGGTGATGGCCGGTCTCGGCGCCCGGCGCGAAGCGCCACTCGGTGACGACCACGCGGTCATTGTCGACCTGCACGGTGGGAACGGCTTGCGGTCTGCTCATGATGCTCTCCGGTATGCGTGATGACAAAGGACGGCTTAGCGGTCGACACCGCCCATGCAGAGATACTTGACCTCCAGGTACTCCTCGATGCCGTACGAGGAGCCTTCGCGGCCCAGGCCGGACTGCTTGACGCCGCCGAACGGCGCCACCTCGTTGGAGATCAGCCCGGTGTTGATGCCGACCATGCCGTACTCCAGCGCCTCGGCGACGCGCCAGATGCGGCCGATATCGCGGCTGAAGAAATACGACGCCAGGCCAAACTCGGTGTCGTTGGCCATCGCGACCACTTCGTCGTCGGCGGTGAAACGGAACAGGGGCGCGAGCGGGCCGAAGGTTTCTTCCTTCGCCACCCGCATGGCCGGCGTGACGTCCGCCAGTACGGTAGGCTCGAAGAAGGTGCCGCCCAGGCCGTGGCGCTTGCCGCCGGCTAGCACGCGCGCGCCTTTGGCAAGCGCGTCGGCGATATGCAGCTCCACCTTGGCCACCGCGTCTTCGTTGATCAGCGGGCCTTGCAGCACGCCGGGCTCCACGCCGGGGCCGACCTTCAGCTCTGCCACCGCGGCCACCAGCTTCCGGGCGAAGGCGTCGTATACCTTGTCGTGGACATAGAGGCGGTTGGCGCAGACGCAGGTCTGGCCGGCATTTCGGTATTTGGAAGCCATGGCGCCTTCCACCGCGGCATCGAGATCCGCGTCGTCGAACACGATGAACGGTGCATTGCCGCCCAGCTCCAGCGACAGTTTCTTGATGGTGGGCGCCGACTGGCGCATCAGGATGCGCCCCACTTCGGTGGAGCCGGTAAAGCTGAGCTTGCGCACCACAGGGCTGGCGGTCAGCTCGCCACCGATGCCGATCGAGCTGGCGGCGTCGCCCGTCACCACGCTCAAAAGGCCCGCCGGCAGGCCAGCGCGCTCGGCCAGCAGTGCCAGCGCCAGCGCGGACAGCGGGGTGTCCTCGGCAGGCTTGAGCACCATCGCGCAGCCCGCGGCCAGCGCGGGGCCGGCCTTGCGCGTGATCATCGCCAGCGGGAAATTCCACGGCGTAATCGCCGCGCAAACGCCAACCGGTTCCTTGACCACCAGCAGGCGCTTGTCGGCCGCCGGCGTCGCCAGCACGTCACCATGGACGCGCTTGGCTTCCTCGGCGAACCATTCCAGGAAGGACGCGGCATAGAGGGCCTCGCCACGCGCCTCGGCCAGCGGCTTGCCCTGTTCGGTGGTCATCAGCAGGGCAAGGTCGTCGGCATTCGCCAGCATCAGGCCGTACCAGGCGCGCAGCACCTGCGCCCGCTCGCGGGCGGTCTTGCGGCGCCATGCCGCCTGCGCCACGCGGGCAGACTCGATGGCGCGGGCGGTTTCGGCGGCGCCCATCAGCGGCACGGTGCCGATCGCCGAGCCGTCCACGGGATTGGTGACGGTAAAGGTGGCGCCGCTGTCGGCGTCCTGCCACTGGCCGCCGATGAAGGCCTGCGAGCGCAGCAGAGTGGGGTCTTTGAGTTGCATGATCGGTTTCGTCTCTCGTTGCACTTTTCAGCCGGTTCGCGCCTCAGCGGGTGAGCGCGTCGGCGAGAATATCCAGTCCTTCGTTCATCACCGCATCGCTGATGGTCAGCGGGAACAGGAAGCGGATCACATTGCCGTACACGCCGCAAGACAGCAGCAGCAGACCCTGCCCGAGCGCGCGGTTCTGCACCTCGCGCGTGAACTCCGCATCCGGCGTGCCATCCGCGCAGCGGAACTCCACCGCCACCATCGCGCCCAGGCCGCGCACTTCCGCGATCTGCGGCACACGCGATTTCAGGCTTTCCAGGCGCCCGGCCAGGCGCTGGCCCAGCGCCGCGCCGCGCGCAATCAGTTGCTCGTCTTCCAGCACGTCGAGCACCGCCAGCGCGCAGGCGAGCGCCAGCGGGTTGCCGGCATAGGTGCCGCCCAGGCCGCCGGGGGCCGGTGCATCCATCACTTCGGCACGGCCACACACCGCCGACAGCGGCATCCCGCCGGCAAGGCTCTTGGCCATGGTGGTAAGGTCCGGCGCCACGTCGTAGTGCTCCATCGCGAACAGCTTGCCGGTGCGGCCGAAACCGGTCTGCACTTCATCGGCGATCAGCAGGATGCCGTGCTCGTCGCACAGCGCGCGCAGCGCCTTGACGAAGGCGGGCGGCGCCACGTTGAAGCCCCCTTCGCCCTGCACCGGCTCGAAGATGATGGCGGCCACGCGCTGCGGATCCACGTCGGCCTTGAACAGCTGCTGCAGGGCCTTGAGCGCGTCCTCCACCGACACGCCGTGCAGCGCGCAAGGGTACGGCGCGTGGAACACCTCGCCGGGGAAGGGACCGAAGCCCACCTTGTACGGCACCACCTTGCCGGTCAGCGCCATGCCCATCATGGTGCGGCCGTGGAAGCCGCCGGAGAAGGCGATCACGCCCGGGCGGCCGGTGGCGGCGCGGGCGATCTTGATGGCGTTCTCCACCGCTTCGGCGCCGGTGGTGAAGAAAGCGGTCTTCTTGGCCGAATGGCCGGGGGCACGCTGGTTGATCTTCTCGGCCAGCTCGATATAGCTGGCGTAAGGCACGATCTGGTACGCGGTGTGCGTGAAGCGCTCCAGCTGGCGCTGCACGGCTTCGACCAGGCGCGGGTGGCGGTGGCCGGTGTTGAGCACCGCGATGCCGGCGGCGAAGTCGATATAGCGCTTGCCTTCCACGTCCCATATCTCCGAGTTCTCGGCGCGCTCGGCGTAGAAATTGCACATCACGCCGACGCCACGGGGCGTGGCGGCATCTTTGCGGCGGACCAGTTCGGCATTCTTCATCGGTTGCTCCATCTTGGATATCGATATCGGTTGTGCTGTCGGGGTTGTGCTGTCGGGGTTGTGCGTGCCGGGGCCGGCGCCGGGCTCAGGCGGCTGCGCGAACCAGGGTCGGATCCCATGCCTTGCCGGGAATGGCGGCAATCAGGCGCTGCGTGTATTCGTGGCGCGGGGCATCGAAGATCTGGCCCGGCGGGCCGGACTCCACCACCTTCCCCTTGTGCATCACGATCACGTGGTGGCAGATCTGCGCCGCCACGCGCAGGTCGTGCGTGATGAAGATCAGGCCGATATCGAGCCGCTTCTGCAGGTCGTTCAGCAGTTGCAGCACCTGCGCCTGCACCGAGACATCCAGCGCCGAGACGGATTCGTCCGCCACCAGCAGCTTCGGCTCCAGCGCCAGCGCGCGCGCGATGCCGATGCGCTGGCGCTGGCCGCCGGAGAACTGGTTGGGATAGCGGTCGAAGGCGGAAGGCTCCAGCCCCACCAGTTGCAGCAGCTCGCGGCCGCGGGCCTGGGCCTGGGCCGGCGGCACGCCGTTGGCCACCGGGCCGTCGGTGATGATGCGGCCCACCGTATGGCGCGGGTTCAGCGAGGCGAACGGGTCCTGGAAGATCATCTGCACATCGCTGCGCAGCGGCCGGAACTGCCGCTCCGTCAAGCGCGCGATATCCTGGCCATCGAACAGCAGCTCGCCGCCGTCGATGCCGGTCAGCTTCAGCAGGCACTTGCCGATGGTGGACTTGCCGGAGCCGGATTCGCCCACGATCCCCAGCGTCTGGCCGCGCCGCACGCTGAAGCTCACGCCGTCCACGGCGTTGACCACCCGCTTCTTGCTGAACAAGCCGCCGCCGGAGGCGTACGTCTTGCGCAGATCGCGCACCTCCAGCACCGTCTCGGCCACGTGCAGGTCGCGCTCCTTGGCGCGCCCGTGCGGCACGGCGCCGATCAGCCTTCGGGTGTAGGGATGCTGCGGGTGGTTGAGCACCTGCTGCGCCGTGCCCATTTCCACCAGCACGCCCTGCTCCATCACCGCGACGCGATCGGCGATCTCGGCCACCACGCCGAAGTCGTGCGTGACGAACATCACGCCCATGCCCTTCTCCGCCTGGATGCGCTTGATCAGCGCCAGGATCTGTGCCTGCGTGGTGACGTCCAGCGCCGTGGTGGGCTCGTCGGCGATCAGCAGCGCCGGCTCCAGCGCGAGCGCCATGGCGATCACCACGCGCTGGCGCTGCCCGCCGGAGAGCCGGAACGGATAGCTGTGCATCAGCGTGGCGGGGTCGGGCAGGCCGACGAAGGCCAGCAGTTCCAGCACGCGACTCGCCCGCGCCTCGCCCGGACAGGCATCGTGCACGCGCATGACCTCGGCGATCTGGTCGCCAACCGTCATCACCGGGTTCAGGGCCGACAGCGGCTCCTGGAACACCATCGCCATGGCCTTGCCGCGCATGGACAGCAGGGTCTCTTCATCCTGCGCCAGCAGGTCGCGGCCCTGGAACAGGATCCGGCCGCCCTGCGGCTTCAGGTAGGGCGGCAGCAGGCCCATGATGGCGTTGGCGCTCATCGACTTGCCCGAGCCCGATTCCCCGACGATGCAGAGGATCTCGCCGGCGTGCAGGTCGTAGCTCACATTCTTCACGGCATGGGTGCGATCGCCGCCCGCGGGCAGCGCGATGGTGAGGTCGCGCACGGACAGCAGCGCTGGCTTGACGGGTGCTTGCATGATGGCTCTTCCTTGTGCTTACTCGCCACGGCGGCGCAGTTGCGGATTCATGGCGTCGTTCAGCCCTTCGCCGATCAGGTTGATGGACAGCACCGTCAGCAGGATGGCGACGCCCGGCCACACGCTCATCCACCAGGCTTCGCGGATCATGGTGCGGGCCGCGCCGATCATGAAGCCCCAGCTCATCATGTTGCGGTCGCCCAGGCCCAGGAAGGACAGCGCCGACTCGGTCAGGATCGCGGTGGCCACCATGAAGGAGGCCGACACGATGATGGGCGACATGGCGTTGGGGAGGATCTGCGTGAGGATGATGCGCAGCGGCTTCTGCCCGATCACCACCGCCGCCTGCACGAACTCGCGCTGCTTGAGGGTGAGGAATTCTCCGCGCACCAGGCGCGCCACCGGTGGCCAGGAGACGACGGAAATGGCGGCCACGATGGAATAGATGGTGGGATTGAAGATGGCCACGATCACCACCGCCATCGCCAGTTGCGGAATGGTCTGGAAAAACTCGGTGAAACGCATCAGCGCGTCGTCGATGCGGCCACCGCAATAGCCGGCCACCGAGCCGACCAGGATGCCGAACACCAGCGCCACGCCGGTGGAGATCACGCCCACCAGCAGCGAGACCCGCGCGCCGTACAGCATGCCGGCGGTGATGTCGCGCCCGAGCATGTCGGTACCGAAGGGATAGGCCGCGTCCGCGAAGGGATGCACCAGGGGATCGGCGACCATCAGCCAGGGCGAGTCCTGGTACAGCACCGGCGCCAGCAGCGCCACGGCCACCACCAGCAGCAACACGATCAGGCCGATCACCGCACCGTAGTTGCGGCAGTAACGTTGTGCAAAGGCTTTCATGCCGCGGCTCCCTTGCCGCCCACCGAGATGCGGGGGTCGATGAAGCGGTAGACGATATCGGTCACCAGGTTGAAGAACACCACCAGCGCCGAGGTGACGAAGAAAATGCCGAGCAGCAGCTGGTAATCGCGCTGCAGCAGGGCATCGAACATCAGCCGGCCGATGCCCGGCCAGGAGAACACGGTTTCGGTCAGCACCGCGCCGCCGGCCATCTGCCCCAGCTGGATGCCGGCAAAGGTGATCACAGGCAGCAGCGCGTTGCGCAGCACATGCACGCGGATCACGCGGCCGGCCGGCACGCCCTTGGCGCGCGCGGTCTTGACGAAGTCCATGCCCATCACCTCCAGCATCGAAGCGCGCGTCAGGCGCACATAGACCGCCATGAAGAAGCAGCCCAGCGAGACGGTGGGCAGGATCATGTGCAGCGCCACATCCTGCATGCGCGCCAGGCCCGTATAGCCGGCGCCGATGGTTTCCATGCCGAACGCCGGCAGCCAGCCCAGCACCACCGAGAACAGGATGATGGCCATCAGCGACAGCCAGAACAGCGGCGTGGCATACAGCAGCAGCGCCGCGGACATCACCGCGCTGTCGATCCAGCGCCGCTTGTTCTCATAGCGCGTTCGCGCGGAGACCACACCCAGGAACACGCCCAGCACGAGGGAGAAGACAAAGGCGCCGCTCATCAGCACGATGGTCGCGGGCAGGCGGTCCAGGATCAGGTCGAGGACCGGCAGGTGATTGCGATAGGAGTAGCCGAGATCGAGCCTGGCCACGCCCTTCAGGTAGATGCCGAGCTGCGTCAGCACCGGCTGGTCGAGACCGAACTGCTGGCGCAACTGGCCCACGAAGGCGGCATCGCCGGCGCCGGCCTCGCCCGCCAGCACGGTGGCGGGGTCTCCCGGCGCCATGCGGATCAGGAAGAAATTGATGATGACCACGCCGAGGACGACCACCAGGGCCTTCCACAGACGGGCTAGCAGGAAAGAGAGAAAATTCACGGCATGCTCCACGCGGGCAAACGCTGGGCCCGGGCCGGCCGCGCCGCCGCCGCGGATTCCGGGGAATCGCGGCGGCGGCTGGCTTGGCCGGCACCATCTTGCGCGTGCCGGGCGGCTTGCCCGGCACGCGAACTACTGGCGGCTTCGTACTTGCGTACTCGGCATCCTCGGCGTACTCAGTTCTTCTCGATGGAAACGTTGTCGAACGACTCGTTCAGGCCGATCGCGGTGGTCACGAGGTTCTTGACGTTCTTGCGGTACAGCGTCGGGAACTCCAGCTCGAACAGGTTGCCCGCGGCCACATCCGTCATCAGGATCTTCTGCACCCCGGTGTAGAGCTTCTGGCGCTCGACCGGGTCCATGGTGATGCTGGCCTTGGCCCACAGCTCGTCCGCCTGCGGATTGCTATAGCCCTGCACATTGGCGAACGGCGTCCCCTTGACGATGTTCTTGGTCACGTAGAGCCGCTCCACGCCCAGCGCCGGGTCGCCGTACTGATAGGTGTAGGTGGCGGTCAGGTCGAAGTCCCAGTTGCTGACGCGGCTGGACCAGGTGCCGGCATCGGCCGACTCGATGCTGGCCTTGAAGCCGATCTGTTCCAGCATCTGCTTCATGTACTCGTCCAGGCGGTCCCAGTTGGCGCCATAGGAAGAGGACAGGATCTTGACCGGGTACTGGCCCACATTGACGCCGGACTCCTTGATCAGCTCGCGCGCCTTCTTCAGGTTGAAGTCATAAGCCGGTGTGTTCTTGTCGAAGAACAGCGTGGCGGACGCAAACGGGCTGACCGCCGGTTTGCCCATGCCGAAGAAGATGTTGTTGACGATCATCTGGCGGTTGAGCGCGTGCATCACCGCCTGGCGTACCTTCACGTTGTTGAACGGCGGCTTGCGCATGTTCATCAGCAGGTTCGACATGGGCGAGAACAGCTCCCAGCCCTTGGTGGTGTATTCCACGTTGGGCAGCGCGCGCAGGCGCTTGACGTCCACGTTGTCGACGTCGCCGCCGCGCAGCACCTGCACGTCGCCCTTCTCGAACGCCACCGCACGCGAGGCCGAATCCGGGATCACGTAGAAGACCAGCTCGTCCAGGTAGGGCTTGCCCTTCTTCCAGTAGTTGGGGTTCTTCGCCAGCTTGATGTAGGCACCCTTCTTCCATTCCTTGAACATGAAGGGGCCGGTGCCGACGGGCTTCTGGTTGGCCGGGTTGTTGCGGTAGTCGGTGCCGTCGTAGATGTGCTTGGGCATCATCGGCATGGTGCCGGTCTCGAACATCGAGATAAAGGGCGGGAACGCTTCCTTCAGCTTGATCTCGACCGTGCTGTCGTTGACCGCGCGGATCGACTCCATGTATTTGTTGAGCACCGCGCGCGTGCGCACATGCACCTCGCGCAGCATCTTGTCGATGGAGAACACCACGTCGGCCGAGGTGAAGGGCTTGCCGTCGTGCCACTTCACGCCGCTCTGCAGCTCGAAGGTATAGGTCAGGCCATCGGGCGAGATCTTCCACGACCTGGCCAGCTCGGGACGCGGCTTCAGGTCCGGGCCGTAGGTCAGCAGGCCCTGGTAGATCTTGCCGGCCACGTACTGCGTGGGCGCCTGCGAGTTCATCGCGCTGATCAGGACCGGCGGCTCGGGCTGGACGATGGCGGACAGCGTGCCGCCTGCGGTTTGCGCGACGGCGCTGCCGGCGGGCAACAGCACCGGGGCGAGCGCCAGGCCGGCAGTGGCCAGCGCCATCGACACCAGGCTTTTGCCAAAGCTCTTTTTCAGGTGTTGGGTGAGATGTTTCATCGGTCGGTTTCCTATGGTAGTGATCGTGAGCCGCTGATGCGGATGACAACGAGCTTCGATGGCTTGAGTCCATGGCGCCTCATGCCGCCCCGTCAAGCCGCATGAGATGTCGCGCGCCGCCATGGCGGCGCTTTGCTCAGCTGGTGGCCGGTTCGACACCGCACCAGTCGTGCATGAACTGAGCGAGCGTGGTGGCAACGCGCACCATGCTCTCGATGGAGACCGACTCGTCGATGCCATGGATGTTGCGTGCCTGCGGCCCGTAGCAGGTCACCGGCGTTTCCAGCATCAGGCGGAAATGCCGCGCATCGGTGGTGGCGGTGGTGGCTTCGCGCCGCACTTCCTCTCCATTGACCTTGCGATGTGCTTCGCCCAGCGCCTGCATGCTGGGCACGTCGAGATCGAACTCGCAGCCCGGCGCGTGGAAGCCCTCATAGCGGATATCGAGCTGCAGATTGCTGGCCAGGCGTGCCAGCGTGGCGCGCACGGTGGCTTCCACGCGCGCCTTGGCATCGGTCACGCTCATGGTGGGGAAGAAGCCGATGCGCACGCCCAGCGTGCAGGTGCAGGGCACCGACGAATTCCATTCGCCGCCCTGGATCTGGCCGAGGTTGAAATTGATCGGGTGGGCGTGCTCGCGATACACGGCGGGACGGTTCTCGGGCAGGTTCCATTCCGCCTCCAGCTTGCGCAGGTCGGCCATCACTTCGATGCCGGCCTCGACCGGGTTCACGCCGCTGGTCATATAGGCGGCGTGCGCGGGCCGGCCGGTCAGCTCCACGAACATCCAGAACACACCCATCTGCGCGCTCATCAGGCTCTCGCCCAGCGGCTCGGGAATCACCACGGTATCGAAGGCAGCCAGCTTGCCGGCGCCCACCGCGCTGCGCAGCGCAGCCACGGTGGCGAGCGCGCCATTGCCGGTGTTCTCTTCCTCCAGCACGGAGTTGAAGCCGACCGCACCCGCGGGCTGCACGCCGAGCGCCTTCAGCGCCTTGTAGGCGGCCAGCGTGCAGACGATGCCGGCCTTCATGTCGCCCGCGCCGCGGCCGAACAGCCAGCCGTCCTCGACGAAGGGCGCGTACGGCGACTGGCGCCACATCGACTCGGGGCCGGTGGGCACCACATCCAGGTGACCGTTGAACAGCACCGAGCGGCCGCCCTTGCCCGCCGGCCGGTGCGTGGCCAGCAGGTTGTAGCGCCCGCCGTCCGGGCAACACGGCGGCGAATACAGCGGCAGGTCCTTCAGCGTCTCGCTGCGCAGGTAGATGCGCTCGGGCTCGAGGCCAAGCTCGCGCAACGCGCCTTCCATGAACGTCACCGCCGGCTGCTCCTGTCCCGAAGGGCTCGCTGCCGCCACGAACCCGGACAGCGTGCGCACCATGTACGGCTCGAGCGCACGCACCGCCGCGGCGATGTCGCCGGTGGACAGCACGGGATGAGAAGCGACGGCGGTGGCGGACAAATCGGGACTGCCTGCAGGACGTTGCATAAGTGGCTCCACTGGCTGTCCGGCGCACGCATGAGAAACGTGTCCGGAGGGGAATCGAATCGACCGGATCGGCAAAACGTCGTCGAGGAAAACGACGGCCGACACAGGATGTGTGGAAAGTTAGCCGATCGTTGGTACCATACATAGGTCCATATTTTTCCTTTTGCGCGGGGCCACTTTGAAAGAGACGATTCTGTCGGAGCTGCTGCTGCAGCGTCTGGAGCGGCCCGCCGAAGGCGCGATGGATAAAAACGGCGCGCATATGAACCGCCAGCTCTACGAGATCATTCGCCAGGAGATCCTTGCTGGATCACTGGTTGCGGGCAGCAAGCTGCCCGCTTCGCGGATGCTGTCGAAAGAGCTAGGGGTTTCCCGCAATACCGTGCTTTACGCTTATGAGCAGTTGCTCGCGGAAGGGTATGTCACAGCATCGAGCGGAAGTGGCACCTTCGTGTCGCAGAGTTTTCCCGACCATAGTGCATTGCACAACATCAGGGCGAAAAGCGGCACCATCGCTGTGCCCGCGCCGCAGCAAAACCCGACCCGTTTCACGCTGTCGCGGCGCGGCCAGCATCTGGTGTCGCATTCCGGTGCATCGGATCGCCAATGGGGTGCCTTTGTTTCGGGCGTGCCCGATGTCTCGCTGTTTCCGCACGCGGTCTGGGCACGGCTGCTGAACAAGCACTGGCGCGCGCCGCGGCCCGAGCTACTGACGTATGCGCACAACGGTGGCTATCTGCCGCTGCGCCGGGTGCTGGCCGAACACCTGCGGCTGGTGCGCTCGGTACGCTGCGAGCCCGAACAGATCATCCTGACCACCGGCATCCATCAGGCCATCGACCTGATCGCCCGCCTGCTGGGCGACCCCGGCGACAAGGCCTGGATGGAAGACCCGGGCTACTGGGGCACACGCAGCCTGTTGCACAGCGCCGGCATCGAGACCATCCCGGTGCCGGTCGATAGCGAAGGCATCGCACCGGATGCGGCCACGCTGCAGAATCCGCCGCGCTTTATCTTCGCCACGCCCTCGCACCAGTACCCGCTGGGCATGATGATGAGCCTGTCGCGCCGGCGCATGCTGCTGGAGTACGCGCGCCAGCGCGGCGCCTGGATCGTGGAGGACGACTACGACAGCGAATTCCGCTTCGAGGGCCGGCCGCTGGCCTCGCTGCAGGGGCTGGACGAACACGACCGCGTGATCTACATGGGCACATTCTCCAAGACGCTGTTTCCCGGCCTGCGCATGGGCTTCATGGTGCTGCCCAAACCGCTCGCGCCGCATTTCGCCACCGGGCTGTCGGAGCTGTTCCGCGAGGGGCAGCTGGTACAGCAGGCGGTATTGGCGGACTTCATCGAGCAAGGACACTACGCCACCCATATCCGCCGCATGCGGCAGCGCTACGCGCAACGCCAGGGCCTGCTGCGCGAAGCCATCGCGGCGCGCTTTGGCGCGGACTGGCCCACTTCCACGCATGAGGCTGGCCTGCATATGGTGATCCACCTGCCGCCGGGGGCCGACGATCTCGGCATCAGCATGGCCGCGCGCACCCAGGGCCTGTCGACGCGGCCACTGTCGCGCTATTTCGCCAATCCCGCCCAGGCCGCCAGCCAGGGCCTGCTGCTGGGCTATGCCTGCGTGCCGGACGCAGAGATCGCGCCGGCCTTCCTCAAGCTGGCGGAGGTGATCGAACCCGCGCTGGAGCACCTGGCGCGCACGCAGGCGCCGCGCCGCGCACCGGCCGCGGCGATCAACCGGGAGGCGTGGAGCGGCGCCTGAGCGGGGATGTGGCGGCATTGGGCGTCTTGCAGGCGGGAGCGGCAGCAGCGGCAGCGCGGCTACCGTTCCGTACGGGGCCGCCGCTCCCGGATATCTCAGCGCGCGCGCCGCGCGGCCTTCCTCAGCAAGTCGTAGAGCACCCGCGCGGCGCCCGAGACCGGCTTGCCGCGCCGCGCGATCAAGCCAAGCGTGCGGGAGACTTCCGGCGCCACCAACGCAATGCCGCGCAGCGTCGGGTGGCCCTCGACCGGCAGCGCCAGCCGCGGCACCGCCGCTACGCCCAGGCCGGCCTCCACCAGGCCCAGCAGCGACGAGACGTGCGCCACCTCGAAGAAGCCCGACGGCCGGCGCGCCAGTTGCGCCAGCGCCGCGTCGATCAGCACGCGGTTGCCGCTTGACTTGTCGACAGTCATGAAACGCTCGTCGGCCAGTTCCTCCCACCGTATCCTGCGCCGCGCCGCCAGCCGGTGATCGCGCCGCACGGCCAGCACGAAGCGCTCGCTGAATATGCTCTCGAACTCCACCTCGGGTTCCTGCGTACCGATGAAGCTGATGCCAAAGTCCGCGCGCCCGCCGATCACGGCGTTCAGCACGGTGTTGGCGCTCTCGTCGAGGATACGCACGCGGATGCGCGGATGGCGCGCGGAGAACGCCGTCAGCACCGAAGGCAGGAAATAGTAGGCGGCGGACGGCACGCACGCCACGGTAACCAGTCCGCTGCGCTGCACGGCGAGATCGGAGATGCCGAGCAT
The DNA here is from genome assembly GCF_057798855.1 of Cupriavidus sp. 96C5-1. Lineage (NCBI taxonomy): Bacteria > Pseudomonadati > Pseudomonadota > Betaproteobacteria > Burkholderiales > Burkholderiaceae > Cupriavidus > Cupriavidus sp. 96C5-1. The sequence goes on along the minus strand of NZ_JBYOJU010000018.1, from coordinate 41,778 downwards.
CGCGCTTTCGAGTTCCTCCAGCGCGGTGCGCGCGTGATCGAGAAAGAGCCTTCCCACATTGGTCAGCGAGACATGCCGCGTGCTGCGCTCGAACAGCCGCACGCCGAGCAGCAGCTCGAGCTTCTCGATGCGCCGGCTTAGGGCGGGCGCCGACAAATGCAGGTCCTCCGCCGCCGCGCGAAAGGAAGCGCGCTCCGCCACGGCAACAAAGGCCTGCAGTTCCTGCAGATCGAAATTGATGCGTGCCACGCAACTGTCCTTCACAGCATTGCAATTCACAAAGTATGCCACGCCCGCCATCATGGTCGCCATGCACAATGACATTCCCTGCGTACTGATGCGCGGCGGCACTTCGCGCGGTCCGGTCTTCCGCGCGGACTGGCTGCCCGCGGACCCGGCCAGGCGGGATCGCTTACTGCTGGCGGCAATGGGTTCGCCGCATGCGCTTCAGGTAGATGGACTCGGCGGTGGCCACCCGTTGACCAGCAAGGTGGCCATCGTCTCCCGCTCGGCGCGCGCCGGCTGCGACGTGGACTACCTCTTCGCCCAGGTGGCGACCGACCGCGCCGTGGTGGACACCCGCCCCAATTGCGGCAATATGCTCGCAGCGGTGGCGCCCTTTGCGGTGGAGGAAGGGCTGGTCGAGGCCGCCGGAGACCGGACCCGGGTACACATCTTCAATCTCAATACCGCCACCGTGGTGCAGGCGCTGATCCATACACCCGGAGGCGTCGTCACCTACGAAGGCCACGCACGCATCGACGGTGTCGCCGGCACCGGTGCGCCCATCCTGCTGGAGTTCGCGGATACCTGGGGCGGCATGACCGGCGCTCTGTTCCCGAGCGGCAGCCGGCTGGAAATGATCGATGGCGTGCCGGTGACATGCATCGATGCGGCCATGCCGCTGATGATCGTGGCCGCCGAGTCGCTCGGCCTGCGCGGCGACGAGGCGCCAGCCCTGCTCGACGCCGACCTGCCCCTGCTGGCGAGGCTGGAAGCGCTGCGGCGCAAGGCGGGGCAACGCATGGGGATGGGCGACGTAGGCGACAGCGTGGTGCCAAAACCCGCCCTGATCAGCGCGGCCCGCGAACGCGGCGCCGTGGTCTCCCGCTACTTCACGCCGACGCGTTGCCACCAGGCGCACGCGGTCACCGGCGCGATCGGTCTGGCCGCCGCCATGTTCACCCCCGGTACGCTCGTCGCACGCTATGCCGATGCCGGGGGCGGCCCGGGCGGCGGATGCGCGGCGATCCTGCACCCGGCCGGGCGCATCGAGATCGAGGTCCGTGCCGAGCGCATCGGCTCGGACGTACGGGTGCGCGGCGCGAGCCTGCTGCGGACCGCGCGCCGCATCATGAAGGGGTACCTGTCGGTACCGACGGACGCCTGTTTCTAGACTGGCGGCAACCACGCCATTCCGATAAGAGAGGAGACAAGACATGATTCGTGCAACCCGCACCGGCCTCGCGCTGGGCTTGCTGATACTCGCCGGCATCACGCTGCCCGTTGCGGCTGCCACTGTACCGGCCCCGGCATCGAGCTTTCCCGGCAAGTCCATCACCATCGTGGTACCCACCGCGGCTGGCGGCGCCAATGACGCCATGGCCCGTGTGCTGGCGCAGCATATGAGCGTTGGCCTGCGCACGCCGGTGATCGTCGAGAACCGCGCCGGCGCCAATGGCGCGATCGCCTCCGAGTACGTCGCCCGCGCGAAACCGGACGGCCATACCCTGCTGTTCGGCTATATAGCCACGCACGGCATCGGTCCCGCACTGCAAAGACTGCGCTACGACCCGGTCAAGGACTTCGTACCCGTCGGCATGGTGGCAAGCTCGCCGACCTTGCTCGTCATCAATACCGCCGTCAAGGCAGCTGACGTCATGCAACTCGTCTCCCTGGCCAGAAACAAGGAGGCGCAGTTGAGCTATGCGTCGGCGGGCAACGGGACGGCGCCGCACGTGACTGCGGAACTGTTCCGCCTCGTCACCGGCGCAGAGCTGCTCCATGTCCCGTACAAGGGCTCCGCGCCGGCCTTGCTGGACGTGATCGCCGGCAATACCCAGGTGATGTTTCCCAGCCTGTTTACCGCCTATCCGCAAATCGTGAACGGCAGGATACGCGCGCTGGCGGTGGCCGGCGAGACGCGCACACCCTTGCTCGCCAACGTCCCGACCCTCAAGGAGGCTGGCGTGGACGGCGTTTCTGTCGATCAGTGGTACGCCATGTTCGCGCCTGCCGCGACGCCCGCGCACGTCGTCAGGACACTGAACCGGGCGCTCAACGACGCCTTGGCGGACCCGGCCGTATCGCTCAAGATTGCGGAACAGGGCGCCTACGTGCGCGCCGGCACGCCCGCGCAGCTGGGCGAGCTGGTGCGCGCCGAGCTGCGCAAATGGCAAGGCGTGGTGCAGGCCGCGGGAATTCGGCCGGACTGAGTGATATCGTGGCGCCATGCGGCCGACCTGAATTGGCCCTTACGGCTACCGCCGGCTTCTCCTAGCATTGCTGCTTTCCATACCCGGATATCGTTGCCATGACCGACACCATCATCGCCGAACTGGCCAAGCTGCTCGACCCCGCCGGCCTGCAGGCGGGCGACGCCATCGAGACCCGCTTCCGCAAGGACTGGTACGCGCCGCTCGGCGCGGTGCCGCCGCTGGCCGTGGTGCGCCCGCGCACCACGCAGGAAGTGGCCGCGGTGCTCGCGCTGTGCCACCGGCTGCGCCAGCCGGTGGTGCCGCAGGGCGGCCTGACGGGGCTGGCCGGCGCGGCGACGCCGGAAGGCGGCGAGGTTGTGTTGTCGCTGGAACGCATGCGCGGCGTGGAAGAAATCGATGCGCAGGCCGGCACCATGACGGTGATGGCGGGCACCACGCTGCAGGCCGCGCAAGAGACCGCGCGCGCGGCCGGCTGGTTGCTGGCGGTGGACCTGGGCGCGCGCGGCAGTTGCCAGATCGGCGGCAATATCGCCACCAACGCAGGCGGCAACCGCGTGATCCGCTACGGCATGATGCGTGACCAGGTGCTGGGCCTGGAAGCCGTGCTGGCCGACGGCACGGTGGTGTCGTCGCTCAACAAGATGCAGAAGAACAATGCGGGCTACGACGTGCGCCAGCTCTTCGTCGGCAGCGAAGGCACGCTGGGCGTGATCACCCGCGCCGTGCTGCGGCTCGCGCCGCTGCCCTCGGCCACCCAGACCGCGCTGTGCGCGCTCTCCAGCTACGAGGATGTGGTGTCGCTGCTGCGCCACGCACAGCGCAAGCTCTCGGGCCGGCTCTCCGCCTTCGAGGCCATGTGGGCGGACTTCTACCAGCTGGTGACCACGCGCGTGCCGGGCGTGCGCGCGCCGCTGCCGCAGGGCCACCCGTTCTACGTGCTGCTCGACCTGCAGGGCAATGACGACGCGCAGGACGCCCCCGCCTTCCAGGGCATGCTGGAATCCGCCATGGAAGCCGGCCTGATCCAGGACGCCGCGGTGGCGTCCAGCCACAAGGAAGCGCAGCGCTTCTGGCAACTACGCGACGCGGTGGCCGAATTCCCCGTGATGTGGGCACCCAATGCCGCCTACGACGTCAGCCTGCCGATCGGCCGCATCGGCGAGTTCGCGGCTACGCTGCGCGAGCGCGTGCTGGCGGCGTGGCCGCATGCCGAGCTGGTCAACTTCGGCCACGTGGGCGACAGCAACCTGCATGTCAGCGTGTACCTGCCCGGCGCCACCGACGCGGACTTTCCCGAGCACGAAATCTCGGATGTGATGTACGGCGTAGTGCAGGCGTTCAAAGGCAGCGTCTCCGCCGAGCACGGCATCGGCTTTCACAAGAAACCCTACCTGCACTGCTCGCGCACGCCGGAGGAGCTGGGGTTGATGCGGTTGCTCAAGCGGGCGCTGGATCCGCACAATATTCTCAGTCCGGGGCGGGTGTTCGATCCCGCTTGATGAAGGCGCATTGATGCCGCAAGCGAGCGCGCGCAAATCGCAAGTTGCCTGCCCCAGCTCGCGCCGTCATGTGTTCAAGCTGCCGCGAGGTCGCGTGGCGCGATCTGGGCAGCAATCTCTTTGCCGTGTTCGCGCTGCGCGATTTTCAGGTCATAAGCCTGTTGCAGGTTGAGCCAGGACTCGGCATCACCGCCGAAGTAGCGCGCCAGCCGCATGGCGGTGTCCGGCGTAATCCCCCGGCGTTCGCGCACGATGTCGTTGATGCGGGCCGCGGTGACATGCAGTGCCACAGCGAGCGCGTTGGCGCTCATACCCAGAGGAACCAGAAACTCCTCGCGGAGGATTTCGCCGGGATGGATCGGTCGCATACCGTTCTGGAAGCGGGCCATGGTGATCTCCTTTCAGTGATAGTCCACGATCTCGACGGCCTCCGGGCCGTCTGGCGTCCAAACGAAGCACACTCGCCACTGATCGTTGACCCGGATGCTGTGCTGCCCCTTGCGGTTCCCTCCCAGCGCTTCCAGCCGGTTGCCAGGCGGGGATCGCAGGAAGTCTAGCGTGGCGGCGGAGCTTCATGGCAATTTCTTCTTTGTTTGTTGTGGTGCGATGGCAAAACGGCACGGCTACGCCCGGCCGCCCGCGTGGGCGGCCGGGTCGATCGGTCTCTCAGCCGGTCTTTACGCCGGACGCCGGCAGCGCCGCATGCCCGCTGTCATCCTTCAGGTCCACGCCGCTGCGCCCCAGCGCCAGCGCGCCGCGCAGCAGGAAGGCAAGCTTGTCGGCGGCCTGCGCATAGGACAGTCCTTCCGGGCGCACATTGGAGATGCAGTTGCGCTCGGCGTCGCTGCGGCCGGGACGCGGGTCGTGGGTGAGATAGACCCCCAGGCTGTCGGGCGAGCTGAGCCCCGGCCGCTCGCCGATCAGCATCACCACCTGCCGCGCGCCGAGCAACAGCCCGGCCTCGTCGCCGAGCGCCACGCGCGCCTGTTCGGCCACCACCACGGGCCCGATACGCCAGCCGGGCAGGCGCTCGCGCGCGGCCAGCAGCAGCGGCACGCCATGGCGTTCGGCAGCCCGCGCGGACAGGCCATCGGCAATCACGAAGACCACGTCGGGCGCATCAGCCGGGCGCGCCTGCGCCAGGCTTGCACGGCTGGCGTGGTCGAGCTGCCGGCCCAGGTCCGGGCGCCGCAGATAGTGCTGGCGATCGGCCGCAGCGCTGTGCGCTGCCACGCTGGCAAAGCCTGCATCGCGCAACGCCTGCTCGATGACGGCACGCGCCAGCGGCAGGTGCACCGCATCGCGCGCCTGCGCGTGTGCCAGGCCGAAGGCGAGCACCGTGTCCGTGGTCTGGCTGTTGCCGGCGCGGCCCAGCGCGATGCGCGCCACGGTGAACTGGCGCAGGCGTTGCCAGGGGTTGTCGTGGATCAGCTTCTGGCTCATGGCGGCGGCCCCGGACGTGCGCGGTGGAATCGGGCGGCCCTCACAGGCCGTGGGCGAGTTGCAGCAGCGGCTGGCGCTCGGCCAGCTCCAGCAGGCGTCCGTCCGCGTCGAGGATGCCCATGCGCTGCAGCCAGTCCTCGAACTCCGGCGCCGGCCGCAGGCCCAGCGTGTCGCGCAGGTAGAGCGCGTCGTGGAAGGAAGTGCTCTGGTAGTTCAGCATGATGTCGTCGGCACCGGGCACGCCCATGATGAAATTGATGCCAGCCACGCCGAACAGCGTCAGCAGCGTGTCCATATCGTCCTGGTCGGCCTCGGCATGATTGGTGTAGCAGACGTCGCAGCCCATCGGCACGCCGAGCAGCTTGCCGCAGAAGTGGTCCTCCAGCCCGGCGCGGATGATCTGCTTGCCGTCGTACAGGTATTCGGGGCCGATAAAGCCCACCACCGTGTTCACCAGCAGCGGCGAGAACTCGCGCGCCACCGCATAGGCGCGCGCCTCCATGGTCTGCTGGTCCACGCCATGGTGCGCATTGGCCGACAGCGCGCTGCCCTGGCCGGTCTCGAAGTACATCAGGTTGTTGCCCACGGTGCCGCGCGCCAGGCCTTGCGCGGCGTCGTGCGCCTCGCGCAGCAGCGCCAGGCTGATGCCGAAGCCGGCATTGGCGCGCTCGCTGCCGGCCACCGACTGGAACACCAGGTCCACCGGCGCGCCCTGCTCGATGGCGCGCAGGGTATTGGTGACGTGCGTGAGCACGCAGGACTGGGTCGGCACGTCGAAGCGGCAGCGCAGGTCGTCGACCAGGCGCAGCAGCATGACAATGGCGCCGAGGTTGTCGCTGGCCGGGTTGATGCCGATGGTGGCGTCGCCGCAGCCATAGAGCAGGCCGTCGATCATCGAAGCGGCGATGCCGCGGGCGTCGTCGGTGGGATGGTTGGGCTGCAGCCGCACCGAGAGCCGCCCGGGCAGGCCGATGGTATTGCGAAAGCGCGTGACCACGCGGCACTTGCGCGCCACCGCCACCAGGTCCTGGTTGCGCATCAGCTTGCTGACCGCCGCCGCCATCTCGGGCGTAATACCTCGCGCCACGCGCGCCAGCACGGCGGTGTCGGTCTCGTGCAGCAGCAGCCAGTTGCGGAAGTCACCCACGGTGAGGGCGGCGATCTCGCGGAAGGCCTGGCCGTCATGGCGATCGACAATCAGGCGCGTGACCTCGTCCTCCTCGTAGGGCACCAGCGCTTCGCTCAGGAAATGCGCCAGCGGCAGCTCGGCCAGCGCCATGCGCGCGGCCATGCGTTCCTCTTCGCTGGCGGCGGCGAGGCCGGCCAGGCAGTCGCCCGAGCGCGCCGGGCTGGCCTTGGCCAGCAAGGTCTTGAGATCGGCAAAGAAATGGCGCCGCGACGCCACGGTGTGGGCAAAGGTCATGATCGATCCGTCCCGGTCAGCCACGAAAGAGCGCCCCGTTGCAGGCCGTGCGCCGGCAAGGGGCCGGGCCGCAGGCTGGCGGATGCGCGAACGCCAGCCCGATCATAGCAATCGCGGGCGTACGTTGTCGCCCTTGTACGATAGTCCGCGCTTGCCATCGCCACCCGCGCACCGGACAATCAAGCGACGTACAATCCACAGACGCCCGCCCGTCCTCCCGACGTCGCGGCCATCCACGCAGGAGACTTGATGAATCAACCCGATCCGCCGCGCTTGCCCCGCTTGCCGGAAGCAAAGTGGTTCAGTGTCGGCACGGCCGCTTACATCCTGACCGCCCTGGCGCTCTGGGTGGTGATGCAGGCCAACCTGGTGTCAGCCCTGATGGCGGGCCTGCTGCTGTACTCCCTGGTGGATGTGCTGGCACCCAGGCTGGTGCGCCTGCACCAGCGCCATGACGTGCTGGCGGTGGCGATCCTGTCGTCGGTCACATTGCTGGTGCTGACGCTTGGCGTGTGGGGGCTGGTGCGCTTCGTCAGCGGCGACGGCAACACCCTGGACACCCTGCTGATCCGCACCGCCGACATCATCGACAAATCGCGCGCCCAACTGCCGGTATGGGTGAGCAACGCGCTGCCCCGCGGCGTGGACGAACTGGCCACCACGCTGATCGCCTGGCTGCGCGAACACGCGCAGATGGCGCAGAAATTCGGCGCCGAGGTACTGCGCGCCCTGGCGCACATCCTGATCGGTTTCGTGATCGGCGCCATGGTGGCGCTCTACCGCGCCATCGTCAAACCCAACCGCAGGCCGCTGGCCAGCGCGCTGGTGGAGCGGGCGCGCAACCTGCAACTGGCCTTCTCGCAGTTCATCTTCGCCCAGGTGCAGATCTCGCTGATCAACACCGTGCTGACGGCGATCTACCTGCTGGTGGTGCTGCCCCTGTTCGGCGTGCACCTGCCGCTGTCCAAGACGCTGGTGGCACTGACCTTCCTGGTCGGGCTGCTGCCGGTGCTGGGCAACCTGGTATCGAACGCGGGCATCGTGGTGGCCTCGCTGTCGATCTCGCTGCCGATGGCGATCGTCTCGCTGTTCTACCTGGTGGTGATCCACAAGCTCGAATACTTCCTCAACGCGCGCATCATCGGCGCGCGCATCAACGCCGCCGCCTGGGAGCTGCTGACGGTGATGCTGCTGATGGAATCGCTGTACGGCATCCCGGGCGTGATCGCCGGGCCGATCTATTACGCCTACCTGAAGCGCGAACTGGCCAACGCCGGGCTGGTCTGAGCCGGCGAGGGGCAGGCAAGGCGTAGGTATTTACCCGCTATTGCCCATCCCCGGCCGCCGCGGGGCGCTGCCGCCGGCACAGGAAACCCGCGGCGGCAGGCAAGGATGCCGGCAATCCGGACGTGGTTGGACCAATTCCGCCTAAGCCGCGCCCTCTTCCACGCGGCTGCGCACAAAATCGATATGCGTCTGCATGGCCGTGCGCGCCTCCTCCGGGCGGCGCGCGCAGATCGCCTCGCACAGCGTGCGGTGCTGTAGCAGCAGCAGCGCGGAGGCGTCTTCGTCCTGCACCCGCAGGCCGGTGCCGTTGATGGTGATGTGCTCGCGCAGCATGCCGATCACGCTGGTATGCAGATGCAGGAACATGGTGTTGTGCGAGGCCTGGGCAATGGCCTCGTGCAGCCTGGCGTCGGCCTCGGCCTCGGCCGCCTTGTCGTCCTGCTCGCGGGAGGTCTCCAGCGCGCGCAGCAGGCCACGGATGCGCTTGAGGTCGGCGGCGTCGGCACGCAGCGCGGCGAAGTAGGCGGTGGCGCCTTCCAGCACCCGGCGGAACTCCAGGATATCGTCGCGCAGCACCGGGTGGTCGGCCACCAGCTGGCGCCAGGGCGAGGCGATGCCGGTGCGCAGCTGATCGGTCACGAACACCCCGGCGCCCTGCCGGCTCTGCAGCAGCCCGCGCGCCGCCAGCCGCTGGATGGCCTCGCGGATGGTATTGCGCGCGACCCCGTATTGTTCGGCCAGCAGCCGCTCCGCGGGCAGGCGGGCGCCGGCCGGCCAGGTGCCGTCCAGCATGGCCGTTTCCAGTTTCCGCATGACCTGTTCCACGCGCCCGCGCGCCTGCCTGCCCGCCGCCATCTTCCGCTCCGAAATCATCCATCGCCCCCGCCTGGTCCAACCAATTTGAACCGGCGCGCGTCTCGCGGAATTATGCGCCAAACATCGGCAGGCCTGGCAGCCAGGCGCCGGCCCCACGGAGCGAGACATGAAGCAAAGGCGCTACCCCCCTGCCCCGGCGCAGGCCTACCTGTTCGCCACCTGCCTGGTCGACCTGTTCGTGCCGCAAGCCGGCCTCGATGCGGTGCGCCTGCTGGAGCGCGAAGGCCTGACGGTGCACTTCCCGCGCGGACAGAGCTGCTGCGGCCAGCCGGCCTATAGCAGCGGCAACCCGGAACAGGCGCGCGACGTGGCGCGCGCCCAGCTCGACCTGTTCGCCCAGCCATGGCCGGTGATCGTGCCGTCGGGCTCTTGCGCCGGCATGATGCGGCACCACTGGCCCCAGCTCTTCGTGGACGACCCGGTGGCAGGCCCCAAGGCACGCGAACTCGCCGAACGCGTGTACGAGCTAAGTGAATTCCTGCTGCACGTGCTGAAGGTACGCTTCGACGCCGGCGGTGCCGCCGGGCAGCCGCCCGAGACCGTGGTGCTGCATACCTCCTGCGCGGCGCGCCGGGAAATGGGTACGCGCGAGCATGGCGTGGCCCTGGTCGACGCCCTGCCCGGCGTCACCCGTGCCGAGCACCAGCGCGAATCCGAATGCTGCGGCTTCGGCGGCACCTTCTCCCTCAAGCATCCCGATATCTCCGGCGCCATGGTGCAGGACAAGATCGCCTCGGCCTGCGCCACCGGCTGCGACCGGCTGGTCTCGGCCGATTGCGGCTGCCTGCTCAATATCGGCCACGCGGCAAAACACCAGGGCGCGGCCCTGCCGGTCGAGCACCTCGCCAGCTTCCTGTGGCGGCGTAGCGGGGGCCAGGCATGAGCGAGCTGACCTCCCGCGAACGCATGCTGGGCCGCCTGCGCGCGGCCGCGCCGGCCGCCGGGGCCGATACCAGCCAGCTGGATGCGCGCATCGACGCGCACTATCAAGGCCGCCGCCAAGCGGCATCCACCGGCCCGGCCACCGCGGCCGGCTACGCGCAAGCCATGCAAGCGGCCCTGGGCGCATCGCACGCGCAGGCCTGGTGCGCCAGCGCCGACGAATGGCCCGCGCAACTGGCGGCCAGGCTCGCCGCCGCCGGCGCGACGCGCCTGCTGCTGGACCCGTCCGGCCCGGAGGGCGCGGCGCTGTCCGCCGCGCTGCCGGCCACCGTGACGGCGCTCTCCTACGACCGCCCCATCGAAGCCTGGAAAGCCGAGCTCTTCGATACCGTTGACGCCGGCTTTACCGTGGCCCGGTCCGGCATCGCCGCCACCGGCACGCTGATCCTGGCGCCCGACGCGCAAACGCCGCGCACCGTCTCGCTGGTGCCGCCGCTGCATATCGCGCTGGTCTATACCGATACGCTGCATCCCGACCTGCATGCCGCCGCCCGCGCCGAGCGCTGGAGCGCCGGCATGCCGACCAACCTGGTGCTGGTGTCGGGTCCGTCCAAGACCTCCGACATCCAGCAGACCCTGGCCTACGGCGCGCACGGCCCGCGCGAGCTGTGGGTGATCATCGTCACGCGCGGCGCGGCCACGGGAGCCAGGCAATGAGTACACCCAACACCACCGGCGCGGCAGGCGCCGCGCCCCTGCACTTCGTGCCCGCGGCCGATTTCAAGGCACGCACGCGCGCCGCGCTCGACGATCCCAAGCTGCGCAGCAGCTTCCGCGGCGCCATGGATTTCCTGCAGGCCAAGCGCGCCGTGCAGTTCCCCGACGAAGACGAACTCGAACAACTGCGCGACCTCGGCGAGGCGGTGCGCCAGCATGCGTTGTCGCGCCTGCCGGACCTGCTGGTGCAGCTGGAACAAAAACTCACGGCAGCCGGCGTGCAGGTGCATTGGGCCGAGAACGCCGAACAGGCCAACGCCATCGTGCACGGCATTGCGCAGGCACGCCGGGCGCGCCGCGTGATCAAGGGCAAGTCGATGGCCAGCGAGGAGATGGAGCTCAACCATTACCTGGCCGAGCGCGGCATCGACTGCATCGAGTCCGATATGGGCGAGTACATCGTCCAGCTCGCCGGCGAGAAACCCTCGCATATCGTGATGCCCGCCATCCACAAGACGCGCGGCGACATCGCCGAGCTGTTCGAGCGGCATATCCCCGGCACGCCCTACACCGAGGATGTGGACGAACTGATCCAGACCGGCCGGCGCGCGCTGCGGCAGGCGTTCGTCGACGCCGATATCGGCTTGTCCGGCGTGAACTTCGCCGCGGCCGACACCGGCACGCTGTGGCTGGTGGAGAACGAGGGCAACGGCCGCCTCTCCACCACCGTACCCGATGTGCATATCGCCATCATGGGCATGGAGAAGGTGGTGGCCAGGCTGGAGCACATCGTGCCGCTGGCCAGCCTGCTGACGCGCTCGGCCACCGGGCAGGCCATCACCACCTACTTCAACCTGATCTCCGGGCCGCGCAACGAGGCCTGCGGCGAACGCGACGGCCCGCGCGAGGTGCACCTGGTGCTGCTCGACAACGGCCGCAGCCAGGCCTATGCCGACGAGCAACTGCGCGCCACCCTGCAATGCATCCGCTGCGGCGCGTGCATGAACCATTGCCCGGTGTACACGCGCATCGGCGGCCATGCCTACGGCACCACCTATCCCGGGCCGATCGGCAAGATCATCTCGCCACACCTGCTCGGGCTCGAGGCCACCGCCGACCTGCCCACCGCCTCCAGCCTGTGCGGCGCCTGCGGCGAAGTGTGTCCGGTGCGCATCCCGATCCCGCAACTGCTGATCCGCCTGCGCACCGAAGCCAACCGCGCGCCGGACGAACACGTCGCGCATCCGCTGCGCGGCCAGGGGGCGAAATACAGCCGCGGCGAGCACCTGATCTGGCGCTTCTGGAGCGGGGCCTTCGCGCATCCCTTCACCTATCGGCTGTTCCGCTGGGCGGCGACGCGGCTGCGTGCGCTTACGCCTTCGCGCCAGCTCGGCTGGACGCGGCACCGGGCACCGCTCACGCCCGCGCCGCGCAGCCTGTCCGACTTGCTGCGCGAGCGCGGGCAAGCCGAGTAAGCCGGCGCGCTGATTTTTGTGAGGCCCGTGCGCGGGCCACACCCAAGGCGATGCGAAGCGAGCCGTGACGATACGACTCCCCGCAGGGGTGGTGAAACTGCCTTTGACTTTGAGACTTTGCAGTTAGCCAGTCGCACAAGAAGTTGGCAAAGGGAAGCAATCCCAAACCAGCCAGGAAACAAAGAAACATAGAAACAGACAAGACACGAGCAACGACACGCCCCCAACGCATACCCATCCAAACGCAATCAACGGAGGAGACCCACCGTGCAACCCTGGACCCAGATCTACACGCCGCTAGGCAGCCTGTGGCTGTCCGCACTGGCCGCGGCCGTGCCCATCCTGTTCTTCTTCCTCGCGCTGGCGGTGCTGCGCATGAAGGGCCATGTGGCCGCCGCCATCACGCTGCTGCTGGCGCTCGGCGTTGCCATCTTCGCCTACGGCATGCCCGTGCCGCAGGCGCTGGCAGCCGCCGGATTCGGCTTTGCCTATGGCCTGTGGCCGATCGCCTGGATCATCGTGACCGCGGTGTTCCTCTACAAGATCGTGGTGAAGACCGGGCAGTTCGACATCATCCGCGCGTCCGTGCTGGCCATCACCGATGACCAGCGCCTGCAGATGCTGCTGATCGGCTTCGCCTTCGGCGCCTTCCTGGAAGGCGCGGCGGGCTTTGGCGCGCCGGTGGCGATCACCGCAGCCTTGCTGGTGGGCCTGGGCTTCAACCCGCTCTACGCGGCGGGCCTGTGCCTGATCGCCAACACCGCGCCGGTGGCCTTCGGCGCCATGGGCATTCCCATCATCGTGGCGGGCCAGGTGACCGGCATCGACGCCATGCACATCGGCGCCATGGCCGGCCGGCAACTGCCGCTGCTGTCGCTGGCGGTGCCGTTCTGGCTGGTGTTCATCATGGACGGCAAGCGCGGCGTGAGGGAAACCTGGCCGGCGGCGCTGGTGACCGGCGCCAGCTTTTCGATCACGCAGTACTTCACCTCGAACCACATCGGTCCGGAACTGCCGGATATCACCTCGGCGCTGGTCAGCCTGGTATCGCTGACGCTGTTCCTGAAGGTATGGCAGCCGCGCGGCGCAAGCCAGCGCGCCGGCGGCGCGGTAAGGGCGGGCATCGGTGGCGCGGCCGCGCTGGCGCGCGTGGGCGGCGGCCTCGGCAACGCCGGTGGCATCGGCAACGCCGCGGGCGACAGCCGCCGCGCGTCGCCCTATACCGCGGCGCAGACCGTGCGTGCCTGGGCGCCGTTCGGCATCCTCACCGCCATCGTCACGGTATGGAGCCTGCAACCGTTCAAGGCGCTGTTCGCCGGTGACGGCGCGCTGGCCGGCTGGGTGCTGAAATTCCATGTGCCGGCGCTGGACCAGCTGGTCGTCAAGACCGCGCCGATCGTCGCGCAGCCCAAGGCCTACGAGGCCGTGTTCAAGCTCGACCTGATCTCGGCGGTCGGCACCGCCATCCTGCTGACCGCGCTGATCTCGGCCGTGCTGCTGCGCATGAAGCCGCGCGACGCGCTGGCTACCTTCGGCGAGACGCTGGTGGAACTGCGCCGCCCGATCCTGTCGATCGGCCTGGTGCTGGCCTTCGCTTTCGTCGCGAACTACTCCGGCATGTCGTCGACCCTGGCGCTGCTGCTGGCCGGCACCGGCGCGGCCTTCCCCTTCTTCTCGCCCTTCCTGGGCTGGCTGGGGGTGTTCCTGACCGGTTCGGATACGTCGTCGAACGCGCTGTTCTGCTCGCTGCAGAGCACCACCGCCCACCAGATCGGCGTGTCCGACACGCTGCTGGTGGCGGCCAATACCACCGGCGGCGTGACCGGCAAGATGATCTCGCCGCAATCGATCGCGGTGGCCTGCGCGGCGACCGGGCTGGTCGGCAAGGAATCGGAGCTGTTCCGCTTCACCGTCAAGCACAGCCTGCTGTTCGCGGTGATCGTGGGCATCATCACCGTGCTGCAGGCCTACGTCTTCACGGGGATGGTGCCGCACTGAGCGGACACCGGCGATGGCCGCGCGCCAGGCGCGGCCATCGCCATGCCGCCGCCTTCACTCGCTGTCGTTGGCGGCGGCGCGCGGCAGGAACCGGTCTCCCTCGGCCAGCGGCGCATAGCGGTAGGTGGCCGGCGTGCGGCTCAGCTTGACGGGCGAGCCCAGGCCCTTGTAGCCGTCCGCCATCTCCACCACCATCTCGCGGTGCGCCGTGTGCGGGTGCTGCAAGGCATCGGCCACCGATAGCACCGGCGCGCACGGCACGCCGGCGGCCACCAGCGTATCGGCCAGCACCTTGCCGTCCAGCTTGCCCATGCGGGCCTCCAGTTCCACCTTCAGCAAGGCACGGTTGACCGAGCGCGCGCCCGCGGTGGCGTAACGCTCGTCGTCGGCCAGCGCGGGCAGGTCCAGGTGCTCGCACAGGATGCGGAACTGGCGATCGTTGCCAACCGCGAGAAAGATCGGGTCGGTGGCGGTGGCGACGGTGTCGTAAGGATAGATGTTCGGATGCGCGTTGCCGGTGCGGGTGGGCTCCTTGCCGCTCATGAACCAGTTGGCCGCATGCGGGTGCAGCAGCGACAGGCCCGAGTCGTACAGCGCCGCCTCGACGAACTGGCCGCGCCCGCTGCGCTCCCGCTCCTGCAGCGCCAGCAGCACGCCCAGCGCGGCATTGAGGCCGGTCACCATGTCCACCACCGGCAAACCCACGCGCAGCGGATCGCCGCCGGCTTCGCCATTGATGCTCATGATGCCCGCCATGGCCTGGATGGCGGCATCGTAGCCGGGCAGGCCGCCCAGCGGGCCATCGGCGCCGAAGCCCGAAACCCGGCAATGCACCAGGCGCGGATAGCGTGCCGACAGCACGTCATAGCCCAGGCCCCATTTCTCCAGCGTGCCGGTCTTGAAGTTCTCCACCAGCACGTCGGCATCCGCCAGCAGTGCCAGCAGCACCTCGCGGTCGGCGTCGGTGGTGAGGTCCAGGCGCATCACGCGCTTGTTGCGGTTCAGCCCGAAGTAGTACGAGGCCACGCCGTCCTTGAACGGAGGGCCCCAGGTACGCGTGTCGTCGCCCTGGGGCGGCTCGATCTTGAGCACGTCGGCGCCGTGGTCGCCGAGGATCTGGCCGCAGAAGGGGCCACCCAGGATGCGGGAAAGATCGACCACGCGGATGCCGGCGAGCGCGCCGGGGGTGACAGGGAGTTTGCTCATCGAATGGGTTCCGTAGCTGCGGCGATTGCCGATTGCCTATTGACTATTCACTGTTGACTATTGACGGTTGACGTTGCCTGCTCAGGCAGCCGGCGCGCTCGCGCGCTCGAGCAGCTTGAAGGTGCCGGTAGCCAGCGCCAGCAGTTCTCCCTGTTCGTCGCGGATCTCGCCGCGCGCGAAGCACAGGGAACGGCCGCGCCGCTCGCACCAGGCGGTGGCCGTCAGTTCACCGCGTCCGGGCGCGGTGAAATGCAGCGACAGGTCGATCGTCGCCACGCCGAAGCGGCGCGGGTCGTGGCCGCGCGCGGCGCAGGACAGCGCGCAATCCAGCAACGTCGCCAGCGCGCCGCCGTGCACGTCGCCGCGGCTGTTGGTGTGATCGGGGTGATAGGCCATGCGCACGCGCGCCTCCTTGGCGTCAACGTGCACGCCGGTCAGCCCGAAGACACGGGCCATCGGCATCGGCAGGGCGAACAGCACACCCGGCGCTTCACCGGCAAACTCGTTGACGGGCGCGGGCTGGGAGAGATCGTTCATATACGGCGGGGTCGGTTCGGTTGGTGGCGGTCATGGAGGGCCGGGATGATGGGACGACGGGCTGCCATGAAGGCAAAGCGGGCGCCGCTGCGTTGCGGCGCCCACCTCTGCGCTGTCATGCCATCGCGTGCGCCGGGGCGCAGGCCGGTTCGCAAACGTCGATACTACCGCCGAACCGGCATTCGTTCATAGCCTCGCTGCGCGGCCCCGTGCGCTCAGTCCAGCTGGGCGCCCGATTTCTGCACCACGCCGTGCCATTTGCTAACCTCGGCCTTGACGAAGCTGCCAAGCTGCTCGGGCGTGGTCGACGATGCGAACTCCAGGCCCTGCGCCTGCAGGGTCTTGCGCACGTCGGGCTGCTTCAGCGCGTCGGCGAACGCGTGGTTGAGCTTCGCGATCACCGCCGGCGGCGTGCCTGCCGGCGCGACCACGCCGAAGAACACCGAAACGTCGAAGCCGGCCACGCCCTGCTCGGCCACCGTGGGCACTTCGGGCAGCGCCTGCGAGCGGCCCTTGGTGGTCACGCCCAGCACGCGGAACTTTCCGCTCTTGATGAAGGGCAGCGCGGTCAGCACGTCGGTGAAGGCCATGCTGACCTGGCCGCCGAGCAGGTCATTGAGCGCGGGGCCGGTGCCCTTGTAGGGGATGTGGCGGAAGTCGGTGCCGGCCAGGTTGTTGAACAGCACGCCGGCCAGGTGCGAGGAAGCGCCGTTACCCGATGAGGCATAGGTCAGCTTGCCGGGATGCGCCTTGCCATAGGCGATCAGTTCGCTCACGTTCTTGGCCGGCACCGACGGGTTCACCACCAGCACATTGGGCAACTCGCCGATCTGGATCACCGGCGCGAAGCTCTTGACCGGATCGTAGTTGATCTTGCGGTAGAGGCTGACATTGATCGCCAGCGGGGCCGAGGTGCCGAACATCAGCGTGTAGCCGTCGGGCTCGGCACGCGCCACCGCTTCGGCGCCGATATTGCCGCCGGCGCCGGCACGGTTCTCCACCACCACGCTCTGCCCGAGGCTGGGCTTGAGCGCCGCGGCCAGGGTGCGCGCCATCACGTCGGTCGGGCCGCCGGGCGGATAGGTCACGATCATCATGATGGGCTTGGACGGGAATGCCTTCTGCGCCAGCGCGGGGACCACGCCCACGCAGAGGGTGCAGGCGGCGACCGCCGCGATACGTTGCCAGAGGGTCATGCTTGTCTCCTGATATTGGTCTGTCTGGTCTGTCTCCACCGGGCGGGTGACGCCGTGGCGGAGTGTGCGGCGCCGGGTCCTGGCGGCGCTGCGGGGGCTGGTTGTTGCTGGTTGTTGCTGTGTTGTTCGCTCCCCTCTCCCCATGAGGAGGGAGCGACAGCCTTCGTCAACTCGAGCGGTTCTGGCGCATCCTGTCGGCTTCGGCCGGCTCCCGCGCGAATTCAGAACAGGTTGACCTGTTCCACCTTGCCGGTGCCGCTCGCGGCATCGGCGGGCGGCGCAATGGTCTCGGCCAGCCAGTCGGGTTCGGCTTCGCCCGCCAGCGGGTCCTGCGGCAACACGCGGTGCAGCAGCACCATCTGGGCCAGGCGCATGCGCCGGACCGAGCCGATCCGGCCGGCTTCCCAGGCCATGGCGACCGCGCTGGTCACGTGGTACAGCCCGGATGCGGCCTGGCGGGCCAGTACATCGCCGTCGGCTCCGGCTTCGGCGGCGCGGGCGGCCAGCGTGCCGGCACGGGAGATTGCCTTGGTGAACGCGGCGCGCGCCTCGGGATGCAGCGGCGTGGCTTGCAGCAGGCCGGCCAGGTGGGCATCGAGCACCGGCAGTGCACCCTCGCGGCGGATCGCGCGCAGCACGTCGAGGGCGACGATATTGCTGGTGCCTTCCCAGATCGAACCCAGGTGCGCGTCGCGCACCAGGCGCGGGTCGCTCCATTCCTCGATATAGCCGCAGCCGCCGCGCATCTCCATGGCGTCGCCGGTGACCTTGCGGGCATCGCGGCAGGCGCGGAACTTGATCAGCGGCGTGAGCACGCGCATCAGCGGATAGGCATCGGCCTCGCCGGCATCGGCGCGGCGCAGCGCCTCGGCGGTCTGGAACACCATGGTGCGGGCCTGCTCGGTGGGCAGCGCGAGCTTGAGCAGCTGGCGGCGCATCAGCGGCATGTCCAGCAGGCGCTTGCCGAAGGCCCGGCGCTCGCGCGCGATGAACTGGCCCTCGGACAGCGCGCGGCGCATCAGGCCGGCCGCACGCACGCCGTTGGACAGCCGCGAGTTGTTGATCATGTCGGCCATCTGCACGAAGCCCCGGCCCAGCTCGCCCACCAGGTAGGCTTGCGCCCCCTCCAGCCGGATCTCGCCGCTGGCCATCGAGCGCGTGCCGAGCTTGTCCTTCAGGCGGATGATGCGGTACTGGTTGGCGCTGCCGTCGGCCAGCGTGCGCGGCAGCAGGAACAGCGATACGCCCTTGATGCCGGGAGCGGCCTCGCCGTTTTCGTCCTCGACGCGCGCCAGCACCATCGCCAGCGCGGCGTCCGGGTTGGAGCAGAACCATTTGTCGCCCGACAGGCGCCAGCCGCCTTCGGCCTGGGGATCGCGGGCGGCACGCGTGGTGGTGGCGGCCACGTCGGAGCCGGCGCCCTGCTCGGTCATGAACATGGCGCCCTGGTACAGGTCTTCGAAGACCTGGGTGGTGAGATTGGGCAGGAAGCGCTCGACCAGGGCCGGATCGCCGAACTTGCGCAGCGTGCGCGTCAGCGAATCGGTCATCGACAGCGGGCAGCACAGGCCGAACTCGGCCTGCACGAACAGATAGGTCAGTGCGTACTTGGCCGCGGCCGGCATCGGCTTGTCCCAGCCCAGCACGCCGCCGCGGTGCGAGGCCGCGGCCAGGCCGAACTCGGAGAAGGCCACTTTTTCGAGTTCCACGTAGGCGGGATGCTTGTCGATGCGCTGCGCATCGATGCCGGTGCGGGTGCGGTGCGACAGCGTGGGCTTGTTCTGGTCGGCGGTATGCGCGAGTTCGTCGAGCACGCCGCCTGCCAGGCCGCCCATGCGCTCGAGATGGGGCAGCAGGTGGGCGAACAGGTCGGGCGGCAGGTACAGCGGCAGCAGCGCGCGCAGGTCCGGGTCGCTGGTGAACAGGTTGACGCCCTGCTGGTCGGGCACGGGATGCGCGGGCGTGGCGGCGGATGCGGCGGTGGCCGGGATGACGGTCTGGCGCGCTGCGCTGGTCTGCATGTGGGGTCTCCTGTGGTTGCCGGCACATGACGCCGGGCCAGGGCCTGGCCTGCCCCTGGGCGGAAGTCCGGGCTGCTGGCGGGCCATTCTGGCGATATCTGGTGGTTTTGCTGTCTCTTGCTGCTTTTTGGTGCTTGCGTCGGCTCTTTATGGTGCGTGGCCCACTTGCGTGAGCCCTGGCCGTGGCATTGCGCGCGGGGTGGCGGGCGGATGCTTTGTCTGCATTATTCAAAGCCCGGCGATTCGTGTCTAATACTGAAATTGGCTTGATCCATATAATTTTTATATCGCCATGGAATTCCGTCACCTGCGCTACTTCCTTGTGCTCGCCGAAGAACTGCATTTCGGCCGCGCCGCGCGCCGCCTGTCGATCTCGCAGCCGCCGCTGTCGCTCAATATCCAGCAGCTGGAAGCCTCGGTGGGCGCCCGGCTGTTCGAGCGCGACAGCCGCGGCGTGCGCCTGACCGCCGCCGGCCGGGCTTTCCGCGAATCGGCCAGCGCACTGCTGGCGCAGGCTGAAGACGCCCGCCTGCTGGCCCGCGAAATCGAAGCCGGCGCGGTCGGGCGGCTGCGCGTCGGCTTTGTCGGCTCGATGCTGTACCGCGGCCTGCCGCAGCGCCTGCGCGCGTTCCAGGCCAGCCATCCCGGCATCCAGGTGGCGCTGACCGAACTCAACTCGCAGGAGCAGATCGACGCGCTGCTGCACGACGGGCTGGATGCCGGCTTCATCCACACCAACCGCGTGCCGGATGAACTCGCCACCGCCCTGGTGCACAGCGAGCCGTTCCTGTGCTGCGTGCCGGACGACCACCCGCTGGCCAGCCACGCCACCGTGGCGCTGAGCGAACTGCGTGGCGAGCCATTCGTCCTGTTCTCGCGCAAGGCTTCGCCCGACTACTACAACCGCATCTTCGAGATGTGCGCGGCGCAGGGGTTCTATCCGCAGATCCGGCATGAGGTACGGCACTGGCTATCGGTGGTGTCGCTGGTATCGCAGGGGACCGGCGTGGCGGTGGTGCCGGCGGCGCTGCAGCGCTCGGCGATGGCAGGGGCGGTGTTCCTGCCGCTGGCGCAGGATACGGTGCCGTCGGAAGTGTATTGCGTGTGGAAAGCGGGACCGGACGATCCCGCGAGGGACCGGTTTCTGGAGATGGTCAAGGGGATGGGGGAGTGACGCGGCCGGCGGCGGCTCGCCCCTTGCCCCGGGACATCGCCGGGCGATCAGGCGGCAACATCGATGTCGACGGGCCCCGTCCCATCCCCGGCCCCGGCAATCCATCCCCACAAAAGAAGAATGCCACTTGCTTTACCGGCAAGCGGCATTGTCAAAATACGCGTGGAACGGGGTGTTCAGCGTGCGGAGAGCTTACCCGCTCCCCCCCCTTCCGACCAATAACGCAAATGCGTTAATCGGCTCCCCCCATCTCACGGGTGAAACAGTCACGGGTGAAACAGCGGGACCGGCTGTCCTCAGAACCCTGCTACCGCGACGCTGACGTGCCCCACATCGGGCGCCGCGGCAAAGTACTCGCCGACCAGCTTGCGCCACTCGGCAAAATCCTCCGACTCGCGAAAATCGACCATGTGGTTCTCGACGGTTTCCCACTTGACTTCGAGCGTGTAGTTCGAAGGATTCTCGATCGACCTGAGCAGCCGCATGCCGTGGCAGCCGCGGGCACGCTGGAACAACGTTGCGGCCTTGGCCACGCCGGCCTCGAAGGCGGCTTCCGTACCCGGTTTGATCTGAAACTGCGCAATTTCGAAAATCATCGTTCGTTCTCCGTGGATTGGCGTGTCGAGAAGCGCGCAACAGCCGCGGCGTGCGCAAGCAGGATGGCTTCATGCAGCCCGCTCTCGTGGGTCTCGATACAGATTGCCATGCTAACACTCGCCTGCCGCGTATCGGCGGCGGCCGGGCAAGCGGCATGGAAGCGGCGAGCACGCCGCCTTTGCGCAAGCCGCGCGCGCAGCGCGGCGTGGCTGCTTGCTTTTCATCTGCACAAGCACAACGCTCAGCCGCGCAAAAACACAACGCCGCCAGGCAAATCGGCTACAATGGGAACGATTTTCATTTACCAACCCTGGCGTGAGTTTGCCGACCGCGTGCCGTGCCTCGCGCCAACGGACTGGAAGCCTCATGCGGTTGTCTGAACTTCCGCGGCGCACTGCCGCAGTCATCGTGACTGTCGATGACACCTCCTCCAACGATCCCGTGGCTCGTCGCCTGCGCGAGCTTGGCTTTGTCCCCGGCGAGGCCGTGCAGGTCATCGCGCTGGGGCCCTTCGGCATGGATCCCCTGGTTGCCCAGGTGGGCTTTACCCGGTTTGCGTTGCGCCGCTCGGAGGCGGCGCGCATTACCGTGGAGGCGGTCAGCGCTTCCGTCTCCAGCATCTCCCCGGCCGCGCAGCCCGACGCGCCCGCCGCCAAACGCTCCGCTGCCTGACCGGGCACCTGCCAAGACCATGTCTGCCGTCTCCCCGACTTCCGCTTCCCAGCGTCCCGCCCTGCGCGTTGCGCTGGTGGGCAACCCCAATTGCGGCAAGACCGCGCTGTTCAACCGCCTGACCGGCAGCCGCCAGAAAGTGGCCAACTACGCCGGCGTCACCGTCGAGCGCAAGGAAGGCCATTTCGTGTCGCCGGCCGGCCGCCAGGTGCGGGTGCTCGACCTGCCGGGCGCCTACAGCCTGCATGCGGCCAGCCTCGACGAGGCCATCACGCGCGACGTATGCCTGGGCCAGCGCCCGGGCGAGCCGCGCCCCGACCTGCTGGTGTCGGTGGTGGATGCCACCAACCTGCGCCTGCACCTGCGCTTTGTGCTGGAGCTGCGCCGCCTGGGCCTGCCGATGGTGCTGGTGCTCAATATGAGCGATGCGGCGGCCAAGCGCGGCATCCACATCGATCGCGACAAGCTCGCCGCCGCGCTCGGGGTGCCGGTGGTGGAGACCGTGGCCGTCAAGCGGAACGGCGCGACCAACCTGCTGGCCGCGCTCGACGCCGCCCTGCCGGCGGTGCCGGCGGCGCCCGCCGAGACCGGTTCCGACCTGGACGTCCACCAGGAGGTCAAGCGCCTGCTGGATGCCGCCGTCACCATGCCGGCGCGCACGGCCGCCATGGACGACCGGCTCGACCGCATCGTGCTGCACCCGGTGTTCGGCCTGATGATCCTGGCCGTGCTGCTGTTCCTGATGTTCCAGGCGGTGTTCTCCTGGGCCGCGCCGGTGATGGACGGCATCGAGGGCGGCGTGCACTGGTTCGGCGAGATCGTCGGCAGCCACCTGCCCGAAGGCATGCTGCGCAGCCTGCTGGTGGATGGCCTGATCGCCGGCCTGGGCAGCGTCATCGTGTTCCTGCCGCAGATCCTGATCCTGTTCCTGTTCATCCTGACGCTGGAAGAATCCGGCTACCTGCCGCGCGCCGCCTTCCTGCTCGACCGCCTGATGATGGGCGCCGGCCTGTCCGGACGCTCCTTTATCCCGCTGCTGTCGAGCTTTGCCTGCGCCATTCCCGGCATCATGGCAACCCGCACCATCCAGGACCCGCGCGACCGCATCACCACCATCCTGGTGGCGCCGCTGATGACGTGCTCCGCGCGGCTGCCGGTGTACGCGCTGCTGATCGGCGCCTTCATCCCGGCGCGCACGGTGATGGGGCTGTTCAACCTGCAGGGGCTGGTGCTGTTCGCGCTCTATGTGGCGGGCATCGTGAGCGCGCTGGTGGTGGCCTACGTGCTGAAGTATTTCCGCCGCGACCGCACCGACCATCCGCTGCTGATGGAGCTGCCCTCCTACCGCATCCCCAATCCGCGCGACGTGGCGCTCGGATTGTGGGAGCGTGCCCGCATCTTCCTGTCCCGCGTGGGCAGGGTGATCCTGACGCTGACGGTGCTGCTGTGGTTCCTGGCCACCTTCCCGTCGCCGCCGGCCGGCGCCACCGGCCCGGCCATCGACTACAGCTTCGCCGGCATGATCGGCCGCGCGCTGGAGCATGTCTTCGCGCCGGTGGGCTTCAACTGGCAGATCTGCATCGCGCTGGTGCCAGGCCTGGCCGCGCGCGAGGTTGCCGTGGGCGCGCTGGCCACCGTCTATGCGCTGTCCGGCAGCGAGGACGCCGTCGCCAGCCAGCTCGCGCCGATGATTGCCGCCCAATGGTCGCTGGCCACCGCGCTGTCGCTGCTGGCCTGGTACGTGTTCGCGCCGCAATGCATCTCCACCTTGGCGGTGATCCGGCGCGAGACCAACTCCTGGAAGGTGATGGCGGCCTCGGCCGCCTACCTGGCAGGGCTGGGCTACCTGGCCGCCTTCGCTACCTACCGCATCGCGCTGATGTTCAGCTAAAGCAAAGGACCGCAGCCATGAGCCTCTATCACGCCTTTGAAGCCCTGCTGGTGCCGCTGATCGTGCTGGCCTGCGCGGTCTCGGTGGCGGCGCGCTACGCGCCGCGTACGCGCGAGCGTCTCAAGGCCGGGCTGGCCGCGCGTCTCGGCGGCGGCGCAGCCACCGGATGGCGCCAGCGCGCCGTGGCATGGCTGGCGCCGCAGGCCGCGGCCGGCTGCGCCAGCGGCTGCGACAGCGGCGGCTGCAATACCTGCGGCTCCAGCACCACGGACGCCGCTCAGCCAGCGCCTGGCGCCCGTGCGGGCGAGCAGGTCATCCGCTTCGTGGCGAAACGCTGAAACACATCGAAAACACGCCGTCGCCGGCGTGTTTTCGACCACGCAGAAACGGGTACGCTTTGGGGTGCGCGGCACGGATTTGCAGCTTCGCCCGCCCCCCTTCGCAATAGCGCGCCCCTCGTTCCCGCCGCTCTTTCCCGCTCCGATACCTGCCCGGTGGCGCCGGGCATCATTCCGTTGCATTCCAATAAAGCCGGTCAATCATCGGCATGGGTATTCGCGACCGGACCGCCTGATGGCCATGACGCGTCCGATGGCCGGCTACTTGACGCCCGCGTCGCTTCTCGACTATTCTCTTTCGGGTGCATAGCTGCCGCAAAGGCGTTATCGCACCCGGCCAAAACACCCAAGGAATCGACGGAAGCCGTATCATCCGGCCCCGCTTCCCACCCAGCGCGCAATGCACCAGACCACCTGCCTCCACCGCCAAGCCGCCGATGCGTTCCGCATCGCCGCTGCCGCGCGCGTGCTGGCGGCAGGCCGTGCACTGGCCATCGCGCCGGCGCTATCCGTGCGCCTCTCCTCCTCGCTACTGCTAGACCTACCGATCGGTTGCCGGGCCTAGGGCCTCGTGGCAGTTCGGCAGCCTTGCGCCACCCTTTTTCCGCTTTAGCATTCAGCGCCTTTTTTTAGCGCTTCGCGTCCCGCATCTTCCCGCGAGGAAGGAGAACCGTCATGATGTTGCGTAACCCCGCCGCCAAATACCGCCCCGCCGTCGCCGTCGATCTCGCTGATCGCACCTGGCCCGATCAGCGCATCACGCGCGCGCCGATCTGGATGAGCACCGATCTGCGCGATGGCAACCAGGCCCTGATCGAGCCGATGAGTCCGCAGCGCAAACTGCAATTCTTCGAGCAGCTGGTCAAGATCGGCCTGAAACAGATCGAGGTGGCCTTCCCCTCGGCATCGCAGACCGATTTCGATTTCGTGCGCATGCTGATCGAGGAAGACCGCATTCCCGACGACGTCACCATCGTGGTGCTGACACAGGCGCGGGAAGACCTGATCCGCCGCACCGTCGAATCCGTGCGCGGCGCGCCGCGCGCCGTGATCCATCTGTACAACCCCATCGCGCCCTCCTTCCGCCGCATCGTGTTCGGCGCGAGCCGCGACGAGGTCAAGGAGATCGCGCTGGAAGGCACGCGGCTGATCAAGGCGCTGACGGACGCCATGCCCGGGACCGCCTGGTCGTACGAGTACTCGCCGGAAACCTTCAGCATGACCGAGCTGGACTTTTCGCTCGAGGTCTGCGATGCGGTATCGGCCATCTGGCAACCGAGCGCGGCCCGTCCGCTGATCCTGAACCTGCCGACTACGGTGGAATGCAGCACGCCCAATATCTTCGCCGACCAGATCGAATGGATGCACCGGCATCTCGCGAGACGCAGCGACATCGTGCTGTCGGTCCATCCGCACAATGACCGCGGCACCGCGGTAGCCGCCGCCGAACTCGCCGTGATGGCCGGCGCGGACCGCGTGGAAGGCTGCCTGTTCGGCAATGGCGAGCGCACCGGCAATGTCGACCTTGTCACGCTGGCGCTCAATCTCTATACGCAAGGCGTGGACCCCACGCTCGATTTCTCCGATATCGACGAAGTGCGGCAGTGCGTGGAGCATTGCAACCAGTTGCCGGTGCATCCGCGCCATCCCTATGTGGGCGACCTGGTCTTCACCGCCTTCTCCGGTTCGCACCAGGACGCGATTCGCAAGGGCTTCGCGCAGCAGCAGGCCGACGGTATCTGGGAAGTGCCCTACCTGCCGATCGACCCGGCGGACCTTGGCCGCAGCTACGATGCCGTGATCCGCGTCAACAGCCAGTCCGGCAAAGGCGGCATGGCTTACCTGCTGGAGCAGGTGCATGGCATCTATATGCCGCGGCGCCTGCAGATCGAATTCAGCCGCGCGGTGCAGGCCATGACGGACCAGAGCGGGCTCGAAGCCAGCGCCGACGATCTCTACCGCCTGTTCAGGCGCGAGTATCTTGAAGACGAGGTGCCGCTGCGCTACGCTGGCCACCAGCTGGTGTCCGACAGCAAAGGCCAGGTGGAGATCGAAGTGGAACTGGTGCGGGAGGGCAAACCCGTCAGCGTGCGCGGCCGGGGCAACGGCCCGATCGATGCGTTCGTCGGCGCCTTCGCCGGCGCGCTCGATATGCCGGTACGGGTGATGGATTACCACGAGCACGCACTCTCGTCCGGCGCGAACGCCGCCGCGGCCTGCTACGTGGAGGTACGCGTAGGCGATTCCGCTACCGGTTTCGGCGCCGGCATCGACGCCAACATCGTCACGGCTTCGCTGAAGGCCGTGGTCTCGGGTGTGAACCGCCACCTGCGCGCCGCCAGCCAGGCGCAGCGCGAAGAGGCCATCGCGGACTAAAACGGCTGCATCCGCAACCAAGGTCTCGCCGCGGAAAAACCGGTGTGCCCCGCCCCCACGGGGCACACGCGGAAAGACGCCCTTGCGGGACGCCCACGACATGCTCGTTGCTTGACTGTGTGCACAGCGTAAGGCCCGCCGCGGCTCGCTGCCACGAATATTTGCGCATGATCTTAGAAGCCCGCACCGGCATTGGAAATGCGGAAGGCGGCCATGAACGGACCAATGCAGGGCGCATTCCGCTGCAATCGGCACCGATGAACGGGACGCCGTGGCAACGCCGCGACGCCCAAGGCAGCGTGCGCCACCGATAGGGATCTTCTTGCTTTCGGTCAAGGTTCGACCGGGAACGCTCCGCCACACTGTGCGTGAAGTTTCCCAATAAGCGAGCCAACCATCATGAAGAAGTCTCTACCTACCCGTCTTTCCACCACCGTTCTTGCCACACTTGCCTTGCTCGGTGCCGTTGCCGCGACGCCTGCCGCCGCCGACGACGAAACGCAGGGCAACTGGATGGTGCGCCTGCGCGCCACCTCCCTCAACATGGCCAACAAGTCGGACCCGATCGGCGGGGTCGGCCCGTCGGACCGCATCACGGTGAACGACAAGTGGATTCCCGAACTCGACGTCACCTACTTCTTCACGCCGCACATCGCCGCCGAACTCGTGCTGACCGTGCCGCAGAAGCAGAACGTCTCGCTGGACGGCAACAAGATCGGCTCCTTCACGCATCTGCCGCCTACGCTGCTGGTGCAGTATCACTTCATCCCCAACGGTACCTTCCGTCCCTATGTGGGCGCCGGCCTGAATTTCACCCGCATCTGGGGTGCCGACATCGCCAGCAACTCGCTATCGCTCGATAGCTGGAGCGTGGCGCCGGCGCTGCAGATCGGCATGGACTACAAGCTCACCAAGAACTGGTTCCTCAATGCCGACGTCAAGAAGGTGTGGCTGTCGAGCGACGTCAAGGCGGGCGGCGTCAAGGTCTCGAACGTGAGCCTGGATCCGTGGCTGTTCAGCATGGGCGTGGGCTACCGCTTCTAACGCCCGCCCGGGACGCCAGCCCGAAGGACGCTGCGGCAGCTTTCGCGTCAGGCATGCTCCCGGCGAGGGATCTGCCGCAATGCGTCGCGATTCAGGCCGTAGAAGCGCGCGACCACGGCCATCTCGGAGCCGGCGCCGATCAGCGCTTCCGCTGAGCGGCGGCTGTGCAGGATCTGCGGGATGCTGGCGAGAAAGATGCGCGTCACGTCCGGGTCGAAATGCGTGCCGGACCCCGCCGAGACGATGGACAAGGCATCGTCGTCGGTCATCCCGGGGCGATAGCAACGCGCTTCGGTCATGGCATCGAATGCGTCCGCGACTGCCACGATACGCGCGGCCAGCGGGATCTCCCGGCCAGCGAGGCGGCACGGATAGCCGGTGCCATCGAAGCGCTCATGGTGATGGTGAGCGAGTTGCGACGCCAGCCGCAACAGCGCATTCGAACTGCCTGCAAGTATGTTCGCGCCGATTTCGGCGTGACGCTCCATCACCTGGCGCTCCTCGGCAAGCAGCTTGCCGGGCTTGAGCAGCACCGCATCGGGAATGGCAAGCTTGCCGACGTCGTGCACTGGCGTGGCAAGCCGTATGCGCTCGCAGTCCGCCGCGTCCAGGCCAACCAGATCCGCAAGGCAGGCAGCGATGGCCGCGGTACGGACCAGGTGCCCTGACGCATGCGGATAGCGCAAGCAGCCGGCAAGCGTGAGGCTGGCCAGCGTAACGACCGCATGGTGATTCTTGGTCATTGTTCTAAAGTCGCGCGAGGTGCGAAGTGCGAAGGCCGCCGGAACGCAAGCCATGCCGTGCGGTGCCATCAGGCGCTTCGAAGTTTATCGCCGGCGCCGCGGGGTGTCTTGTCCCACCACGGGAGGGGCCGATACCTGCTGGATCCGCCCCATCGACCCTCGGGCGAGCGCGGCGCGGTAACAGACATTGCCGGCAAAGCGCGAGATTCTATGCCTGACCCGGCATATCGCCAAGGGGCCTTGGCTTCACAGGCAGAATTCCGCGGCGCGTGCCCGCGGCAGGAACACAGCCAGCGCGCCGATGCGGCCGACACGCCGGATGCCATTTCAATTCACCGGCGCAGACGCTACCAGAGGGTCCGGCACGAACGGATGGCGGCGTCGGCGAACTCGCGGTTGCTGTGCGGGACGCGGCGCGCATCGGCTACCCGTGCCGTGCCGGAGGCGGAGCTGGAAGCGCCGGCTTCGATGCGGCGCAGAAATGGCGAGGCCAGCCGTGCGGTGATGGCGGATGCACGAACGGTTGAGGAAAAGATCTTACGCATGCTCGACTCCTGGCCGCCCTTTTTCGCTATTGCACTTTGCACTGTTGGCGGGGCGGCGCAATGCCGGGGAATCCCGGCGGAATTCAACAAAGGAGCGGGCCTGCCGATTGGCCGGGGCGAGTCGTATCCGACCGGCCCCAAGACACCGCCGCCTTACCAGTCAGGCAAGACAGCGGCCGGTGAACGACTGCTGGCACGCCTGGTTTCGATAAGAAAATCGACTGGGGCAACTGTCCATATGGTTTCCTTATCCCCGGGACGAAAGGCCAAGCCCGGCACACCTGGAGGCGGATTGGCTCCGCGCTCCCCCTGGCGCTTGCAGCGCCCTCAGCCCCCCGCGTGGCCGCGCCTGGCGGCGAGGCTGTCAGCACCGCCTGGCACGGCAAGAGCGGCCTGGTGCGGCGGGACGTGGCACGATGTAATGAAGCTGTACAGCATGGGGCCTCCACGCTGGCTGACATGGCCAGCGTCTGCGCAGGCGGCGGCATGCGTGGGCATGCACGGACGAAAGCGTGCATGCCGCGGCAAGCGGATCGCCTGGTAAAGCAACGCGTAGAGGGAATGGCTTGCACGGAGAACCCGTGCAAGAAACCACTACCCGCCGGTATCGGCTAGGCAGTGGCGAGGTATCGCCTGGACTTGCCTAGCCGTTCAGGATTTGGCCGAGGGCCAACTAGAACAGCAGTCCATGGAAATAAATCCGTAGTAAAGACGGAGCGAAGGGTAACAAATGCGTTGCAGTCTTCGCAACTGTTTTTTCGGTGCGCCGCAAGGCCGGATTCGTCTCGCCGGGAGAAGCGGCGCGCATTCATGTGGCTGATGCGGATCACCGCTGTCAAGACGCATGCGTATGCGGCCTGCCTCTTGTCCACTGGCAGCGGCAAGAAATCTGCGCCAGATGTTGCGTGCACAAGACACAGCCACCAGCAAAACAACAGAAACCACAGACATGGAACAAAATCTCGCCTCTAACGGTATTTGTTGATTTGTTATTTACCAGGGAGTTGCGAGTGAAGAACCGAATAGTCGATGTGCGTGCGCGTGTTGCGGTATCCGTCCTTGGCCTCGGCCTGGCGGGCTCAGTCCTTGCCGCGTCCTTGCCGGACGAGCCAGGTTCCAAGGACCACCCGATGTTGACCCGGTTTGCCGGCGCCCAGATACGCGCCTACCAGCAGGTCGACTACGACGAGGCGATATTGCCCAACCAGCCCATCGCCACGAACCACTCGCCAAAGACGCTCGCGCTGGAAGGCAAGATCACCCGCATCGCCTATCGGATTCCCGGGCAGAAGTCCGTGCTCGAAATCTCGCGCAACTACGAGGCCGCATTGCAGAACGGCGGCTTCCAGACGCTGTTCTCCTGCAAGGGCAACGATCAGTGTGGCCCCGAATTCCAGTCCTATGTGATCAACGGGGGCAAGGTGCGCCTGGCCGGCCAGGGCGACGCCGCCTTCAACGATGGGTTCCGCGCCATCCTCGCCAAGAAGGCCACGCCGAAGGGCGACGTCTATGTCTTCCTCGACATCATGTCGGACCCGTCCAACAACCTGTCCGCCATCTATCAGCAGGTAATCGAGACCAAGGCGATGCAGACCGGGCAGGTCAGCGTGATCGACGCCAGGACCATGCAGACCTCGATCGCGTCGACCGGCAAGGTGGCCATCTATGGCGTCTACTTCGACACCGACAAGGCCGAGGTGAAGACGGAGTCCAAGCCCGCGCTGGATGAGATGGCCAAGCTGCTCAAGGCGGATCCCAAGCTCAAGGTCTATATCGTCGGGCATACCGACAACCAGGGCGCGCTGGCGCGCAACCTGGACCTGTCGCAGAAGCGCGCCGACGCGGTGGTGCAGGCACTGACGGCGTCCTACAAGATTCCCGCGGCGCGCCTGACGGCCAAGGGCGTGGGCTCGCTATCGCCGGTTGCCAGCAACGACGACGATGCCGGCCGCGGCAAGAACCGCCGCGTCGAACTCGTCAAGCAGTAAGCGCGGCCACCGCCTGCCGGGCCGTGGACTCCGGTCCCGGCGCCGGCATGCCCGCAAGGGGAAGATGCCGGGCGCAAGCACGTCCGGCGGGAGGCAGCGCTAGCGGAACGCCGGCTCGTCGAAGCTGCGCAGCTTGCGCGAATGCAGCTGCTCGGCACCGCTCTCGCGCAGGATGCGGATGGCTTCCAGGCCGATCGACATATGCTGGCTCACGCGCTGGCGATAGAACGCATTGGCCATGCCGCGCAGCTTGAGCTCGCCGTGCAGCGGCTTGTCGGAGACGCACAGCAGGGTGCCATAGGGCACGCGCAGGCGGAAGCCGTTGGCCGCCACCGTGGCGCTTTCCATGTCGATGGCAATGGCGCGCGACTGGTTGAAGCGCGCGTACAGCGACTTGGACTTGAGCTCCCAGTTGCGGTCGTCGGTGGAAACCACGGTGCCGGTGCGCATGCGGGTCTTCATCTCATTGCCAGAGAGCCCCGTGACGCGCGCCACCGCTTCCTGCAGCGCGACCTGGATCTCGGCAATGGGCGGCACCGGCACCCACGGCGGCAGGTCGTGGTCGAGCACGTGGTCGTCGCGCACATAGGCATGCGCCAGCACGTAGTCGCCGAGCTGCTGCGAGCGGCGCAGGCCACCGCAGTGCCCCACCATCAGCCAGCAATGCGGGCGCAGCACGGCGAGATGGTCGGTCATGGTCTTGGCGTTGGACGGGCCCACGCCGATATTGACCAGCGTGACGCCGAGCTTGTCCTCGCGCACCAGGTGATAGGCAGGCATCTGCGGCAGCGCGCGCGGGCGCAGGGCGTCGTCGGGCTCGGCCTCGCCGCGCTGCTGCACCACATCGCCGGGTTCGACGAAGCGCACGCAGCCGTCGGCGCCCTGCGCGTCTTCGGCCGCCATCAGCGAACGGCCCAGGGCGATGAATTCGTCCACGTAGCGCTGGTAATTGGTAAACAGCACGAAGCGCTGGAAGTGCTGGGGCGCGGTGCCGGTGTAGTGATACAAGCGCTGCAGCGCCAGGTCCACCCGCTCCGCGGGGAACATCGAAAGCGGGCCGGCCTCGCCGGGAACCGGCTCATAAGTGCCGTTGGCGATGGCGTCGTCGATGCGGCTCAGCTCAGGCAGCACGAAGGAGGCTTCGAGTTCGCGCGCCTGCGTGTAGCTGATATCCGTGGTGGAGGCTTCGATGACAAAGGGCAGCGGGATCGGGCGCCGGCTCACGCCGACCACCACCGGCACGCGGTGGTAGCGCATCAGGCGCTCGATCTGGTCGCGGTAGTAGTCGGCCAGCAGGTCGGGGCGGGTGACCGTGGTGCCGTACACGCCGGGGTAGGCTACCGTGCCCCAGGATGGCCGGCTGTCGGTAACCATGGTTTCGAGGTTGACCGAGATGCCGAGGTACGGGTAGCAGGCATGTGCCGCGGACGGCAGCGGCTGGCGCTGGGCAAAGGCGTCGAAGCGCGCGCGGATGGCGCCGACCGAAGCGTCGTAGATTTCCCGGATGCGAGCCAGCGCGGCATCGGCGTCGGTGAACTCGGCCAGCTGATCGGCCGGATGGGCGGAAGAGAAGATCGAGGCATTCATGGCAAACATGATACCCCGCCACCGGACGGACGCAACACGGGGCCCGCAAATTGACGGGCCTGCGCGCGCTCGCTACACTGCGTGCAGTCTTTTGCGGCCAGGCGCCGCACTCGCCTCGCGATGCGCCCCACGCCAGAAGGGCTGCGCCGAGTTGCCGTATGTGCTTGCATGGGGAGCCCCGATGGAAATCCGCAATCTGCTGCCAGAAGAAACCGAGGCGGCCAGACAACTCCTTGCGGCCAACGGGTGGGCCCACCGGGTCGCCAATGTGGAACGCTTCGCCCGCCTGATCGCCAACTCGCAACGCGTGGTGGTGGCGGTCGACGACGGACAGGTCGTCGGCTTCGCGCGCGCCCTGTGCGACGATATCTCCAACGGTTACCTGTCGATGGTCGCGGTGGCGCCCAGCCATCGCCGGCAAGGCATCGGCCGCGCGCTGGTACGCCACATCGTCGGCAACGATCCCGATATCACCTGGGTGCTGCGCGCCGGCCGTTCATCCGAGGCGGCCTTCTTCGGCCAGCTCGGCTTCGTGCCTTCGCTGGTCGCCATGGAGCGCCGGCGCTCCTGAGCCGTGCATGGATCGCCCCCCGGGCTCTGCCGGCCACTCAACTTTTCACCGCACTTCACCGACACCATGGCCACTTCCACCGGCTGGTTCCACTGGGCTTTGCTATCGGCCGGGTTCGCCGCGCTGACGGCGATCTTCGCCAAGATCGGGCTGGAAGGGGTCAACTCCGACCTGGCCACGCTGGTGCGCACCGCGGTGATCATCGTGGTGCTGACCTTCTTCGTGGTGCTGACGGGCAAGTGGAGCAACCCGCTCACGCTATCGCCCCGCACCTGGACCTTCCTGGTGCTGTCGGGCCTGGCCACCGGCGCCTCCTGGGTGTGCTACTTCCGCGCGCTCAAGATCGGCGACGCCTCCAAGGTGGCCCCGGTGGACAAGCTGAGCCTGCTGCTGGTGGCCGTGTTCGCCGTGATCTTCCTGGGCGAGCGCCCCAGCCTGCGCGAATGGGCCGGCATCCTGCTGGTGGGCGCCGGCGTGCTGGTGCTGGGATTCAAGCGGTAAGCCGTCAGCGGTCCGTGCGCAACGGCCCGTACTCCACCGGCACCCAGGTATAGCCCTTGCCCTCCGCCCGCACATGGCCGATCCCCGGGAACGGCAGGTGCGCGCCGGCCACCCACAGCTTGCCGCGCGCGGCATCGGCAAACAGCCGCTTGCGCGTGCGCACCGCCTGCCGGCTATCCGAATCGAACTCGATCGCCACATCCGGGCGGCGGAACTGCACCGCATGGCTGTGCACGATATCGCCCCACACCAGCATGCTTTGCCCGCCCGACTTGAACAGGTAGCCGCTGTGACCGGGCGTATGCCCATACGCCGGCACCGCGCTGACGCCCGCCACCAGCGTGTCGCCGGGGCGATAGGTGCGCAGCTGGCCGCTGGCCCGATACGGCGCCACGGCGTCGCGCGCCATGGCGAAGGCGGACTGTTCCGCCTGTGGCGCGCGCTGTGCGGCGGCGTCGTCCAGCCAATAGCCGGCTTCGGCCTGGCCGACATAGACCGTGGCGTTGGCGAACACCGGCTTGCCGTCCTCGCTCAGGCCGCAGACGTGGTCGCCATGCAGGTGGGTGAGCAGCACCGTATCGACCTGGCCGGGGTCGTAGCCCGATGCGCGCAGGTTCGCGGCGACGCGGCCAAGCGTGGGGCCGAAGCACGCGGCCGCGCCGGTGTCGACCAGGACCAGGTTGCTGCCGGTATTGACCAGGTAGGCATTGACCGCGGTCTGCATGCCCGGCGTGGCAGCCACGAACATGCGCGCCAGCAGCCTTCGCACCTCGCCCGGGCTGGTGTACTTCAGCAGTCGGGCATCGAGGTCGACATAGCCGTCGTAGAGCGCGGTGACCTCGAACTGGCCGAGCATCATGCGGTAATAGCCGGGAACCTGGTTCTCTTGCCGGGCCGGCGGCGCCTTGGGGGCCGGGCCTTGCGCCAGCGCAGGCAGGCAGGCAAGGGCAAGCGCGGCGCTCAGCGAAAGTGCCACGAGGCGGCGGCCGGCAAGGTTGGGCAGGGTCATGGGATGCTCCTCTGATCTATCCGGTGAACGGGATGGCGGGATACGACGCAACACCGCAACACCGCACCATACATGATCAGCGGTCCCCGGACCCTGCCCCCGCCTGCAGATAGGCCAGCACCGGCGCCAGCTGCGCCAGCGCGGGCGCCTGCCCGCAGGCCTGCCCGGCGCTGCACCAGGGATAGGGCAGCCGGGCCAGCCAGCCGTCCAGCACCGGCTGCGCGGCGTCGGCGGGCAGCACTTCCATGGCCTCGATCACGATGGTTAGCGCCTGCACGCGCCGGATGCCCGCCTGCATGGAGAAAACCCACGCGTAGCTGCCGCAGCCCACCCGCACGCCGCCGGTGGCCTTGTCGGTCATGCCGACCAGCCAGTCGCAGCCGTAGCGCCCGGCCTCCGCCCCGGGCGGGGCGTCGGTCAGGCAGAACGTGTAGACGTTGTCGTAGGTCTGGCCGAAGCGCCGCACCAGCACGTCGCTGATGGCGGCCAGGCCCTCGCTGCGCCCGGGGAAGGCAATGGTCTCGGACTTGACCGTCATCTCCAGCGTGGCGTCCGGGGCAAACGCATGCGCCATCAGGTGCGGGCGGTTTTCGTCCTTGGCGCGGACATAGGTGCGGATCAGCGCCTGTGGGGCGAGGGCATCCGGGCGCGCCGTTGCGCTGGGAACTGCAGGTGCGTTCATGTTGTGCCTTGTGTATGCCTGCGCATGGCTGCGGGCCTTGCGCGGCGATGGTGGGGTGGAATGCGTGGTCTGCCGGCATGGTAGCCCGGCGCGCGGGCCTGCGGCGAAGCGGCCCTGCCGCCAGCAAGGTCGCTGCCGCGCCCGGGTTTGCGTTCGCCGCCGCCATCCTCAATGTATTGCCCACAATGCCTTGCGTCACAGGCAGGTCATCGAACCGACATAGATTGATGCTCTTTAGCCACCCGGCACAGCACGGGACGGCAAACGAGAACAACGGAACGGGTGAGGGATATCGATATGATCAAGCGCAAGCATTGGGCGGCTATCGCCTGCGGCGTGGCCACGGCAGCGCTGGCAGCCTGCGGCGGCGACGGTGACACGGCACCGCAAACCGGCGCCGGTGGCAATACGGGCGGCGGCAATGGCGGCACGGTGACGCAGCCCGCCGCTCTCGCGCCGCTGGCGGGCGGCTCGCTCTATGTGGGTGCGGCGAGCTTTGGCGACACGGTATCGGTGCAGCTCGACCAGCCGGCCGCGGGCCAGGTCACGCTGCGCTTTCTCGATTCCCGCTTTGGCCTGGCCGGCGCCCTGGTGGGCAGCTACACGCGCAACGGCGACACCTACAAGGTTGCCAGGCTGGCGGCGGCTACGGCCGACGTCCCCGCCGGCCTGGCTGCCGCCGCGAGCGCGATCGGCTTCGAATTCGTGGTCGATGCCGGCGTGCTGTCCGGCGCGCTGGGCCAGGTGCCCAACCTGGCCGCCGGCGGCGGTGCCCTGCTGCAGGGCTACGTCAGCGCCGCCAACAAGGGCGCCCAACTGAGCGATATCGCGGGGGTCTACAGCTATCTGCGCCAGGCCGGCGGCACGTCCGGTGCGGGGCAGGTCAGGATCTTCGCCGACGGCACCCTGCGCGCCTGCGCCGGTGCCGCCTATGCCGACAACTGCGCCGGCGGCGAGAGCGGCCGGCTGAGCGCGGAAGCCGACCAGCAGCGCTTCCCCGGTGCCTTTGCCGTGACCCTGGGCGGCGCCAGGATCGGCCGCCTGTTCGTGGCGCGCCAGGACGGCCAGGCCACGCTGTTCGTCGACGAGGCGGCCACCAACGCCAACGGCAGCGCACGCAACGGCAATTGGGTGCTCAAGAGCGCGCAGGCGGTCGCCGCGGGCGCCAGCGACGGCGACTGGCTGTGCGCCGAGCCCGAGCTCGATGCCGGCAACGCGCCGACCGGCCGCACCCGCCGCAACTTTGTCTCGATCGCCGGCACCCGCCTCGCCGCCGACCATATCGCCAGCAACGTCACGCTGAGCTACAACACGGCCGGCGGGGCCAGCGGCACGCTCGCCAATGGGGCCAACGGCCTGGTCTACGGAGCCTGGCAGGACGCCGCCGCCGGCCAGCCGCAAGCCGCGCTGGCGCTGCTGCCGGTCAGCGCCAGGCTCGCATACCAGTTGCGCGACGTGCCCGGCACCGCACGCCGCCTGCAAGGCGTGTGCACAGCGCTGGCGGCCGAATCGCCCACCACCGCCTATCTGCAGGCCAAGGCCGGCGATATCGTGCAAGTCACGCTGGCCGACCTGCGCCCCACCCAGCCCGCCATCGGTTTCGACCAGATCTACTACAAGCTGGGCCGCTACGCCGCCGACCCGGCCAAGAAGTTCGACGATGCCTGCGAGGCCAACGGCCAGAACAAGGCCAAGACCACCACCGCCGCCTCGCGCGTGGACGACCTGGCATCCTTCACCTGCACCAAGACCGTCGGCACCAAGCCGGAGGATATGAAGACCATGGTGATCGGGCCGGCCGGCAAGCCGTACCTGACCGACGGCCACCATACCTTCACCAGCGTGTGGGAAACGGCGGACGGCGGCCCGCAGGCGAAGATGTGGATCAAGGTGCAGGACAACTTCGCCACGCAGGACCGCGCCACCTTCTTCCGCACGCTGCGCGCGCGCAACCTGATGTGGCTGAAAGACACCGCGAACCGTCCGACCACGCCGGCCGAGCTGCCGCTGTCGCTGGGCCTGCGCAACGGCATGGGCAACGACCGCTACCGCTCGCTGGTGTATTTCACCCGCGATATCGGCTATCAGCAACTGACCGACGCCACCGAGTTCACGGAGTTCTACTGGGGCGACTGGCTGCGCCAGCGCGTCAACCTGGACAATTACCGCCTGGATGACACCGCGAGCTACCTGAGCGCCGTACGCGCGGCGGCCACCGCCATGGTGGCGCTAGCCCCGGCCGATACGGTCAGCAACGGCAAGACCGCGGCGGCACTGGGTGGTCTCGCCGCCTTCAACGAGACCGAGTTCACCGCGCTGTCGCAGCCGGTGGGCAGCGCCAAGCCCGGCAAGCTGCCGTATGCCGTGGGCTACAAGGCGACCTTGCCGCAATAAGCGGAAAAGGCCGTATCGCCGTGCGGGTCATCCGCACGGTGATACGGCTGCCATGCCTTATTCAGGCTGGATATTGGCGGCCTTGATGATGCGGCCCCACTTGGCCGATTCCAGCGCCTGGAACCTGGCCAGTTCGGCCGGCGTACTGGTGAACACTTCGGTGCCCGTGGTCTGGTAGAAGCTGGCCGCGGTCTCGCTCCTGGCTGCCTTCACCAGCATGGCGTTGAGCTTGTCCACCACCGGCTGCGGCGTCCTGGCCGGCGCGTAGGCCGCGAACCAGTAACTCATCTCGTAGCCCTTGACGCCGGCCTCGTCGATGGTCGGCACATTGGGCGCCAGCGGCGAACGGGCCTTGCCCGACACGCCCAGCGCCTTGAGCTTGCCGCTCTTGACCTGGGGCAGGCCGGTTGCGGTGTCGGTGATCATCATCTGGATCTGGTTGCCCAGCAGGTCGGTGAGCGCGAGCGGGTTGCTCTTGTAGGGCACGTGCAGCAGCTGCACATGCGCCATCTGCTGGAACAGCTCGCCGGCGATGCGCGAGGACGAGCTGCCGCTGCCGAAGCTCAGCTTGCCCGGCTCCTTCTTCGCCAGCGCGATGAAATCCCCCACGCTGTTGACCGGCAATTGCGGGTTCACCACCATGATCTGCCCGCCACGGCCCAGCGCGGTCAGCGGCGCGTAGTCCTTGACCGGATCATAGGGCAGCTTCTTGAACAGATGCTCGTTGGCCGCATGCGTGGTGTTGGTGCTGATCAGCACGGTATAGCCGTCGGGGCTGGCCTTGGCCACGTCGCCGGCGGCGATGAAGCCGTTGGCGCCGGGCTTGTTGTCGACCACCACCGTCACCTTGGCGTCCACCGTGATGGCCTGGCCGATCGCGCGGGCGAGCTGGTCCGTCGCGCTGCCGGCGGCGAACGGCACCACGAAGCGGATCGGCTTGTCCGGGAACTCCGCGTGCGCGGGGCCGGCCAGCAGCGCGAGCGCGGCGGCGGCGATGCCGGTGGCCGCCTTCAGGGCGGAAGCGGGCTTGCTGTATGCGGACATCGTTGGTCTCCTGTTCGAATCTCGATGCGTTGTAGTCTTTGATTCGTCGTGGTTTGGTTTTGATGCGGATATTCAGCCGGCGCCGGACAGGCGTGGCGGCAGGGGAATTTCCAGTTGCAGCAGCAGGAAGGACAGTGCCTTTCCGTGCGTGTCCAGGTTGAGCGCATCGTTGACGCCGCCATCGAGCACGCCGTCGATGACGAAGTTCATGGCCTGCAGCGATGGCACGAGGTAGCGCCTGACCGCTTGCGGCTGACGATGCCGGAACAGCGCCGCAACGGCGTCTTCGGTCACATGGGCGGCAAGGTGATCGAAATCGCGCGGGTCGTAGGCGATCACGCTGATATTGGAGCGATCGCCCTTGTCGCCGGTGCGGCCATGCGCGAGCTGGTAGAGCGCGATGGTTGCGGCCGGGGCGTGCGGGTGGCCCGCATGGGTTTGGGTAGCGTTCATGGCAGCAGGGTGTGGCTTGCGTTGACGGCGCTGCGCGGCACCAGGCAGGACATCGCGTTCAGGCGTGCGCGCAGCGCGGTGCGCACGCCGCCGCCGCCGGCCGGCCCGCAGGTATAGAGCGCATTGATTTCGCGCAGCAGCGCTTCGGCCACGGGCTTGTCCTCATGCGCGAGCGCGGCGCGCAGGCGCACGTCCCGTGCCTGCGCCTCGCCCGCTTGCGGCTGCGCCAGCAGGCGGCCGCCGTCGTCGGCGAACACGCTCAGCACACCGATCAGGTCGAAGCGGATCGCGGCGTCGTGGCCGAGCAGCCGCATGCGCTCGCGCACGATCTGCGCGGCCAGGCGCGCGCGCGCCGCGGCGTTGGGGCCGGCGTAGGAGATCTCGCCCTCGGCGATCCAGCCGCCCTGGTAGAACAGGTTGGCCTTGAGTTGTTCGGGCCGCTCGCGGCCGCGCACATTGCGCACCGCCACGCGATCCGGCCCGGTCTGCTCGACCGTGGCCGCGCTGATGTCTGCGATCACGTCGGGCGTGAGATAAGCAGCGGGGTCGTGCACTTCGTAGAGCAGTTGCTCCTTGACGGTGCGCAGGTCCACGCAGCCGCCGGTATCCGCGGCCTTGCCCACCTCGATATTGCCGTCTTGATCCAGGCGCACGATGGGGTAGCCGACGGCATGCACGGCGGGCACGTCCTTCATGCCGGGATCGGCGAAATAGCCGCCGGTGACCTGCGCCCCGCACTCCAGCAGGTGGCCGGCCATGGTGGCGCGCGCCAGGCGGTCCCAGTCCTGCCACGACCAGCCGAAGTGGGCCATCGCCGGGCCCACCGCCAGCGCGGGATCGGCCACGCGGCCGCATACCACCACCTGGGCGCCTTCGGTCAGCGCGTCGGCGATGCCCCGCGCGCCAAGGTAAGCATTGGCGCAGACGAAGCGCGCCTCGGGAAAGCCCGCGCCGACGATGTCCCGCAGCACGGCGCGGCCGGCATCGTGCGAGAGGTCGTCGCCCTCCACCACCGCGACGCGCGGCGGCGGCAGGCCTAGCTCCGCAGCCAGCGCGCGCACGCGCCGCGCCGCGGCGCGCGGGTTGGCGGCGCCGAAATTGCCGACGATGGGAATGCCGTTGGCCAGGCACAGCCCAAGCACCGGCGCCAGCAGCGCGTCCAGCAGGGGCTCGTAGCCATGGGCGGGATCGGAGCGGCGCGCGAGCTGGGCCAGCGCCAGCGTACGCTCGGCCAGCGTCTCGAACATCAGCACGGCCGGGCCGCCCGCCGCGATCAGGGTGCGCACCACGGGCAGGGCGGCATCGGTACGGTCGCCGGAGAAGCCGGCGCCGCAGCCGATCAGCAAAGGGGCGGTCATGGGAAATGGCCTGGTGAGGAAAACATGGCCCGCACGGCGCGGGCGATGGAGGCATTCTAGACGCGCCCGCGTCAGCCAAAAAGCGGATAATTTGGATTAATCTATCGACTTTCTCGATGAAACGCGGCAGGGCCGGAGCCGCTTGCCATCGGAGCCTGCCTGCCGCCGAGTACTTGCCAATGAACCTCTCCGTCAAACACCTGCGCGCCTTCGTGGCCCTGGTCACGCACCGCAACTTCACCCGCGCGGCGCAGGCTTGCCACTTGTCGCAGTCGGCCTTCAGCGCGCTGATCCAGACGCTGGAGGAACAGGCCGGCACGCGGCTGTTCGAGCGCACCACGCGCCATGTGGAGCTGAGCGTGGAGGGGCGGCGCTTCGAGGAAGTGGCGGCGCGCCTGCTGGCGGATTTCGAGACCGCCTTCGAAGAGTTGCGCGACCACGCCGAGCGCCGCAAGGGACGGGTATCGATCGCCGCCCTGCCGTCGCTGGCCGCGGGCGACCTGCCACCGGTCCTGGCCGCCTTCCACCAGCGCTATCCCGGCATCGCGCTGGAACTGTTCGACCTGCTGGCGGACGGCTGCATCGACCTGGTACGGCGCGGCCGTGCCGACTTTGCGCTGGCGCCCGCCCCGGCGCAGGACAGCGACCTGCGCATCGAGCCCCTGGTGGCGGACAGCTTCCACCTGGTATGTCCGGCGGACCACCCGCTGGCGCGCCGCCGGCGCGTCGCACCGCAGGCGCTGGCGGGCCTGCCCTTCATCCAGCTCTCGCGTACCAGCAGCGTGCGCCAGCACCTGGACGCGGCGCTGCATCCGCTCAAGCTCAACGGGGTGATGGAAGTGGAACATCTCGCCACGGTGGCAGCGCTGGTGGCGGCGGGGCTGGGCATCACGGTGGTGCCGGCGCTGGCGCTGTTCCAGTTCCAGCGGGAGGGCCTGGCGATCCGGCCGTTGCAATTGCCTTCGCTGGTGCGGGATATCTGCCTGGTGCGGTTGAAGGAGAGAGGGGACTCGGCGGCGGCGGCGGCGATGATTGAGGCCTTGCGGGCGCATTTCGGGCGGGGGAGGGGCGGTTAGCAATTTCAGATAGGGTTCGCCGAACATGGCGCGCTCCTCCCCATGCAGCCATCCTCCGGCCTGCGCGATATCGCGAGAATTGGGCGCGGAGATCAGCGTCGCATCGGCCGTTGTATCTGCCTTCAGCATCAGGCCCTTCGCGCAAAGCGGATCGCTGACCACAGCCAGCGTCTTCGTACTCAGATTCTGAATTTCGAGCAAAGGCCGAAACGCATCGTCGTCACCTAGAGGTAGAGCGGCTACCCTTTCCTATTGACGTCTTGCCAGTGTCCCCGGTGTACTGACTCGGTCCTTTCCTGGTCAAAAAGCAGAAATTTCCCAGAGCAATCGAGGCCCCGCTTGCGGTATAGCTAGTGGCATCCGGTCATTGATGCCTATCGATACGGACAATCAGGGGAGGACTCACGGTCCTCGCGTGTTTAATGCAAGGCGAGCGGGCGCGTTCTTCAGGCAATGCGGTGCGCGTGCGGAGATTGGATCGCCCTGGGAACGGAGCAAGCATGGCGGACTTAACGGATGGCCTGGAGGCTTACGGCAACACAGCACATCGGGCGGTGACAGGGCGGCAGGCGTATTCTCTGGAGGTGCCGGCGTCAGCCAGCGCCAAGGCGTTGTCGGTGGTGTCGTTCGAAGCCGTCGAGCGCATGGGCGAGCCCTACACCGTGACGATCCAGCTGACGCACCCGCTGGAACTCGACCGCGCGGATTATCTCAACAAGGACGCCACCTTCGTCATC